>NZ_JAIZRS010000011.1:0-212541 GCF_020419985.1 Burkholderia sp. AU32262
CCCCCCCCCCCCCCCCCCCCCAACCCCGTCAGCGCGACGAACGCGACCGCGAGCGACGCGATGCAGCTCACGAGCGACGCGGCCGAGATGATGCGCAGCGAGCCGATGCGGCCGACGAGCCGCGTGTTCGCGAAGTTGCCGATCATGATCCCGACGACGTTCAGGCCGAACAGCAGCCCGTAGTGCTGCGGCGACACGTGGAAATACTCGATGTACACGAACGGCGTCGCGGTGATGTACGAGAACATCGACGCGAACGCCATCCCGCCGCACAGCATGTGCCCCCATGCGACGGGATCGGACAGGATGCGCCCGTACGACGCGAACGACGCGAGCACGGCCGCGCTCTTGCGCCGCTCCTTCGGCCAGGTTTCGGGCACGCGCAGGTACGCGGTCGTCGCGCAGATCGCGCCGAACACGGCCAGCACGACGAACACGCCGCGCCAGCCGGAGAAACGCAGGATCTGGCCGCCGATCAGCGGCGCGAGCAGCGGCCCGACCGCGGTGACGATCGCGACCATCGACAGCACCTTCGCCGCATCGCTCGGCTCGTGCGCGTCGCGCGCGATCGCACGCGCGAGCACCGACGCGGCGCCGGCGCCGAGCGCCTGCAGGAAACGCACGACGATCAGCATGTCGATCGAACCCGACACGAAGCAGCCGATGCTCGCGAGCGTGAACAGCGCAATGCCGCCGAGCAACACGGGGCGGCGGCCCCACGTATCGGACAGCGGGCCGTACAGCAGCATGCCGATCGAGAAGCCGGCCATGAAGCTCGTCAGCGTGCGCTGCGCGGCGCCGGCGCTGACGGAGAAGCTGTCGGCGATCGACGGCAGGCTCGGCAGGTACATGTCGGTGGCGATCGGCCCGCAGGCCGCGAGCGCGCCGAGCAACAGGATCAGCCGGGCATCGGGCCGGCGCCGGACGACGTGAGACATGGGTATCCGGAATGGGAGCCCGCGCGCATCGGGGCGCGCGTGGCGGTGAAGACGGGAAACCGCGCCGCAAGCGACGCGTTCAGGCTCATGATTGTACGCGCAACTTTTTTGCGTGCCTTGGGCCGCGTGCGGCGGCACGCCGCGAAACACCCATGCTCGTCATGCGCGGAACAAACGCGCGGGCCGATTCGATTAAGCTTGCTGCTGCTTGCCTCTCTCGTCTGACCATTCGACGTACGACCCACCCGATGACCGCTTTCCTGCTGATCTGGAGCCCCAAGAAATGGCCGTGGCCCGAGCTGCCCGACGTCGCCGCGCGCGTGAAGGCCGGCGAGGCCGTGCATGACGTGTGGGGCTGCGGCTTCGCGCGCGGCATCCTGCCGGGCGACCGCGTGTTCCTGCACCGCGTCGCGAAGGAACCGAAGGGCGTGTTCGGCTCCGGCTACGTGACGCGCGCGCCGTACGAGGTGCCCGATCCGTCGACGAAGCGCGGCTACCGGCTGTGCATCGACTTCGTGTACGACTGGCTGGTCGATGCGCATCAGGACGTCGTAATCGCGCGCGACGCGCTGCGCGTCCATCCGTATTCGGTCCAGACCTGGGATGCGCAGAGCTCCGGCACGTCGATCAAGCCGATGGTCGAAGGCCCGCTCGAAAAGCGCTGGGCCGAGCTGACCGGCAAGCGCAAGCCGCCGCGATAAGCGGAAACCGGGTCGCATCACGCGCGCCTTTCCGGCCGGCCGATGCCGCGCGCCGAAAGGCCGCAGACCGGCCGGCGGGCTTGCCGCGCGCGTCTCCGGTACAATCGGACGATCGTTCCGCCCAGGCGCCGCGGCCCGTGCACCGGCCCCCGCGCCCTTCTCTCGCAGGTTTCGCTCATGTCCAACAATCAGCTTCTCTTCGAACGCGCCCAGAAGACCATTCCGGGCGGCGTCAACTCGCCGGTGCGCGCGTTCCGGTCGGTCGGCGGCACGCCGCGCTTCGTCGCGCGCGCGCAAGGCCCGTATTTCTGGGATGCCGACGGCAAGCAGTACATCGACTACATCGGCTCGTGGGGCCCGATGATCGTCGGCCACGTCCATCCGGAAGTGCTGTCGGCCGTGCAGAACGTGCTCGCCGACGGCTTCTCGTTCGGCGCGCCGACCGAAGCGGAAATCGAGATCGCCGAGGAAATCTGCAAGCTCGTGCCGTCGATCGAGCAGGTGCGGATGGTGTCGAGCGGCACCGAGGCCACGATGAGCGCGCTGCGTCTCGCGCGCGGCTTCACGGGCCGCAGCCGCATCGTCAAGTTCGAGGGCTGCTACCACGGCCACGCGGACAGCCTGCTGGTCAAGGCCGGCTCGGGCCTGCTGACGTTCGGCAACCCGACCTCGGCCGGCGTGCCCGCCGACATCGCGAAGCATACGACCGTCCTCGAATACAACAACGTCGCCGCGCTCGAGGAAGCGTTCGGCGCATTCGGCGACGAGATCGCCGCGGTGATCGTCGAGCCGGTCGCCGGCAACATGAATCTCGTACGCGGCACGCCCGAATTCCTGGGCGCGCTGCGCGCGCTGTGCACGAAGCACGGCGCCGTGCTGATCTTCGACGAGGTGATGTGCGGGTTCCGCGTCGCGCTCGGCGGCGCGCAGGCGTACTACGGCATCGCGGCCGATCTCACCTGCCTCGGCAAGGTAATCGGCGGCGGGATGCCGGCCGCCGCGTTCGGCGGCCGCCGCGACATCATGGCCCACCTCGCGCCGCTCGGCGGCGTCTACCAGGCCGGCACGCTGTCGGGCAACCCGATCGCGGTCGCCGCGGGCCTGAAGACGCTGCAACTGATCCAGGCGCCGGGTTTCTACGACGCGCTCACCGCGCAGACGAAGCGGCTCGCCGACGGCCTCGCGGCGCAAGCGCGCGCGGCCGGCGTACCGTTCGCGGCCGATTCGATCGGCGCGATGTTCGGCCTGTACTTCGCCGAGCGCGTGCCGGGCAGCTTCGCGGAAGTCACGAAGAGCGACATCGCGCGCTTCAACCGCTTCTTCCACCTGATGCTCGACGAGGGCGTGTACTTCGCGCCGTCCGCGTACGAAGCCGGCTTCGTGTCGAGCACGCACGACGATGCGGTGATCGACGCGACGCTCGCGGCCGCGCGCCGCGCGTTCGCGGCACTCGCCGCCTGACCCGGGGCCGCGCGCATGTTCTCGGATACCGATTTCGCCCACATGCAGCGCGCGCTCGGGCTCGCCGCGCACGGCATGTACACGACCGCGCCGAATCCGCGCGTCGGCTGCGTGATCGTCAAGGACGGCGACGTGATCGGCGAAGGCTTCACGCAACCGGCCGGCCAGGATCACGCGGAAGTGCAGGCGCTGAAGGATGCGCGTTCGCGCGGCTACGACGTCGCGGGCTCGACCGTCTACGTGACGCTCGAACCGTGCAGCCATTTCGGCCGCACGCCGCCGTGCGCGAACGCGCTGATCGACGCGCGCGTCGCGAAAGTCGCCGCCGCGATGGAAGACCCGAACCCGCAGGTGTCGGGGCGCGGCCTCGGGATGCTGCGCGACGCGGGTATCGACGTGCGCTGCGGGCTGCTCGCGCACGAGGCCGGCGAGCTGAACATCGGCTTCGTGTCGCGGATGACGCGCGGCCGCCCGTGGGTGCGGATGAAGACCGCCGCGTCGCTCGACGGCCGCACCGCGCTGCCGTCCGGCGAAAGCCAGTGGATCACCGGCGAGGCCGCGCGCCTCGACGGGCACGCGTGGCGCGCACGCGCGTGCGCGATCCTCACCGGCATCGGCACGGTGCGCGAGGACAATCCGTTGCTGACCGTGCGCGGCATCGACACGCCGCGTCAGCCGCAACGCATCCTGGTGGACAGCCGCCTCGACCTGCCGCTCGACGCGCGGCTGCTCGAAGGCGCGCCGCTGCTGATTTTCTGCGGCCGGCTCGACGCCGCCGGCGAAGTCCGCGCGAACGTGCTGAGGTCGCGCGGCGCGGAAATCGTGCCGCTCGCGAATGCGCACGGCAAGGTCGACCTGCCCGCGATGCTGGCCGCGCTCGGCGCGCGCGGCGTGAACGAACTGCACGTGGAGGCCGGCCACAAGCTGAACGGTTCGCTGCTGCGCGAGCGGTGCGTCGACGAATTGCTGGTCTATCTGGCGCCGAGCCTGCTGGGCGCCGACGCGGCCGGCATGTTCGATCTCGCCGCGCCGGCCAGCCTCGATGCGCGCACCCGGCTGTCGTTCCACGGGTTCGAGCGGATCGGCGACGACTTGCGGATCCTCGCGCGGCTCACGCCGCCCGACGCCTCTCACTGAACGGGATCGTCACGATGTTTACCGGAATTGTCGCGGCCGTCGGCCGCATCGAATCGATCGCCGCGCTCGGCACGTCGGCCGAAGCCGGCGTGCGCCTGACCGTGCAGGCCGGCGGGCTCGACCTGGCGGATGTCGCGCTCGGCGACAGCATCGCGATCCAGGGTGCGTGCATGACGGTGATCGAGAAGACCGACACCACGTTCGACGTCGACGTGTCGCGCGAAAGCCTGAACCGGACGGTCGGTCTCGCGCAGCCCGGCGAAGTGAACCTGGAGAAGGCGCTGCGCGCGCACGACCGCCTCGGCGGGCATATCGTGTCGGGCCATGTAGACGGCCTCGGCGCCGTCACGCGCTTCGCGCCGGTCGGCGAGTCGCACGAACTGCGAATCGTCGCGCCGCGCGAGCTCGGCCGCTATCTCGCGTACAAGGGCTCGATCACGGTGAACGGCGTGAGCCTGACCGTCAATACGGTCGACGATCGCGCGGACGGCTGCGAATTCTCGATCAACCTGATTCCGCATACGGTCGAAGTCACGACGCTGCGTCACGTGAAGGCCGGCGACAAGGTCAACCTCGAAGTCGACATGATCGCGCGGTATGTGGAGCGGATGCTGTCGGCGTCGCAGGGCGTCCAGCAGGACTGATCGGGCAGTTCGGTCCCATATATGTAACGACGGCTGACGGTTCGGCCCGGCATTGTCCGGGCGTCGCCGCAGCCCCATCGCTTCACCGAGCGTTGCTCCCGCCCTACTTCGTGCTGGGCCGCCCCGTCGGCCATCCCAAGCGACAGCATCGCGATCGCGTTCGCTCGTTGGCCGTCCGGCAAGCCGACACCTGGCCGAACGGCCAACGACGCGCACGGGTCATGCCGCCGCGCTAAGATGCGTCGACAGCGGTTCCCATGCTGCCACGTACGACGCGCCGCGTAGCGGCCGCCATTCTTCCCATTGGAGTCGTCCCCATGTCCATCTCGATGTACCAGGCTTCGCTGCCCGTCCTGATCCGCGGTCTCACCAACCTGCAGCACATCCTCGGCAAGGCGCAGGCGCATGCGGCCGAGAAGCAGATCGATCCGTCGGTGTTCATCGGCGCACGCCTTTATCCGGACATGCTGCCGCTCGTCCGCCAGGTCTACATCGCGACCGACACGGCCAAGGGCTGCGCCGCGCGGCTCGCCGGCGCCGAGATCCCGAGCTACCCGGATGTCGAGCAGACCTTCGACGAACTCCACGCGCGCATCCAGAAGACGATCGACTATCTGAAAAGCTTCGACGCCGCGCAGATCGACGGCAGCGAGGCGCGCCAGATCGTGCTGAAGATGCGCGTCGGCCCGATCGAGTTCACCGGCCAGTCGTACCTGCTGAATTTCGTGCTGCCCAATTTCTTCTTCCACGTGACGACCGCGTACGACATCCTGCGCCACAGCGGCGTCGAACTCGGCAAGCTGGACTACCTCGGCGGCCGCAACGACCACGCGTGACGCGCGGCCGGGCCACGCCCGGCCCACAACCGTCCGCACCCGCGCACAGGCCGGCCGCAGCGCTTTCCGGAGCACTCGCCGGCCCCGCGCCGCCCGCGCCAGCCGAAACGCCGTCCGGCTGGCGTAAAATACGCACTTTCCTCTTTCTCGCCCCCTTATGACGCTCGCCTCCACGCTCGACATCATCGCCGAGCTGAAAGCCGGCCGGATGGTGATCCTGGTCGACGAAGAAGACCGCGAAAACGAGGGCGACCTCGTGATCGCCGCCGAATTCGTCACGCCGGAAGCGATCAACTTCATGGCCAAGTACGGCCGCGGCCTGATTTGTCTGACGTTGACGCAGGAACGCTGCAAGCAGTTGCACCTGCCGCTGATGACCTACCGCAACGGCACGCAGTACGGCACCGCGTTCACGGTCAGCATCGAAGCGGCCGAAGGCGTGACGACCGGCATCTCGGCCGCCGACCGCGCGCACACGATCGCCACGGCGGTCGCGCACGACGTGCGCCCCGAGCACATCGTGCAGCCGGGCCACGTGTTCCCGATCATGGCGCAACCGGGCGGCGTGCTCGTGCGCGCGGGCCACACCGAAGCCGGCTGCGACTTCACGGCGCTCGCGGGCCTCACGCCGGCCGCGGTGATCTGCGAGGTGATCAAGGACGACGGCACGATGGCGCGCCTGCCCGACCTGATCGAATTCGCGAAGGAACACAACCTGAAGATCGGCACGATCGCCGATCTGATCCAGTACCGCAGCCGCACCGAGTCGATCATCGAGCGGATCGCCGAGCGCACGATGCAGACCGCGCACGGCACGTTCCGCGCGGTGCTGTACCGCGACCAGCCGAGCGGCTCGCCGCACATCGCGCTGGTGCGCGGCACGCCGTCGCCCGACGTCGACACGCCGGCGCGCGTGCACGAGCCGCTGTCGGTGCTCGATCTGCTCGAGACGGGCGTGTCGACCCACTCGTGGACGCTCGACGCGGCGATGCGCGAGATCGCCGCACGCGACCTCGGCGTGATCGTGCTGCTCAACTGCGGCGACACGAAGGAACACCTGATCGACGTCTTCAAGGCGTTCGACGAGGAAGAAAAGGCCGCTGCGCTCAAGCGCCGGCCGGTCGATTTCAAGACGTTCGGCATCGGCGCGCAGATCCTGCGCGATGTCGGCGTCGGCAAGATGCAGGTGCTGTCGAATCCGCGCAAGCTGGGCAGCATGTCCGGCTACGGCCTCGAAGTCACGGGCTTCATCCCGATGCCCGGCGGCGAAGCCACGTCCTGCCCGGCGTCCCACGCGTAACCCGCCACGGCGCTTTCGCCCTATAACCGTTCATCCACACCACGGACCAGATCATGGAAATCGGACAATACCAACCGAATCTCGAAGGCGACGGCCTGCGTATCGGCATCGTGCAATCGCGCTTCAACGAACCCGTGTGCAACGGCCTCGCCGACGCGTGCGTCGAAGAACTGGAGCGCCTCGGCGTCACCGGTGAAGACGTGCTGCTCGTGTCGGTGCCCGGCGCGCTGGAAATCCCGCTCGCGCTGCAGAAGCTCGCCGAAAGTGGCCAGTTCGACGCGCTGATCGCGCTCGGCGCGGTGATCCGCGGCGAGACCTACCACTTCGAACTCGTGTCGAACGAGAGCGGCGCGGGCATCACCCGCATCGGTCTCGATTTCAACCTGCCGATCGCGAACGCGGTCCTGACGACCGAAACCGACGAGCAGGCCGTCGCGCGCATGACCGAGAAAGGTCGTGACGCCGCACGCGTCGCCGTCGAGATGGCCAACCTGACGATGGCCCTCGACCAGCTCGGCGACGACGAGGACGAAGAGGAAGACGAAGACGACGAAGAGGAGCGCGCATGAAGAAGAGCGCCCGCCGACAATCGCGCGAGCTGGCGACGCAGGGCCTGTACCAGTGGCTGCTGTCGAACGCGCCCTCCGGCGAGATCGACGCGCAACTGCGCGGCGCGCTCGGTTACGACAAGGCTGACAAGGAACTGCTCGAAGCGATCCTGCACGGCGTGATCCGCGAGCATGCGACGCTCGTCGAAGCGCTGGCGCCGTCGCTGGACCGTCCGATCGATCAGCTGTCGCCGGTCGAACGCGCGGTGCTGCTGATCGCGACGTTCGAGCTCACGCACCACGTCGAAACGCCGTACCGCGTGATCATCAACGAAGCCGTCGAACTCGCGAAGACGTTCGGCGGCTCCGACGGCTACAAGTACGTGAACGGCGTGCTCGACAAGCTGGCCGCGAAGCTGCGCCCCGCCGAAACGCAGGCGCGTCGCAACGGCTGATACCCGTTCGCTGGTCCACGGGCGCGCAAGCGCCCGTTTTTCATTCTTTTCTCCCCGCCCTGCCCGCCGATGAATACCACCGCCGATTCGCTCGTCACGCTCGCCGCACGCGTCGACGCGATCCAGCCCTTCTACGTGATGGAACTGATGAAGGAGGCACAGCGGCTCGAGTCCTTGGGGCGCGATGTTATCCACATGGGCATCGGCGAACCGGATTTCACCGCGCCGGAGCCGGTTGTCGAGGCCGCCGCGGCTGCGCTGCGCCGTGGCGTCACGCAGTACACGAGCGCGCTCGGCATTACGCCGCTGCGCGAGGCGATCGCCGCGCACTATGCACGTGCATACGGCCTCACGATTGGCCCGGAGCGGATCGTCGTGACGGCCGGCGCATCGGCCGCGCTGCTGCTCGCGTGCCTCGCGCTGGTCGGTCGCGACGACGAAGTGCTGATGCCCGACCCGTCATACCCGTGCAACCGGCACTTCGTCGCGGCGGCCGAAGGTCGCCCGGTGCTCGTGCCGAGCGGCCCGGACGCGCGCTTCCAGCTCACCGAAAACGACGTCCGCACGCACTGGAACGCGCGCACGCGCGGCGTGCTGCTCGCGTCGCCGTCGAACCCGACCGGCACGTCGCTCGAGCCGGACGAACTCAAGCGAATCGTCGACGCGGTACGCGCGCGCGGCGGCTTCACGATCGTCGACGAGATCTACCAGGGGCTCAGCTACGACGCCGCGCCCGTGTCGGCGCTGTCGTTCGGCGACGACGTGATCACCGTGAACAGCTTCTCGAAGTATTTCAGCATGACGGGCTGGCGGCTCGGGTGGCTCGTCGTGCCGCCCGCGCTCGTCGGCACGTTCGAGAAGCTGTCGCAGAACCTGTTCATCTGCCCGTCCGCACTCGCGCAGCATGCGGCGCTCGCCTGCTTCGAACCCGCGACGCTCGACATCTACGAAACACGCCGGCTCGAATTCAAGCGCCGCCGCGATTTCATCGCACCGGCGCTCGAGCGGCTCGGCTTCACGGTGCCGGTGATGCCCGACGGCGCGTTCTACGTGTATGCGCATTGCGGCGGCGTCGCGCACCCGGCGGCCGGCGACAGCGCCGCGCTCACGCAGGCGATGCTGCACGACGCGGGCGTGGTGCTGGTGCCGGGCATGGACTTCGGTGTCCATGCGCCGCACGACTATATCCGCCTGTCCTATGCGACGGCCTACTCGCGGCTCGAAGAGGCCGTCGACCGGCTCGCGACGCTGTTCGGTCGACACTGACGCCGCGGCCGGCGCAGCGGCCGCTTCACCGTACCGCAAAACGAAAAGGCACCCGGGTGCCTTTTTCATGTCCTGCCGGCCGCAGCCGCACGGCGGGCGTGACGCGTTACGCGCCGAGCTCCGAATGATCGCCGCGCGACTGCTTCGCGGTATCGACGCTCGCGTCGTCCTGCGAAGCCGCTTCCTTCGGCGCCGCCTTGACCGACGTCGTGCCGTCGAGCGTCGCATGTACGCGCTTCGCGCCGCCTGCCGCGGCCGTCACGGCAGCGGCGGTGACGATCGGCTTCGCGGGCTGCGCAGGCGCCTGCGGCGCATTGATCGGCACGTTGCGGCCACGCGCGACGTCGCGCAGGCGGGCGCGCTCGGCCATCACCTTCGAGCCGTAGCCATTGTCGTCGGGGTTCGTCGAGCCGTTGTACAGACGCAGGCCGTTCGCGAGCGAGCCGCCGCGCGCGATGCAGTCCTTCAGCACCAGCGCGCCGACCTGCAGGTTCGCGAGCGGCTGCAGCGCGGTGTCGGTACCGCCGAAGTACTCGAATTTGTCGGAGTGGACCTTCGACATGACCTGCATCAGGCCCTTCGCGCCGACGCCGCTTTCGGCGTACGGGTTGAAGCCGGATTCGATCGCCATCACGGACAGCAGCAGCAGCGGATCGAGGCCGACGTCGCGGCCGGTCTGGAACGCCGCCTTGACGAGCTGACCGAGCGGCTCCTGCGCGACGCGGTAACGGCGCGACAGGTAGGTGGCGACGAGCGCCTGTTCGCGGTTCGACGCGAGCGCGCGATCGTCGCGCGCATCGGCCGCCACCCGCTGAATCGGAATCAGCTTGGCCAGCGCGACCGGCGACGGGCCGGTGCGGGCCGGATCGGACGCATCGCCCTGGGCGCCCTGCGCGGCAGCTTCCGGTGCGACATCGAGGCCGACCGCAAGCGTATCCGTTTCGGGATTGTCTTCCTGCTGCGGCTGCGCACCGGCAGGCGCGAAGTTCGGCAGCGGATGGCCGGACAGCAGACGGGCCGGGCCGGCCTGCACGGCCGCGGATACGACCGGCATCAGCTTCGCGGCGAGCGTGCCGCGGACGGTTGGCAGCAGCCACAGTGCAAGCGCAACCGCGACAGCGAAACAGCCGACAACGCTGAATAGATGGTGACTGACACGCGTCCCGCGACGCAGCAAGTTGCGCACGATTTGCGCATGCTGCTCAGTGGGACGCCACGATAACCAAGCGTTCATTCAGATCATCTCCCATGAACATGACTCGTGCGGCTCGCTCAGCTCGAAGGCGAGACAGAAAACGCGCCGCGGAATCACGACGCCGCACGCCTTGGTTGGGACGCGCAAGCATCGGGGAAACGGTATAAGTACCGTTCGAGGCCACGGTGTAAGAAGGCCGGCGCCTTCGCACACACTGGGCGAGACGGGCATACGCGGTGGCACCCACGCAAAAAACCAGCGTCTGGTGGCGCTGGCTGGGACTACGACAAAGGCCGTCGAAGACGCCGTGCAGGATTCGGCGGACGGTGACGCGCTGCGTCAAAGATCGGTGATTGGCGGCTCGAAGCCTTTTACCCTGCAACCAATGTGAGCGGATTCTAGCAGGGTTTTATAGATCATCAACACTATAAAAACTCAAAATGATAACAAAAAGTAATTTAAAACCGCTCTTCAGAACGCAAGCCCCGTGCCGTAGGGGTTTGCGCGCGGTCGACTTTTTTCCGCGCCGGGCGTCCGGGCGGCTGCCCGGGTAAAATCGTCGGTCGATTCGGGGTCGCAGCCGGCCGCCGCGCCCTCTCATCGCCGCCCGTCCCCGCGGGTGGCCCGGACCTTCTTCATGAAATACAAAGACTTACGCGATTTCATTCAGCGCCTCGAGGCGCTCGGCGAACTGCGGCGCGTCACGCAGCCCGTGTCGCCCGTGCTCGAAATGACCGAGCTGTGCGACCGCGTGCTGCGCGCCGGCGGCCCGGCGCTGCTGTTCAACGCGCCGCCCGGCAATGCATTCCCGGTGCTCGGCAACCTGTTCGGCACGCCGCGCCGCGTCGCGCTCGGGATGGGCGTCGATGCGGGCGACGATGCCGCGCTCGCTTCGTTGCGCGATCTCGGACGCCTGCTGTCCGCGCTGAAGGAACCCGATCCGCCGAAGAGCCTGAAGGACGCCGGCAAGCTGCTGTCGCTCGCGAAGGCGGTGTGGGACATGGCGCCGAAGTCGGTGTCGTCGCCGCCGTGCCAGGAGATCGTCTGGGAAGGCGCCGACGTCGACCTGAACAAGCTGCCGATCCAGACCTGCTGGCCTGGCGATGCGGGGCCCCTCGTCACGTGGGGCCTGACGGTCACGCGCGGGCCGAACAAGGCGCGCCAGAACCTCGGCATCTACCGCCAGCAGCTGATCGGCCGCAACAAGCTGATCATGCGCTGGCTCGCGCATCGCGGCGGCGCGCTCGACTTCCGCGAGTTCGCGCTGCGCAATCCCGGCAAGCCGTATCCGGTCGCGGTCGTGCTCGGCGCCGATCCGGCCACGACGCTCGGCGCGGTGACGCCCGTGCCCGATTCGCTGTCCGAGTATCAGTTCGCCGGCCTGCTGCGCGGCAGCCGCACGGAGCTCGCGAAGTGCCTGACGCCGGGCGTCGACACGCTGCAGGTGCCGGCGCGCGCGGAGATCGTGCTCGAAGGCTTCATTCATCCGCAGGAAGGCGCCCCTGCCCCCGCTCCGGCCGGCGCACCGCCGCGGCCGGCCGGTAATGCGGCGGCCGCGTACGAGCACGCGCTCGAAGGGCCGTACGGCGACCACACCGGCTATTACAACGAGCAGGAGTGGTTTCCGGTGTTCACCGTCGAGCGCATCACGATGCGTCGCGACGCGATCTACCACTCGACCTACACGGGCAAGCCGCCCGACGAGCCCGCGGTGCTCGGCGTCGCGCTCAACGAGGTGTTCGTGCCGCTGCTGCAGAAGCAGTTCACGGAAATCACCGACTTCTACCTGCCCCCCGAAGGCTGCAGCTACCGGATGGCCATCGTCCAGATGAAGAAGAGCTACGCGGGCCACGCGAAACGCGTGATGTTCGGCGTGTGGAGCTTCCTGCGGCAGTTCATGTATACGAAGTTCATCGTGGTCGTCGACGAGGACGTGAACATCCGCGACTGGAAGGAAGTGATCTGGGCGATCACGACGCGCGTCGACCCCGTACGCGACACGGTGATGGTGGACAGCACGCCGATCGACTATCTGGACTTCGCGTCGCCGGTGGCCGGACTCGGCTCGAAGATGGGGCTCGACGCGACCAACAAGTGGCCCGGCGAAACCAGCCGCGAATGGGGCCGCCCGATCGAGATGGATGCGGCCGTGAAGGCCCGCGTCGACCGGCTGTGGCAGGAGATCGGCCTCTGACGCCACGCGGCCGGCGCCCGCCGGCCCGCGCATCGCAATCGTCGCACGCACCCAGAAGATGAGCTTTCCACCCGCCTCCATGCTGTCCGACGGATTCTTTCTGTCGCTGTCGCTGTGTCTCGACATCGGCCTCGTCAACGTCGCGATGCTGTCGCTGACGCTGTCGCACGGCTTCCGGCCGGGCTTCTGGCTCGGCGTCGGATCGTGCGTCGGCGATCTCGTCTACGCGGCGCTCGCGCTCGCGGGAATGGCCGTACTGCTGCAGTTCGAACCCGTGCGCTGGATCGTATGGATCGGCGGCGGCGCGGTGCTGCTGTTCCTCACGTGGAAGATGGCGCGTGAAGCGCTCACGCCCGCCAAGGCGGCCGACGACGATGCGGACGCCCCGCTTCCGCCGCGGGCGAGCGCGCGGCGCAGTTTCATGCGCGGGATGCTGCTCGCGATGTCGTCGCCGAGCGCGATCCTGTGGTTCGCGGCGGTCGGCGGCGCGCTGATCGCGAAAGCCGGCGCGACCACCCCCGCCACCGCGTCGGTGTTCCTGACGGGCTTTTTCCTCGGCGGCCTCGCGTGGACGCTCTTCATGTGCACGCTCGCGAGCCAGGGCCGCAAGCGCGCGGGCGCCGGGCTGATGCGGGCCTGCCATGTCGCGTCGGCGCTACTGTTCGCGTACTTCTCGTACAGCGTGATCGTCGGCGGCTACCGCGACCTGATCGTGCACGCGGCGTAATCGCGGCCGCGCTGCGCGCAGCCACGCACGTAACGGCGGCCCCAATGAAAAACGGCGCAGCGCCCCTCGCGGGACGTTGCGCCGTTTTGCCATGCGCGGTCAGGCCGCGCGGGGCGAATCAGCGACGCCAGTAGCCGTGATGGCCCCAGCCGCCATAACCGTGGCGCCAGTACGGGCGACCGTAGTAGCCGCCGACGACCACGGCGGGCGGCGGCGCATAGTAGGCCGGCGCCGGCGCGTAGTAGACGGGCGGAGGCGGCGGCGCGTAATACACAGGCGGCGGCGGTGCATAGACGGGATAAGCGGGCGCGACCGGGACACCGATGCCGACCCCGATCGACACGTGAGCCTGCGCGGCGCTTGCGGCACCCAGGCCCAGCGCGGCGGCGGCGATGAACGGAATGAGCTTTTTCACTTCGATTCTCCTGCTGGAGCGGTATTTTAGGCGCTCCCTGTCGGCAACGGCGGGCATGCACGTCGCATGGAAGCAATGTAGCGAAAACCCGCCCCGCGCGTATCGGGCATTTGTTGCAAATTGCAATCGCACGCGGCCGGAGCCGCCGTGCGGCGCGATACCCGGCGCGGGCGGCGCCCCTTGCAGGTCGCGCGATTCCGTCCGAGGAGACGGGTCGCCACACAACGACCGGTCAGTCTTACCGGATCCGTCGCGGGCACGGGGCGCGCGTACGTAATGAACGATTACAAATTAAAGACGAGATGCCGACATTTCAAGCGGGATACGGGCACGCGGTGTTTCGGGGTCGGATTCCACGATCCTGATGCGGTCGTCATTCCGAGCGTCGGCCGGCCCGAATCGCGCCGCCTGTCGGTCATTCATACGTGCGGCGGCTCCGCAACCGGCCTTCCACGGCACCGGCATCATTCCTGCGATACTGGCGGCTGCCTCGTTTTTGCTTACCGCCGCTGCCATGCCGCTTCCCGACACACCCCGCCTCGGCTTCATCGGCGCCGGCCGCCTCGCGCGCTGTATCGCGCAGCGCTTCGCGCAGGCCGGCTTCCCGGTCGTCGCGATCGCGAGCCGCACGCCTGCGTCGGCCGCCGGCCTCGCCGCACGCATCGACGGCTGCCGCGCGGTCGACACGCCGCAGCAGGTGGCCGACGCCGCCGACCTGATCTTCGTGACGACACCCGACGATCATCTCGCGTCGAGCGCCGCGGCGCTGCGCTTCGACCCATCGCGCGCCGCCGGCCAGGCGGTCGTCCATTGCAGCGGCGCGTCGGCGGTCACGCTGCTCGATCCGGCGAAGCAGCAAGGCGCGGCCACAGGCGGCTTCCATCCGCTCTATCTGTTCGGCGGCACCGACGCCGACCTCGCGCGCATCGACGGCTGCTCGGTCACGATCGAAGCGGAAGGTGCGCTGCACGCGACGCTGCTGCGACTTGCCGCCGCACTCGGCTGCCATCCGCTGTCGATTCCGGCCGGCGGCCGGATGCTGTATCACGCGGCCGCCCACTACGCGGCGAGCTTCGCGCTGTGCGGGCTGTCGGAAGCGGTCGAGCTGTGGCGCGGCCTCGGTTTCGACGAGGACGCCGCGCTGCGCGCGCTGTTGCCGATGCTCGCCGGCACGATCGAGACCGCGCGCGACAAGGGGCTCGCGAATGCGCTGGCCGGCCCGGTATCGCGCGGCGACACGGGCATCGTCGAGCGCCAGCTCGCGCTGCTCGAGGCGCGCGGCGGCGATCACGCGGCGCTGTATGCGCTGCTCACGCGCCGCGCGATCGCGCTCGCCGCGAAGCGCGCGACGCCGCCGGCGTCGCTGCCGGCGCTGGCCGAAGCCGTCGAAACGTCGCTCGCGCGCGTGGCCGCGCACCCCTCCCCGCCGCGAGACGAGGCGTGATAAGGTGTCGGCCGATGCGCCGCCAACCGGCGTTGGCGGCCGCACGCTACTGACTGTAATAAAAAGGATGCCAACGATGTTCGGCGAGATCGCCCGTTTTCTGCTCAATACCGTCTTCACGCTATTCGGCGCCGCGCTGATTCTGCGCGTCTGGATGCAGGCCGTCCGCGTGCCGCCGTACAACCCCGTCACGCAAGCCGTGCTGCAGGCGACCAACTGGCTCGTGCTGCCGCTGCGCCGCGTGATCGCGGGCGTACGCGGCATCGACTGGGCCAGCGTCGTCGCCGCGCTGCTCACCGCGCTCGTCTACGTCGTGTTGATGGTCGTGATGGCCGGCTTCGATCCGGCCGCCGTGATCGCGACGCTCGTCGTGGTCGCGCTGCTCACCGTCGTGAAGTGGGCGCTCAACCTCGTGATCTGGATGACGATCCTGATGGCGCTGCTGTCGTGGCTCAACCCGCGCTCGCCGGCGATGCCGATCCTCTACCAGCTCACGGCGCCGTTCCTGAACCCGCTGCGCCGTGTGATCCCGAACCTCGGCGGCATCGACCTGTCGCCGATCCTGCTGTTCGTGATCGTGCAGGTGCTGCTGATGATCGTCACGCGCGCCGCCGTGTCGCTGACGATGTTCGGCATCTGATCAGGCGCGACACCTACGCCGCCGGCCCCCGCGCCGGCGGTACGCCGAGCGTGTCGATCACGCCGAACCGCGCGGGCATCATCGCGTAGCACACGCGCACTTTCTCGCGCGACAGCCGCTCGAGCAGCCGCTGCGCCTCGTCCTCGGTGACGACGAATTCGACCTCGATCGCAAGCGAACCCTGCAGTTCGAAGAAGCGATCCTCGTGCAGCACGCGATGCTGGCCGAAACCGGCCATCGCGCGAAACGCGGACCCGCCCGCGACACCCATCCGGTTCGCCTCTTCCAATAGCCACTCCCACAGCGGCTTCCAGTGCAGCCGATGCTGCTCGTGCACGTAGAAGCGCAACAAGACCCTGTCCATCGCTCCCTCCGATGGCGGCCCGCTCAGGCCGCCGCGAGCCACGCGCGCGCGGTCCACATGCCGAGCGCCGTCAGCGCGAACGATCCAGTCAAGTGTAGGGCAGCCACCGCCAACGCCCATCCGAATTCGCCCTCGAGCGCGTGCGTCATCACTTCGACCGAATAGGTCGAGAACGTCGTGAGGCCGCCGAGAAAACCGGTGATCACGAACAGCCGCCACTCGGGCGGCAACCCAACGCGGACCGTGAACACGACGGCGGCCACGCCGATCACGTAGCCGCCGATCAGGTTCGACGCGAGCGTGCCGAGCGGCACCGCGGGAAAACAGGCGTTGAGCGCGAGGCTCAGGAACCAGCGCAGCAACGCGCCGAGGCCGGCGCCGACGAAGATCGCGACGATCGAATAGAACAAGGGCACCCCTCAGTGACGGCGCCGCGCGGCGCACGCGGCCTACGCTGAACTGTATGCGTAATCGCGCCACACCGGCAATGCCGACGAACCGGGCCGACAGGCATCGGATCGCGTCGCGAGCGCATGATGCCTTTCACGATTTCCACCCGCGCGCCGCGGCGAACATTTACCAGGCAATTTCATCCGACATGACAAATCGATTCTGAATCGGCCGATTATTTATCAGATTTTTAAAAACCGATAAAACCGTTCGATCCGGCTCGGACCAACCCCGTGGAATTCCCGTCCTACGTGGGCTCCACGTACTTTCCCTTATCAGACATTCCCGTATCCGGCCGATATTCGATGCAATTACCGCCGTCGATTTCGTAAAATCGTTTCGCCACCCCACTCCATCGACATGGAGACTCGAAAAATGAACGATATCCGCCTGTCGTCCATGTTGATTCCGGCGCTGTGCGCGTCGCTGCTCGCGTCCGGCGGTGCGCTCGCCGACGGCAACGGGCCGCCATCCTACGTCGAAGGCCACCGCGCACCGAACGGATTTGCCCGCCCGCCGTTCCACACGAAGTCGCGCGCGAGCACGGCCGCGATCGCCGGCCTCACGCCGGCGCTCACGCGGCGTGCATACGGATTCGACACGATCGCGAACCAGGGCGACGGGATGGTCGTCGCGATCGTCGACGCGTACGACCACCCGAAGATCGAATCCGATCTCGGCGTGTTCAGCAATGCGTTCTCGCTGCCGGCCTGCACGTCGTCGAACGGCTGTTTCACCAAGGTGTACGCACGCGGTGGGCGGCCCAGGACCGATTCAGGCTGGGCGCTCGAAATCTCGCTCGACGTCGAATGGGTCCACGCGATCGCGCCGAAGGCGAAGATCCTGCTCGTCGAAGCCGCGTCGGCCAGCTTCAACGACCTGCTGGCCGCGGTCGACGTCGCGGTCAAGCGCGGCGCGTCGGTCGTGTCGATGAGTTTCGGCGGCAACGAATTCAGCAGCGAGACCGGCTTCGACAGCCATTTCAACGCACCCGGCGTCACGTTCGTCGCGTCGTCCGGCGACAGCGGCACCGGCACCGAATACCCGGCCGCGTCGCCTTATGTGGTGTCCGTCGGCGGCACGACGCTGTCGTCCGATACGGCCGGCAACTACATCGGCGAGGCGGCATGGAGCGGCAGCGGCGGCGGCGTGAGCGGCATCGAAGCCGAGCCGGCCGGCCAGACCGCATGGCCGGTTCCGGTGGCCGGCAAGCGCGGCGTGCCCGACGTCAGCTACGACGCGAATCCGTCCAGCGGTTTCGCGGTGTACGACTCGGTCGCCTATCAGGGGCAGGCCGGCTGGTTCCAGGTCGGCGGCACGAGCGCCGGTGCGCCGCAATGGGCGGCGCTCGTCGCGATCGCGAATTCGCTGCGCGCGGCGGCCGGCAAGAAAGCGTTGAGCGGCACCTACGACACGCTCTATACGGTCGGCAAAACCGCGTACGGCAGCGACTTTCACGACGTGACGACCGGGTCCAACGGCAATTGCGGCAGCATCTGCAACGCGGCGGGCGGCTACGACTACGTGACGGGCCTCGGTTCACCGATCGCGCCGGCGCTCGTGCAGGCGCTCGTCGCGCGGCCGTAGTCGCGCGGCCGCCATCACGCGGCTTCGGCGCCGGTCGGCGCGAAGCGCGGGGCTCAGCCGCCGCGCCATGCGCGGTCGAGCACGTTCAGCGTCGCCAGCGCACCGCCCTTCAGCCCGATCACGTCCGCCCGGCGCGCATGCGCCTCGCGCGCGTTGATGCGGATCACGTCGGCGCCGAGCCGTTCGCTCAGCAGACGCACGGTCGGAATCGCGGTGCCCGCGCCGATCTCGACCACGGCCACGCGCCCGGCCTGCGCGATCCAGTCTTCCAGTGCGCGCTCCTGCGCGTCGTAGCGCGCGCCGAGCCAGCCGGTGTCGCCGAACATCAGGATGTTCGGCCGCGCGAGACCGCCGCAGTGCGGGCAGCGCGGCATGTCGCCAACCAGGCGGCACGTCGCTTCGTCGACTTCCGGCACGAACGGCGCCGCGTCCCACGTCGCGTCCGTGCACGGGCGCAGGCATTGCATCGCGTGAATCGAGCCGTGGATCTCGACGATGCGTGCCGGCTCGAAGCCGGCTTTCTGGAACTGGCCGTCGACGTTGCTCGTCAGCACGAAGGCGCCGTTCGGCATCGCGTCGATCCAGCGGCGCAGGATCGCGAAGCCCGCGTGCGGCGTCGTCGCGCGATAGAGCGCGAGACGATGCCCGTAGAATCCCCATGCGAGCGGCGCACGCGCACGAAATGCGTGCGGCGACGCGATCTCGTGGAATTCGAAACGCTCGTGGCGCAGCGCCGGATACGCGCGCCAGAAGCCGTCCGTGCCGCGAAAATCGGGCAGCCCGGAATCGACGCCGATGCCGGCGCCGGCCGTGACGAGCAAGGCGTCGGCACGCGCGAGCGCGTCGACGGCGGACGCGACGAGATCGGCGGGAAGCGGCGCGATGGAATCGGCGGGATCAGCGGGATCGGAAGGCGGCATGATGGAGAAGCGGTGGCGTCGAACGTTGCGCGAGTGGCGTCGCGATCATACGCCGGTTCGGGCGTCGCGCCGCATCGGCAACGCAACTGCGTGGCGCGGCGCGCGTGCGGCTTCCGACAGTGCGAATACCGACCGTCCGCACCGCCGATACCGCGACGCGGCGCCCATGCTTGCTTAGTGACCCGAATCGTCCTGCCCAGCCGGAATCTCGTCGACCGCGAAATAGACCGGCTTGCCGAGTTGCCGCGCAAGCGCCACGTCCGCATCCGCCCCGCGCGACGCACCGTCGATGCGCAGCACCGCATCGCAGCGTCGCAGCAGCCGGTGCGCGGCCGGATACAGGAAGGTTTCGCCGATCGCGTCGCCCAGTTGCGTCGACCCGGCCGCGGCGGCGAGCGGGAGCGACACCCATTCGCCGATCATCGGCACGTGCCCGCGGCGATACACGGCGAGCGCCGCCGCTTCCAGCCGGTGCAGGTTCGCGGCGATGCGCGCCGGGTCGCCGTCCGTGCCGCTGCGATAGGGGCCGGCGACCAGCACGAGCCGCGGCGTCATGCGGCGCGCACGCCCGCGGTTTCCCGCAGCGCGACGTACTGGAGCAGCATGATCGTCTTCGCGTCGACGATCTCGCCGCGCTCGACCGCGTCCAGCGCCGCCTGCAGCGGCATCTCGACGACCTCGAGATCCTCGCCCTCTTCCGCGACGCCGCCGCCCGCGCCCGTGCGCAGCGACGCATCGTATTCGCCGACGAAGAAATGCAGCCTCTCCGTCACGGAGCCCGGGCTCATGAACGCCTCGAACACCTTGCGCACGCCGCGCACGCGATAGCCGGTCTCCTCCTCGGCCTCCGCGCGGATGCGCGCTTCGGGCGTTTCGTCGTCGAGCAGCCCGGCGGCCGCTTCGAGCAGCATGCCATCGTGCCCGCTCACGAACGCCGGCATCCGGAACTGCCGCGTCAGCAGCACGTCGCCCGTCTCGGCATGACGCAGCAGGATCGTCGCGCCGTTGCCGCGATCGTAGGTCTCGCGGCTCAGGCGCTGCCACGTCCCGTCGCGGCGCAGGAAATCGAACGTCACCTTCCTCAGCACATACCAGTCGTCGGACAGCACCGTCGTATCGACGATGCGGACCCGCTCCCGCGTTGCAGCCATCGCAGCCTCCGGTTCGACAAAGGACGGCGCCCATGGTAACGTGCATATTCGTGCAATTTCAAGAATCTTCGTGCAAACACGATGCTGACGACGCAACGCAAGAAGGCGATCCTCGACGCGCTCGCGCGCGACGGCCAGGTGCTGGCCGCCGAGCTGAGCGTGCAATTCGGCGTATCCGAAGACACGGTGCGTCGCGACCTGCGCGAACTCGCGGCCGAAGGGCGGTTGCAGCGCGTGCATGGCGGCGCGCTGCCGGCGTCGCCGGCCGTCGCGCCGTTCGCGCAGCGCGAAGCGCTCGAAACCACGGAGAAGCGGCGCATCGCACGGCGAGCCGCGCAGATGATCGCGCCCGGGCAGGTGGCGATCGTCGACGGCGGCACGACCTCCGCGCTGCTCGTCAGCCAGTTGCCGGCCGACCTGCGCGCGACGATCGTCACGCACAGCCCGAGCGTCGCGGTGGCGCTGGCCGCGCATTCGTCGATCGACGTGATCCTGATCGGCGGGCGACTCTACAAGCACTCGATCGTCGCGGTCGGCGCGGCGGCGATGGAAGGCATCGCGCGCATTCACGCGGACCTGTACTTCATGGGCGTCACGGGCGTCCATCCGGCCGCGGGCCTGAGCACCGGTGATTTCGAGGAGGCGGCGATCAAGCGCGCGCTGTCCGAACGCGCGGCCGAGACGGTCGTGCTCGCGTCGCAGTCGAAACTGCGCGCGGCGTCGCAGTTCGTGATCGGCGAGCTCACGCTGGCGCAGACCATCGTCGTCGAAAAGGAAACCGACGCCGCGCTGACGAAGCCGATCGAGGCCGCGGGCGTGACGGTGGTGCGCGCGTAGCGCGCGTCGGGCCGGCCGCGTCGAATCGGTGCGGAGAGGGGGATGGTGCAGGCTTCGCGCCAATGTCAGCGTGCTGACAGGCACCGCTTGCTAACATGGGCGATCGCTCGATCGCCACGTGCCACCCGCCCGATGCCCTCACCCTTCGCCACGACTCCCACGGCACCGCCCGCGGGCGACGCACCGCCGCCGGGCGTCCTTGCCCTGTTCATCGCATTCGCGCAGATCGGCCTGACCAGCTTCGGCGGCGGGCTCAGCGGGCGGATGATGCGCGATTTCGTGCACGAGCGGCGCTGGCTCGACGAAGAGGCGTTCCTCAATGGTCTCGCGCTGTCGCAAGCGTTGCCGGGCGTCAACGTGAAGAACCTCGCGATCTGGATCGGCTACCGGCTCGCCGGATGGCGCGGCGCGGTGGCCGGCTTCACCGGCATCATCGCGCCGCCGGCCGTGCTGATCGTGCTGTTCGGCGTCGCGTTCTCGACCCTCACGCGCTTCCCGCTCACGCATGTCGCGCTCGCCGGCGCGGCGGCCGCGGCGATCGGGCTGTCGATCTCGATGGCGATCACCGCGGTGCGCCGGCTGCCGCGCCGCGTGCTGCCGTTCGCGGTGACGACGCTCACGTTCGTGTCGGTCGCCGTGCTGCACTGGCCGCTCGTATGGACCGTGCTGATCGGCGGCACGCTGAGCGTCACGCTCGAATACCGCCGTGCGGCCGCCGCGCCGGTCGGGAGCGATACACGATGAACGCATCGGCGCGCTACGCGGCACTGTTCGGCGTATTCGCGCCGCTGTCGATCGCGACGATCGGCGGCGGGCAGGCGGTCATCGCGGACATCCAGCGGCAAGTCGTCGATGTCCATCACTGGATGAGCGCCACGCAATTCGTGAACGACTTCGCGATCGCGCGGATGGCGCCGGGCCCCGGCTCGTTGCTGGCGACGCTGATCGGCTGGCAGGTGGCCGGCTTCTGGGGCGCGGTGATCGCGACGCTCGCGCTGTTCGGCCCGACCGCATTCCTGATCTACGGCGTCGCGCATCTATGGCGGCGACACCGGGGCGCGCGCTGGCAGATCGCGCTCGAAACCGGCCTGCGCCCGGTCGCGGCCGGCATGATCCTCGCGTCGGTATGGGTGCTGCTGCGGGCGCTCGACGGCGGCTGGGCCGCCCGGGCGATCGCGGCGGCGTCGGCGCTGTGCGTGATCTACACGCGTGTTCATGCGCTGCTGCTGATCGCGATCGGCGCGCTGCTGCTCGTCGGCGTGCATGTGCTCGGGGGCGTGTGACGCGGCGCTATCGCCTTTACATCGCGACATCACCCGGGCGCCGATCCGTCCTGACGCCTGAACGGCGCGAAACACCGGCGCGCTCGGACAGCAGCCTGAACGAGCAGGGAATGCCCGCGGTACGCGATCGACGCGCTGTAGGTGTCAGCGGCCCACTATCGGCGCCGATTCCGATACCGCGCGCAGTACGTCGTGCGCGTGGGTATGCAACTCGAACCCGATACCCGGCGCCTGCGGCACGCGTGCGTGTCCCGCATCGACGATTTCCCTATCGGCAAGCCCGCTGAACGGATGGAATGCGAACGGGCTGACTTCCGCGCCACCGAGCCCGAGCGCCGCAACGACGTGCAGCGAGAACAGATGGCCGCCGTGCGGCCAGAACGCACCGCGCCGCCAGCCGCGCGACACGAAGTGATCGACGATCTGCAGATAGCCCGGCAGCCCGTAGCTGTGCACGGGATCGAACACCAGCACGTCGCGGTCGTTGCGCAAGCCGCCATAGCGGTCGAGCAGCTTTGCTTCCGCGAGCGAGAACAGCGCTTCGCCGGCCGCGATCGGCGATGCGTATCGCGTGGCGACGTCTGCTTGAAGCGGCAGATCGAGCGGATCGCAGATGTCCTCGAACCACCAGAGGTCGAACGGCGCGAGCATGTCGGCCGCGTCGTGGGCGGTCGTCGCGTCGTACGTGTTCATCGCGTCGACCGCGAGATGCGAAGGGCCTGCCAACTGCGCGGCAGCGGCGTCGATGCGGCACCGGTCCTGATCGAAATCCACCCCGCCGATCTTGATCTTCGCGTGCGTGTGGCCGAGATCGACGATCCGGCGCATCTCGTCCGACAGGCGCGCGAGGTCGTCGTGCGGATAGCGGTAGCCGCCGCCCGCGTACACGCGCACGCGTGGTGCTGCCGTGCGTTGGAGACGATCGGCGAGAAATCGATGCAGCGGCAGCTCGGCGATCTTCGCGGCGGCGTCCCAGATCGCCATGTCGAGCGTGCCAACCGCGACGCAGCGTTCACCGTGCCCGCCCGGCTTCTCGCCGGCCATCATCGCGCGCCATGCGCGGAACGGGTCGAGGCTCGTGCCAGCTTCGTCGGCGAGCGTATCGGCAGCAGCCAGCAGACGCGGCGCGAACCGTTCGCGGATCAGGCCGCTCTGCGCGAAGCGGCCGATCGACGCGTAGCCATAACCCGTCACCGGGCGGCCGTCGCGCACGACGTCAGTGACGACCGCGACGATGCTCGTCGACAGGCCGCCGGACGGGATCGCCGGATCGGCATAGCGGGAAACGGGAATCGCGCGTTCATGGATCGCGGTGATGCGCATGGTCGGGGCTCCGGAGAGGCGTCCGGCGCAGGCGCAAGCTTCACGCGCAGCAGCGGAAACGGTGGACGGGATCGCTGCATCTTAGGGGTTTGCGCGTTAGCGTGCAGGACCGGCGGCGAGCGTTATCGCGTCGTCATCGACAACCGCGCGTCGCCGTCATCACGCGTTGCAGCCGGATAGCAGAACACCGAGCGTATAACCACGCTCGGCGCGCTGTTTTCGAACCTGGGCCACCTTGATCGAGGCGGAATTCCCGTTCGCCACTCCTGCCTTCGTGCACCGGGACAAGATAAGGCGACGAGAATAGCCCGCGCCGGGAGAATCGACCGGCCCGCTCAGACAAACTCAGGCGAATACGAAGTACTTGCGCACCGTCTCGACCACTTCCCACGTCCCCTTCATGCCGGGTTCGATCACGAACACGTCGCCGGCTTTCAGGTGCACCGGCTCCTCGCCTTCCGGCGTGATGATGCAGTAGCCATCGAGGAAGTGGCAGTACTCCCATTTTTCGTAATTCACCTCGAACTTGCCCGGCGTGCAGATCCAGGTACCCATGATCTTGCTGCCGTCCTTCGAGACGTACGCGTTGAGGTTCACGGTGTGCGGATCGCCGCCAATGCGCTTCCACTTGGTCGCGTCAACGACAGGCGTCGGGCAGGTTTTGCGCAGAACGGTGATGAAATCGGACATGTCGGCTCCAGACTGACGATCGTATGAAAGACCTGTCACGTTAGTTCGAAAGCTTTACCCGGGCTTGTATGCTTCCGACGCCGACTCGTTTATTTTCGACATTGGGCACGAGGATGCCGACCTTGCATCGGCTCCAGCAGCTCAGTGACGCGTTAGACTACTCCCAGATCAGCTATTGCAGCGCGGATCGAAACGGCCGGACGATCAACTGGCTATGATTGCAGATACTCTCGATGGATTGGATAGCAACGAGCGGGAACTCGTCGTGAATTTCGTTCAGCAGTTCACTGATATGCTCAAATCAAAGCATCCGACCAAGAGCAAGCGGCGCAAGTAACGACCAATGTCTGGTAGATGGACCACTCCTCGGACCAAAGCAACTCAAATTCTTAGCATCTTTCTTCGGTTCGATGCTCAGCGAACAAACTCGAACATGCCCAATTCACCTCGAAAGATTACCCGTGATCATGTCCTCAGAGCAGCACGGATATGGAAGAAGGACCATGGACATGGAGGATTTCGAGACAGCGTGCGATACGACGTCGTCATCAATCGCGAACGCTTTCCGCCCAAGGCAATCGCTGCCATTGCGAATAGGCTTGCCGGAAACGGTGATTTGCTTCCATCCGAATTCGCCGGTGCCAGAGATGGCAAGTGGCACCGATTACTCGAAGATCTGGATTTTGAGATCGTCCCGAAAGAAAAAGGTAGTCCCGTCGATGAACAAGACGGCTCGCCCACGAAGCTCGAAGCAGATTGGACCAAAAGCGAATTGAGAGGCTCGGTGGCCGCATACCTCGACATGGCCCGTTGTTTCCGAGACGCTCGTCCGGTTGTGAAACGACAGGTCTATCGAAATCTCGCCGCGCAAATTGGCCGATCCGAAAAATCTTGCGAATACAGGATGCGGAACATCTCCTACGTTCTGGAGCTCATGGGACGCGATTGGATACCGGGTCTCCCACCGGCAACAAATGTTGGGGTAAGGGTTGCCGGACAGATAGAAGCCATCATCGGCGAGTTGGAAGGTCGACAGGAATTGCCTCGGGCTGCCGAAGCCGTAACCATCGCCGAGATTCGCAAGACTCTAGAGGAACGGCCCGATGGCAATAAAGCCCCAGGCACAACAACGTCAACGACCACCAGCTTCGTGCGCGACCTCAAGGTCAAAGCATGGGTGCTTAAGCGAGCGAAGGACAATTGTGAGGCTTGCGACCAACCCGCGCCATTTTCCGGGGCAAATGGTCCGTTTCTCGAAGTTCATCACCTCCGCAAGCTCGCGGATGGCGGGTCGGATACGGTGACGAATACGGTCGCCGTTTGCCCGAACTGCCATCGGCGACTGCACTTTTCCAAAGACGCTCGCGCATACCGAGAAACGCTCTATGGAAAGGTGACTGAGCTGGTACGTGAGTAGCAGCGTCAGAGTTCAGACGGGCGACCGCTGTATATGAGGCTTGCATCCACCTGGTCCGCCTCGAACCCTGGAACGTCTTCGAGAAGCCACAGCAGTTTCTCCGTGAAAGCTGCTCGCGAGAGGTCGCCGCCGAAATCGTCACACACCGCCGCAGCCAGCTCGCAAAGCTGCTCATTGGTCAACGTCGGGAAATCGTTGTGGTGTCGGGTTTCGTCCATGCTGGGACTATCCCGGCAATCCGACGATCAGGACAACGCCACAGCTATACAACCCGCTCAACTGGCTCGATCATTGCGAGCTCGGCACCCGGCTTCCACTCTGGAGCAAGGGCAAGCAAGGCCTCACGTGCCCCCTTGCACTGGTAAACGGGATAGTCCCCGCGGAGCCTTAGAAGATTGAAATATGCGAAAAGCCTGAACACACCCTTACCCGGCCTCGTATAGACCCCGTAGCGAAGCCCGTCGGTCACTACCAGTCGGTGACAATTGGTGCGAGACTGAGCGTAGTTGAGTGCCTGTGACATGGCTGAGAGGCAGGAATCGTCCATCTTCTTGGCCTCAACAACGGCGCAGAGGTTTTCATCTCTGCGCGGCAACCGCTCAAAGAGCGCGAGATCAACACGGTTCCATTCGATCGCCATCCGTTGTGGCGTCCAGCCAAGGGCACGCAGCAACGGTACCACCAGATACGCCACCGTCTCATGTTCAGAAGGCTTCTGGGAACGCTTGTACCAGCGTCCGATCCGAGACAGTTCGTCTATCTCATGCACGAGACTCGTGATCGAAGCACTGGCAACCCCATGGTCAAACAGGAACGATGAAATCTCGGCCAACTGGATTTTCCTAGACGCTTGGTCAGGCAATACTCGCAGGGGCACAGAAGACGACTCATTCGACACCAGTTCAAGCGACCTGATCCAATCAAGTACGGGGCCATTCCGCAATTGCTGGGTTGTGTCCCCCTGATTCATCGCATAGGCGTCGAAACGCATTGGCTTGCCCTCAGGCCTCCAGAGCCATCGGACCCTGCGAACGTGTTGCAGGTCCCACCCGTCGATATCGCCGAACTCATCGTGCCATTCGTAAGGCCCGATTATCTCGCCAACCCCATGGACCTCATTTGTTCCAAGCCTAAGCACGACGATATCGCCCGGAGCCATGGAAACAGCGAAGCGCTTCAGATCGGTAATCTTCCGTGACGACCAACCGTCAGCTCTAAGTCGGTCAGCGGCTTCGGGAATGGGTCCTGCATAGCCAGGTCCGTTGAGTATTACATCCCAATCGAGGCAAAAGCTGACGTAATTTCTATTGGTATCGCCAGCAGCCTGTTGCCAGACTGTTCTTCCCTCAAGCTTCATCGTTGTTTGACTGATTGTGAACAGGGCAGAAAGCTTACCAGTCGAGACTTACGCTGGCGCCACTTGATCAGAAGTATCGACAAAGAAATTGCCGACGATTCAAGCGAGCGTGTCGAGCGAGCGCTCCAGGCCGATCCCCAATCGGCATCACTGCCAGCGACGCCACCGCTCCAGCATCGAGCGATGCCAGTTTCCCTGCCACCGCCCCAAACCTCCCACTTGCCATCCCCACCCAAACCCCTGTAGAATTATGCGCTCTGCGGGCGTCGTATAATGGCCATTACCTCAGCTTCCCAAGCTGATGACGTGGGTTCGATTCCCATCGCCCGCTCCACACCCCACCTAGCCCGTTGATTCCACTGGGCTATGTGTGTGCCTCACGAGCATCTCCGCAAGACTCCTACATCGGCGTCCTACGGTGGCTCAAACCTCCTGCCTTTATCGTCGCCCTAGCGGCATCTACGTTGTCCGGCTCGCCGTCCCGAAACGGTTGCGCGCAGCAGTCGGCAAGAATGAAATTCATGCGTCCACGCGACTTCGAGAGTGGGAAGCCGCTAAACTCGTCGCCCATCGAATTCAGTCTCATTGGCGCGAGCACTTCATGACGTTAGACATCGAAAAACTCAAAGCCGAAAACCCGCTGCTGGACGGTGCGGGCATGATCCGCATTGTGGACGCTGCGCGGACCATTGGTATGGAGCCGAGGCTGCTGGCGAACGAACTGCTCAACGACGGCGCGCAAGCACGCTTCAACAATGGATGTATTCGCAAGCATCGGTGCTCGGCGGCACATCCTCAAACATCGCCATCCTGTTCGACAGGGATGGGAAGATGATTCGGATCCCCAGCAAAGGGCAGGTGAACACCGGATAATCGACATGCAATCAGGATGGCGGCGCGCCCCACGCGCCGCACATCACCAGATTTACGCCCCGCGGTTCAAACCCGAGTCTCGGAGACTGACTGGCCACCGCCGGACCACGCTCCGGCTCGTTTCATCGCGCTCAGCAACCACGCCGGCGTTAGCCGATGAGTTAATCGTGTATATGGCCCGGCGACAGGCTCCACCGCGCCACCCAAGACCCACGCCGTATCCGCACTTGCTTCGTAAACTGCGAGACCTCGCTCCGTAACCGCAAGAGAGAAGGCTCGACCGGTCTTCCCCGATCGATAGCTAGTTTGGAATTGACCATCTGGATGGCTGACGATCTGAACCAAGTGATCGACATCCTTCCGCAAGGCATCTCTGGCTAGAGTTACACGGGTAGCAGTTGACGCAGTCGTTACTCCCATCCCGGGCGGGTAATAAGCAACGCCATCTACAACCACGAACCCAGACACCCCACCGCGACGCCCCATGTCGATTTCTTGAGCCGTATATGGGTTGCTGCGGGCCAACGTTCCGGACAGGGGACGGAGCAGTCCGGGCCAGCTTCTCACAACCGTCTCTATCAGAGATTGCTGGCAGAACGGTAACTCCTCGCTATGTGTTCGGACATCGATAATGCACGCCGCATCGTCAACAAACATCACGTAGAGCAAGTAATCACCGCGCTCCGTGAAGTAGTCTCTCGACGCAAGCGATGCCCCCCTCGGAAACCGGCGCGTCGGTCAGATGCAAGTGATGAATACCCCAGTCTGCCCACAACAAATCCGTTCTCATCTGGCGCTTCGTTGCGCTCGTGTCATGGAGCCCAATCAGCCTCTTGCCTTGAAACGGATTCAGGTCACGGCCGCCGAGCATACGTTTCTCGATCGCTCGCAACCCTGTTTCGGTGGCTCCACTGAGCCGCATCGGGAAACGATTCGATGCAACGATTCGCCGAGGAACCGGGTCGATGTATCTCATACGAAAATCAAGCCAGCGGTAGAGACCCTCACTGAGGTGCGGGACGTCCTTTGAATGCTTGAGACCGACGAAGCTGATTAGCGACGCAACAATGTCATCAACATCGCGCTGGAAGCGCTGTCTTAGTTCTTTGCTCTCGTCGTCGATCAATTCCCTCTCCTTCTTGCCAGTTAATTCGCGACGGCACTTGCCCGAACGTTGATGATATTGGCTCTTGAAACCGAATACGCTCGTGCCAGCGCGCTGACCGATTCACCCTGACCGAGCCTACGTAGAATCTCTGCGCGCTGCTCCGGCGTGGTTTTGGACGGTCTGCCAAGCCGCTTCCCTTCCGCCCGAGCACGAGCAAGCCCGGCCTGCGTGCGCTCGACCAGCAAGTCTCGCTCCATTTCTGCGACCGCCGCCAACATCGACAGCAGCAGCTTCCCGGCGGGTGACGTTAGATCGGTCGCCCCGAGTTGGAGCACGATGACCCTGATGCCACGCTCGCCCAGATGCCGGACAGTCTGCAACACGTCGATCGCGTCGCGCCCAAGCCGGTCCAGCTTCGACACGACCAGCGTTTCGCCCCTGCGTATCTGCCCGAGTAGGCGCTTGAACGCGGGACGCTGCTCCGCACAGACTTTCCCGCTGACGCCCTCATCGGCGAACCAAAACTCCGGTTCGATCTCGTAACCCGCCTGCGTGATCTCAACGAACTGGTTATCTGCCGTCTGCTGTCCAGTCGAGACCCTACCGTATCCAAACGTCGCCATCGCTGCTCCCCCAATGACATGCGCCAGAAATTGGTGCCAGAGTAGGACGCCGTGCCTGGAAAGCCAAGGGCTAATTTTCTGGCGGCGCGGAAGCGACGTTCGGATACTGCCGGAATCCGGCCGTTTGCTGGCAAACGAAGTCACAATGTCCGTGACTTGGATCGATTGGCGATTTCATGCTATGGATACGCTACCGAGGCGGAAGCGCGGGCCGCTGCGCACGGAGAATTCACACGCACGCAGCGCAGCTAGGCAACGCTCGATTACTCGCTGGCACGCGGCAAGACTGACTTGTTTCCGGAAGCGCCTGTCAGGGTGAGCGGCCTCAAACCGGAAATCCACGAAACGGCATGGTTGGCGAAGAAGGCAACGCATCGGATCGCGAACGACGGATTCGTGACCGATTTGGAGCTAGAAATGCTCGATGACCCGACGACGGATAGGCATCGGCCGCACTTTCGGAAGGCGAGGTAGAGGTGAGGGTAAGATATCGTAAGTCTAAAGGAGGACTACGTGGGGCTCCCTCAAAATATCGACTTTCACCAAATCAACGACCTGATTGGAGCTTTCAATAAGGAATCAGATCGTGGCGCGGCAATATTCGCTGGTAGCTTTCTGGAACACTATTTGGGCGCTTACCTTCAGTCCAAGACAGTTGATGCAAAGGTTGCAGAAAAATTATTTGGCGCAATGGGGCCGCTTGCAACGTCCTCCCAACGTATCGCTGTGGCCTATGCCTTCGGGTTCATTGACAAGGAGCTATACAGGAATATCGAACTGATTCGGAAGATTCGCAACCACTTCGCTCATCATCCGTTCGAGGGATCGTCCGAATCGGATGAGGTAAAAGGAAAGGTTCTCTCACTATCCACATACGGAGGCTCACCTGCAAACTATAGCGCAGCGCATGCGCGACAGGTTTACGTATTCGCATGCAGCGTAATTTGCGGATATTTTTGGAAACTCATGCAATCTGCACAAGAGAAAATATAGAGACTCGCGACGACGCGCCTCATAGCGCCAACATTGATTAGCGCGAGCACGTATTCAATCCGAGGGTGCTACTTCTTCGAATTCTTCTTCGATGGCTTGACGCTCTCAAGAAACTCCTCGCAAAACGAACCTGTAAACTGTGCATCTTCTAATTTTTTTATCTCTAGCCGAGCATCTGCGTTCGGACTCTGCGATGACGTGTTCGGGGTGTTCGGTTGTGGATCATAGTCAGATCTTTTTCCGAGACGGAATCTGCTTGGAAATAAGCCCGGAGCTTGGTCGGCCACATTAAAGTCGAGCAGGCCGGCTGCTCGATTAACATGCACTTTTGCCTCAGCGAATGTGCGTCGTTCACCGGCTATGCAATCCCAGAAAACAACGTGTCCGACGTTACGAGAAATACTTCCCTCGACGAAAACATCTGTGTGAAGGTTGTATTTGCATACACGCTTGCTTACCGCTGATCCGGAAATCTGACCATCCCGCACGGTGACGTCCAGAAAAACTGCGTCATCGTCACTGACAGCCCATGCCGGGGGTTCAATGTCGCCCTCGCTAGTGTTAGTCGACCGGCCACTCACATTTTGGTCCATGCGATACCACTCAACGAAGTCTTTCCCGTTCTTCAGGAGAGTCGGGCCGTTCACCGCCAGTGTGATTATTAATCCCGTCGCCGAAACGAAGAGGCCACTCAATGAAACGAGAAACGGTCCTTTTTTAAGAACGTTGTCCCAACGAGCTGGCGTTGACGGTGTCTCTGACTTCGCTTGTTGTGCCAATGTTCTTGGCGATCGTGGAATCTTGCGCCGCATGGTTTCCCCGTTTCTGTGGCGTGTTAGAAGGGCGCGAGCGTATCACAACGTCCTGGCCCGGAATCGCCGCCAGCGCTATGCATTGCAACCCGGGACCGATACCGAGCCCGACATCGCGACCTAACGTCTGGCGAACGTGCGTGAAAAAATCACACAACAAAATTCACTCCGAACGAGCGAAAGACAACCATCGCTCACTACTGGTTGACAAAAAAACGAAATGTATTTCACACCCCACTGCCGGTTGTGCTAAATTATCGCTCGCACACCCAAGAGACCGGGTTTGCGCTTCCTTGCTTTTCGGCGATAGAACGGTCGAGCAAGGTCGTAAAGCTGCGAGAGAAATGCAGCGGAGCATAGATGGGATCGTCGTAATGCTCACCGGTAGAGTTGCCTCGAAAGAGGAAGACGCAGCCGGGACGATGGGGAGAGGTTCGATTGGCTCAGCTTTGGATCCAGCCTCTCCTGACATAATGCGTCACGACCAAAGCGAGGGATTACCCATAGGGAAGAATATGGGAGCGTCGATGCCTCCAACTAGGTTTCTCCTTTGCGAGAAGCCTAGGGAGAGTATTGGCTCTCCCACGGGAAGGGTCTAACAACGAATACAAAACGATGGGAATAACTAGGAACAAGTTGCTCCCCAATTGATCCTATCCCCTACTACTTGAATCGCTGACACATAAGCTTGTGTCAATCCCGCGTCCACCTGCAGAACGCAGAGCAACGCACGAGCAGCCGTCATCGGCGGTTGGACCTCCTAGGATTGCCGCGACCGCCCCAAGGTATCGCGTCCTTCAATCCAGCCCCAGATCGTCGATCCTTATACGCGGCGACGAATACGAACCGGCACCCAAGATGCGTGACGCGCGAGGCGGAGCATTTCCCCCCGTATGCTCACGCAAATCGGCGTGGCGGGCCGCAATGATTACGGCACAGTTCGCGGCTCACACCTCAAGCGACAAATCGATACGGGCCAAAACAACCGGAAATGCCCTTTCAACATCAAGCATGGTGTCGCCTAAGATCCAACTCGCGATTTGCCCCGTCAAGTGCTTGCGCTCCGTCCTATCGGGTGCGAGCCAAACGAAGTGCAATTCTCGAAGAGCAGCTAGATACATTCCCTCTGTCGTGTCCGACCCAAATTCGGATCCTGCGACGCACCCGTTAATCCACTCTGTAGCGGCCTTATGCGCGTCGCGATCCCCCCTAAGCACGCCATCGAAAATCGATGGCTCACGCAATTTCAAGGTGATCAGATATGCGAGAAGTCCCGATGGCCCCATTGGCCCAGATAAAGCAAACAGAGCGCATATTTTCTCCATATCGCGCAACGACAACCGAGCGGTATGCACCCAAATCAAAGCAGCAGCGTGAAAGTTCGCCACAGGGCGATTCTGAGAACGATCGAAACCATAACGCAATAGCTCCTGAGTGAGAAAATCGTTAGCTTTAGAGCCATACTGCGTATTCCTTTCTGCAGAAGGCGCTGGCAGACGAAAGAAGAAGCGCACAAACTTCGAAAGATATGCCGCAGCGTCGGTCTCACGTCCGAACATTCCCTTCACGGCCTGCTCAAGCTGCTCGCGGTTCAGCAGCAAGACGAAGACAACGTTCGGAATCTCGAAGAAGTGCTTTATGCGCTCAATCAGTCGAACCGCGAACATAGGATTGCAGCGGTCAAGCTCATCCACAAACACGACAACCGGCTTATCTTGCTTTGCTGCGAACTCGGCCAATGCGCGGCGATATTCGACGAACGACCTTTTCTCTTCCTCGTGCTCTTCAAGCTTTTTCTCAATGGACTTTTCCGCTTGATCCGCTACGCCGTCCTGCGCCGCGTCAACCACATCTTGGATATCTTCCGAAAGGTCAGCGGAACCAAATGCCAGCCGTCCGACGACACCCACAAGCATTCTTGCACTGAGCGGCAAGATGGCCTTCATAACCGCCGCGGCTCTCCCACGTAACAGGCGGCCACTGCCCTCACTATCGTCGAGCAAGGTCGCCAACTCTGCCGCAATGACCATGAACGGGTCTTCGACGTAGTCTTGTTCGAAAGCGTCGATAAAGGCAACTTTATGCCCAGCAGCAAGCAACTGCGCAGCCCAATTCCGTCCAAACCACGTCTTGCCACCACCCCATGGGGCATCGATGGCGATCGCACCGCCCGCAGTCAGGCGGCCGACGAAATCCGTTAGACGCGTGGCGTATCGCTGTCGTTTCAGGCGATCATCATGAAATGGTGGCTGTTCGGGATCGAATTGCCATGCGGAAAAGGCCAGCGGCGGATGGTTTGTGCCTGTCATGGTTATCGTTTCGGCATTGATATGTCCCAAACACTATCATGGGAACAAGAAAGCGAAGTAGCGGCCTCTCTCTCCGGCCCTATCGCGAACCGGCTTCTTCGGTTCTGTACAATGCGCTCCAACAGAAGTATCCGACATGGGGTTGTGCTGCCCGCTCCATGTTCCTTTTAAATCATAGTGTTGCGGATGCGCGTGTAGGAGCCTTCGATTCCCATCGCCCGCTCCAGTCGTTCCCCAACCCTTGCCGCGCAAAGCTTGCAGGGTTCCGGCGGCTCCGCACCTTCCCTCTCAGCGATATCCGATCCCGAATGTGTGCGACGAATCATGTCCGTCACGCGCCCATCGCAAGTTCGTGACGAAAAGCCTGCCGCCTACCTCATGCCGCCCGCAAAATCACAATGAGGATGGGCAAGCACAACAAACCATGAAGCACGATCGCGCAATACGCCGGCACGGCATCCGCACCAGCATCGTCGTTCGCGTTGAGCAACGCGCTGATCGCCCAGACGAGACCGCCGAGAGAAACGACGCCGCACAGAACCACGATAACCAGTACCGCGCCGATCGCACCGAATCCCGACGCGCCGGCAAAGCTGCTCGGATCACTGACGATTGAAATGCCTGCAATGCCGGCGATCACGCACTCGGCAAGGGCGAGCATCGCCGGGCCGCTGCCGACTTTGCGCCGTACAAAAGTTGTTTCACTCATGGCTGTTCTCCCCAAAGGCCATTGGCCGTGGATCATTCCGACGCGTTCTTTCTCACGACCGTTGCGAAAACAACCATTGATCGAACTTGAAGCATCATCCGGCCGTTACCTCTTCTTGTCGTTCTGGCCGCGAGCATTCGGAATGAAGCGCGCACTATTCATTTTCATCACGCTGCGCCCGTGTCCGACACATCCGGTCACGCCGGCCGCGTCAGCGATTCTACTCAATAGCCTGACGGCGGCGAGATGTTGCGCGAACACCCCTGCAACCTTGCCAGCCCGGTCAAACCAGTCCATAATCCGGCTCTTTCCGGTTGGCTGAACGGGAAATCCTTAAGGATCAACGGCTTGACGGCGTATCGCCACGCCCGTCGCCACGTTCCGCAACCGCGCGCCAGCCGCCTCGTCGAAGGCGGCTTTTTTGTACCGCGCCGGCGCGTCCCGCGCGCCCGATGCCCTCGCCCGAACCGAGCCTTTCTCTGTACCGATGATGCACGACGATCCGAACGAAGCCGGCCTGCCGCCGCACGACGACGCCATTCCCGACGAGGCCGACCAAGCCGCCGAAGGCGCCGACGAAGCCAACCCGCTGCATCGCCGCCGCATCCGCAGCTTCGTCACGCGCGCCGGCCGCGTATCGACCGGCCAGCGCCGCGCGATCGACGAGTTCGGCCCGCGCTTCGTCGTCCCGTATGCGCCGGCGCTGCCCGACTGGAACGCGATCTTCGGCCGCACTGCACCGCGCATCCTCGAGATCGGTTTCGGGATGGGCGCATCGACCGCGGAAATCGCCGCGCACCGCCCGGGCGACGATTTCCTCGGCGTCGAGGTGCACGAGCCGGGCGTCGGTGCGCTGCTGAAGCTGATCGGCGAGCAGGATCTGACGAACATCCGCATCATCCAGCACGACGCGGTCGAGGTGCTCGAGCACATGATCGCGCCGGAAAGCCTCGACGGCGTGCACATCTTCTTCCCCGATCCGTGGCACAAGGCGCGTCACCACAAGCGCCGGCTGATCCAGCCGCCGCTCGTCGCGCATCTCGCGTCGCGACTGAAGCCCGGCGCGTACCTGCACTGCGCGACCGACTGGCAGAACTACGCGGAGCAGATGCTGGAAGTGCTCGGCGCGGAACCGACGCTCGAGAACACGGCCGCCGACTACGCGCCGCGCCCTGACTACCGCCCGGTGACGAAGTTCGAACGGCGCGGGCTGCGGCTCGGCCACGGCGTGTGGGACCTGGTGTTCCGCAAGCGCGCAGGTTGAACGCCCCGCCCTGCGCAAAATAAAAAAGCCCGACCGGCGTCTCGCGCCGGTCGGGCTTTTTCATTGGAAACGTCCTGGTCTCCTGGTTCGCCTCACGACCAGTTCAGCCACCCGCTGTAACCGACCAGTAGCACGAACAGCCCGAACGCGATCCGGTACCACGCGAACACCGTGAAATCGTGCGTCGCGACGTAGCGCAGCAGCCAGCGCACGCACACGAACGCGCTGACGAATGCCGACACGAGCCCGAGCGCGAACAGCCCGAGCGAATCGACGGTGAACGCCTGCCAGTCCTTCACGGTTTCATAGAGCGTCGCGCCGAAGATGATCGGAATCGCGAGAAAGAACGAGAATTCGGTGGCCACGCGGCGGTCGAGGCCGAACAGCATCCCGCCGATGATCGTCGAGCCCGAGCGCGACATGCCGGGCACCAGCGCGAAGCACTGCGCGAGTCCGACCTTGAATGCGTCGAGCGGCGTCAGCGCATCGACCGACATCACGCGCGGCGGCTGGCCGCGTTCGCGCTGCCGCGCCTCGGCCCACAGGATGATCGCACCGCCGACGACGAGCGCGAACGCGACGGGCACCGGCGAGAACAGCACCGCCTTGATCTTCTTCTCGAGCAGGAGGCCGAGCGCGATCGCGGGAATCGTCGCGATCACGACGTTCAGCGTGAAGCGCCGCGCGTCGGGCCGGCTCGGCAGCCCGGACACGACGGACACGATCCGCTGCCGGTATTCCCAGCAGACCGCGAGGATCGCGCCGAACTGGATCACGACGTCGAACGTCTTCGCGTGCGAATCGTTGAAATTCAGGAAACTGCCCGCGACGATCAGGTGACCGGTACTCGACACCGGCAGGAATTCCGTCAGCCCCTCGACGACGCCGAGGATCAATGCCTTGCAGATCAGGATCCAGTCCATCCGTGGCCCAACTCCGAAATGGTCGAAAGAAAAGGCCACTCTTGCGCGCGCGGCCCGCCCGGCCGTGCGCGCCCCGTCGTCACTTTTCGACGATCGCCACGCGTATGCCGTTTGTAAGGATCGTAATTGTACCGGGTTCGTAGTTCACCCCGGCAAATTGCAGTTGTTCCGGCTTGAACGTGTAGATCGGGTAGTTGGTCAGCAACTGCGTCGCGAGCAGCCCGGCGGCCGCGCCCACCTGCTGCGCGTACATCTGCGCGTCGCCGTCGAGCACGAGGCTGTCGACGGCCGGCGCCCTCAGCACCACCGAGCGGCTCGGCGCGTCGTACGCGAGCTGGCCCGACACGGTGAACTTGCCGCTGACGGGCGCGCGCAGGAACGGGCTCGCGAAATTCGCGTCGAGTTGCACCGCGACGCGGTTCTGGTCGGGCAGCAGGTTGACGGCCGGGTTCGCGAGCGACACGTCGACGACCTGCGCGACCGTCTTCTGGTAAGGAAACTTGCGCGCGACGGCCTTCTGCACGTCGCCGCGCGAAAACGTGTAGTGATCGGGGATGAACGGGAACGTCGACGCGCACGCGGCAAGCGATACGCACACGCCGACGGCGCCGATGGCGGCAGCGAGAAAACGGCGCCGGCCGGGCGCGCGAGGGACGGTCATGCTGAACTCTCTCCTGGATGCGCCGGCCGCGTCGCGGCCTCGAGGCGCGTAAGCCACGCGAGCGCGTCGTCGCGCGACGCGCCGCACATGTCGGCGGACGGCTGCAGCCCGGAGCAGCACGCGGGGCGCTCGGGCCGGCCGAAGATCATGCAGCGCAGGTCGTCGCCGAGCTGCACGCAGCGCACGCCGGCCGGCTTGCCGTCGGGCATGCCCGGAATCGGGCTGGAAATCGACGGCGCGATGCAGCACGCGCCGCAGCCCTCGCGGCACGCGTGCGGCGGCGGGACTTCGGCGGGCGCCGGGCGGACAGGGATTTCGACGGACACTCGGCTCTCTCGACGAACAACGAAAAATGGTGCGGCAACCGGACGCGGTATCCGGCAGCCCTACCCCGCATTGTGCCATCGCCGGCTGCGACGTTATTACACAATCCAGGCCACGCGCGCGTTCATATACTCGAAAGCATCTAAAAAGCGCGAGACCGTCATGCATTCTGGTTCTGACGACACGATGTTCCGTCCCCATTTGCTCACGAAATACGGCGCGAACGGGCCGCGCTATACGTCGTACCCCACCGCGCTGCAATTCCGCGACGACTTCGATCCGGCCGACTACGTGCGCGCGGCCGGCGACCCCGGCGCGTCGTCGAGCGACCTGTCGCTGTACTTCCACATCCCGTTCTGCAACACCGCATGCTTCTACTGCGGCTGCAACAAGGTCGCGACCAACAACCGCCGCCGCGCGCGCCCGTATCTCGACCAGCTCAAGCGCGAAATGGCGCTGCAGGCCGCGCTGTTCGATCCGTCCCGTCCCGTCACGCAGCTGCACTGGGGCGGCGGTACGCCGACCTTTCTGTCCGACGACGAAACGGCCGAGCTGATGGCGGCCACGCGCGAGCATTTCGCGCTCGCGGCGGACGCCGATGCCGAGTTCTCGATCGAGATCGATCCGCGCACGGTCACGCCGGCGACGCTCGTCCACCTGCGCACGATCGGCTTCAATCGGCTGAGCCTCGGCGTGCAGGATTTCGACCCGGCCGTGCAGCAGGCGATCAACCGCGTCCAGCCGCGCGCGATGACGGCCGACCTGCTCGCCGCCGCGCGGGCGACGGGCTTCCATTCGGTGAGCGTCGACCTGATCTACGGGCTGCCGCACCAGACGGTCGCCGTGTTCGCACGCACGCTGGAGACGATCATCGAGCTCGCGCCCGATCGCCTGTCGGTGTTCGGCTACGCGCACATGCCGCACCTGTTCAAGATGCAGCGGCAGATCGACGATGCGACGCTGCCGCCGCCGGAAACGCGCATCGCGCTGCTCGGCCTCGCGATCGACATGCTGACGTCGGCCGGCTACGTGTACATCGGGATGGACCACTTCGCGCGGCCGTCCGACGAACTGGTGCGCGCGCAGCGCAACGGCACGCTGCAGCGCAATTTCCAGGGCTACAGCACGCGCGCGGATACCGACCTGATCGGCTTCGGCGTGTCGTCGATCGGCAAGGTCGGCGACGTCTACGCGCAGAACGCGAAGGATCTGCCCGCGTACGGCGCCGCGCTCGACGCGGGCCGGCTGCCGATCGCCCGCGGCGTACGGCTCACGCCGGACGACCGGCTGCGCCGGGACGTGATCACGCAGCTGATGTGCAATCTCGAACTGCCGTTCTCGCATGTCGAGGCCGCGCACGGCATCCGCTTCGCCGATCATTTCGCGCGCGAGCTCGACGCGCTGCGCCCGTTCGAGCGCGACGGGCTGCTGACGATCGCGCGCGACCGGCTGACGATCCATCCGGCCGGCCGGATGGTCGTGCGCAACATCGCGATGGCGTTCGACGCGTATCTCGGCCAGACGCCGCGGCAGCGCTACTCGCGCACGGTCTAGGGCCGTTCGCGCGGGCCATGGGGCGGGCGCCGGCCGCACGCGGGCGGCCGGTTTGATAGAGTGTGAGGCTTACACCCGCTTCGCCAGCCCCCAAGATGCGCACCACCAAAGCGACCCACGCGGTCGAACGCCTGAAAACCCGCTCCGGCAACCCGCAATTCGCGGCCGTCGCGATGGCGGGCGGCCTGTTCTATCTCGTCGACCGCTCGGGCGGCACCGCCGAAAAGCGCTGCGAGCCGCTGCCGCTCGACGAATTCGTCAAGTTCGTCGACGCATTTGGCCCCCAAAAGCCGCGCAAGGCGAGCAAGCTCGACCTCGCATTCGAGGCGCAGATCAAGAAGAGCAAGGGGTAAAGGTCTGTTGCAGGCCGCCTGAAGGCTTCGCGGCCGCGCCGTTTGGTACAATCACGAAGTTTCTCTATCCCCGCTGATGGCCGACCAGGCTGCGTGACCACACCATGAATATCGAAAACGCGCGTTTCAACATGATCGAACAGCAGATCCGTCCGTGGGACGTGCTGGATCTGGATGTCCTGGGCCTGCTGTCGATCGTCAAGCGTGAGAACTACGTTCCTGCCCAATTCCGCGATCTCGCGTTCGCCGATCTCGAACTGCCGCTGCCGGGCGGCGCCAGCAAGATGCTGTTCCCGCGCGTCGAAGCACGCGTGCTGCAGGAGCTGGCGGTCAAGAAGCACGAGAACGTGCTCGTGATCGGCGCGGGCTCGGGTTACCTGGCCGCGCTGTTCGCGCATCGCGCGCAGCACGTGACGGCCGTCGAGATCGATCCGGCGATCGCGAAGTTCGCGGCGGACAACCTGCGCAACGACGGCGTGACCAACGCCGAAGTCGTGCTCGGCGACGGTTCGCGCGGCTGGGCCGCGAAGGCGCCGTACGACGTGATCTGCGTCGCGGGCGGCCTGCCGGTCGTGCCGCAGGACATGCTCGAACAGCTGAAGATCGGCGGCCGCCTGTCGGCGTTCGTCGGCGGCCGTCCGGTGATGAAGGCGCAGATCATCACGCGCATCGACGACAAGCAGTACCGCGTCGCCGACGTGTTCGAAACCTACATCGACCACCTCGTCAACGCGATCGAGCCGTCGCGCTTCAAGTTCTGAGCGGCGGAGCCTCCATGCAGATCCTGACGCCCGCGATGCTCGCGGAATGGCTCGGCGACACAGCGCGCCCCGCGCCGGTCGTGCTCGACGTGCGCGAGCCGTGGGAAATCGCGACCGCGCAGATCGCCGGCAGCGTGTCGATTCCGATGCAGCAGATTCCCGCGCGCAGCGAGGAGCTCGACGACGAAGCGGAAATCGTCTGCGTGTGCCATCACGGGATGCGCAGCGCGCAGGTCGCGATGTTCCTCGAATCGCGCGGCTTCACGAAGCTGTACAACCTGCAAGGCGGAATCGACGCGTGGTCGCGCGACGTCGACCCGTCCGTGCCGCGCTACTGACCGATCCTTCCGGCCGCGCATCGCGCGCCGCCGCGCCGCCCGGCACCCTGCCGCCGGCCGCACCGATCCGCCGAACGGGCGCGCACCGCGCGCCCGTTTCTCATTCCCCTTCCGTTCCGACATTTCCCCGCGCCGCGACGCCGCGACACCTTCGTGCACCATTTGCGCCCGCGCGCCTGCACCGCAACGGACCGCGCATGCTGCACGACGCGTCATCCGCACCGCGTCGATGCCCGCCGATGGCCCGCACAGGCACGCCGGGCGTGCATCGGCGCGACTGGCACATGCCTTGCGTTACACGATGGCCGGCGCCGCCACGGCGCACGCGCATCCAACACGACAAAGGGGATCTCGATGAAACGTCGCAGTCTGTTGAAGTTCGGTTCGATGGCCGGCGCGCTCGCGCTGGCGGGCAAGAGCCCGTTCGCGCACGCAGCCGACGCGGGCACCGGCCCGATCAAGGTCGGCATCCTGCATTCGCTGTCGGGCACGATGGCGATCTCGGAGACGTCGCTGAAGGACACCGCGCTGATGACGATCGCCGACATCAACAAGAGCGGCGGCGTGCTGGGCCGCAAGCTCGAACCGGTGGTGGTCGATCCCGCGTCGAACTGGCCGCTGTTCGCCGAGAAGGCGCGCCAGCTGCTGACGCAGGACAAGGTCGCGTGCGTGTTCGGCTGCTGGACGTCGGTGTCCCGCAAATCCGTGCTGCCGGTATTCGAAGAGTTGAACGGGCTGCTCTACTACCCGGTGCAGTATGAAGGCGAGGAAATGTCGCGCAACGTGTTCTACACGGGCGCCGCGCCGAACCAGCAGGCCATTCCGGCCGTCGAGTACCTGATGAGCGCGGAAGGCGGCGGCGCGAAGCGCTTCTTCCTGCTCGGCACAGACTACGTGTATCCGCGCACGACCAACAAGATCCTGCGCGCGTTCCTGAAATCGAAAGGCGTGAAGGACGCCGACATTCAGGAGGTCTACACGCCGTTCGGCCACAGCGATTACCAGACCATCGTCGCGAACATCAAGACCTTCTCGCAAGGCGGCAAGACGACCGTGGTCTCGACGATCAACGGCGATTCCAACGTGCCGTTCTACAAGGAACTGGGCAATCAGGGGATCAAGGCGACCGACGTGCCGGTCGTCGCATTCTCGGTCGGCGAGGAGGAGCTGCGCGGGATCGACACGAAGCCGCTCGTCGGCCACCTCGCCGCGTGGAACTACTTCATGTCGGTGAAGAACCCGACCAACACCAAGTTCAAGGACCAGTTCGCCGCGTGGGTGAAGGCGAACAACCTGCCGGGCGGCGCGAAGCGCGTGACCAACGATCCGATGGAAGCGACCTACGTCGGCATCCACATGTGGAAGCAGGCCGTCGAGAAGGCGAAGAGCACCGACGTCGACAAGGTGCGCGTCGCGATGATCGGCCAGACGGTCGCCGCGCCGTCGGGCTTCACGCTCGCGATGGACGGCAACCACCACCTGCACAAGCCGGTGATGATCGGCGAGATCCGCGGCGACGGGCAGTTCAACGTCGTGTGGAAGACGAAGACGGCCGTGCGCGCGCAGCCGTGGAGCCCGTTCATCGCGGGCAACCAGAACAAGCCGGACGTCGTCAGCTCGATTCCGGCGTTCCTGCGCCGGCAGCGCGCGGCGCTGGCGTGACGCCGGGCGGCGCGTCGGGCCTTGCGCGCGACGTGCCGCTCGCCCGCCCGCCGTCGATGCGCCGGCCGCGCTTGCCGTGACGAACCGCGCGCGCCGGCGCAGCGCCGCTCCGATTCCCCTCGCCCGACAGGACTTCCCGATGCCTACACGCTTTCGCCGAGCCGCCCGCGCGATCGCGGCATGCGCCGCCCTCGCGAGCCTGCTGCCGCACGCCGCGTTCGCGCTGACGGCGGCCGACACCGCCGCGCTCGCCGGCGACGACTTCGACGCGAAGACGGCCGCGATCGAGCGGCTCGCCACCGATACCGATCCGCGCGCGGTGACGATCCTCAACGCGCTGTCGAGCGGCGATGCGCTCGCGACCGGCGACGGCCGGCTGCTGATCCAGTCCGGCGACACCGCGCACGACGCGCTCACGCAGGCCGCGACGCCGGCCGGCGACGCGCAGCCGGTGATGCTGAACAACCTGCTGCGCACGAAGATCGCCGGCGCGCTGTCGGGCCTCGCGCTCGCGTCGCCCGACGTCGCCGCGCGGCGTGATGCGATCGACGCGCTGCTGAAGTCGCCCGACCCAGCGCTCAAGCCGATGATCGACCGCGCCCGCGCGAAGGAAACCGATCCGGCGTTGAAACGGCGCCTCGACGCATTGTGGGCGATCGCCGCGCTGCACGACGCCGATCCGGCGAAGCGCCTCGAAGCCGTGCAGGTGGTGGCCGCGCGCCAGGATCTCGACATGATCGAACAACTGCGCCCGCTCGTCGCGAAGAACGCGGACGGCAGCTACGCGGAACCCGACGCGCGCGTGCGCGAGGCCGCGCAGCAAGGGCTCGATACGTTGCACGCGCTGCAGCGCCGCGGCGAAATTGTCGGCACGCTGTTCGCCGGCCTGTCGCTCGGCAGCGTGCTGCTGCTCGCCGCGCTCGGCCTCGCGATCACGTACGGGCTGATCGGCGTGATCAACATGGCGCACGGCGAATTCCTGATGATCGGTGCGTACGCAACCTATGTCGTGCAGACGCTGATCCAGCGCTACGCGCCCGGCGCATTCGACTGGTATCCGCTCGTCGCGGTGCCGGTATCGTTCGCGGCGGCCGCGCTCGTCGGCATCGTGCTCGAACGGCTCGTGCTGCGGCATCTGTACGGCCGCCCGCTCGAGACGCTGCTCGCGACGTTCGGCGTGAGCCTGATCCTGATCCAGGCGACGCGCATGCTGTTCGGCGCGCAGAACGTCCAGGTCGTGAACCCGTCGTGGATGAGCGGCGGCGTGACCGTGATGCAGAACCTGATCCTGCCGTTCAACCGGCTCGCGATCCTCGCGTTCGCGCTCGCGGTGGTGTTCGTCGCGTGGGCCGTGCTGACGAAGACGCGGCTCGGCCTGTTCGTGCGCGCGGTCACGCAGAACCGGCGGATGGCCGCCTGCGTCGGCGTGAAGACCGCACGCGTCGACGCGTATGCGTTCGCGTTCGGCGCGGGCATCGCGGGCCTCGGCGGCTGCGCGCTGTCGCAGATCGGCAACGTGGGCCCCGATCTCGGCCAGAACTACATCATCGATTCGTTCATGGCGGTCGTGCTCGGCGGCGTCGGCCAGATCGCCGGCACCGTGCTCGGCGGCTTCGGGCTCGGCCTCGTCAGCAAGGCCATCGAGCCGTTCTGGGGCGCCGTGCTCGCGAAGATCGCGGTGCTCGTGATGATCGTGCTGTTCATCCAGAAACGCCCGCAGGGCATGTTCGCCCCGAAGGGCCGCAGCGCGGAGGCTTGACGTGACTTCATTCACCGATTCGATATCGAACCCGGTCGCCGATACGCCGAAGCCCGCCGCCGGCACGCGCGCGGACGGCTTCGCGCTCGGCCTGCCGCCCCGCCCCGCGCTGCTGTCGCGCCGCGCATGGCTCGCGCTCGTCGCGCTGTGCGTGGCGATCGGCATCGGCGTGCCGCTCGCCGCGCTCGTCGCGCCGGAAGCCAGCGCGTTCCATCTGTCCGCGTACGCGATGACGCTCGCCGGCAAGCTGATGTGCTACGCGATCGCCGCGCTCGCGCTCGATCTCGTATGGGGCTACTGCGGGATCCTGAGCCTCGGCCATGGATTGTTCTTCGCGCTGGGCGGCTATGCGATCGGCATGTACCTGATGCGCGAGATCGGCCGCGACGGCAAGTACGGCAGCGACCTGCCCGACTTCATGGTGTTTCTCGACTGGCATCAGTTGCCGTGGTACTGGAGCGGCACGCAGCATCTGGCGTGGGCGCTCGCGCTGGTCGTGCTCGTGCCGGCCGTGCTCGCATGGGTGTTCGGCTTCTTCACGTTCCGCTCGCGCGTGAAAGGCGTGTACCTGTCGATCATCACGCAGGCGCTGACGTTCGCCGCGATGCTGCTGTTCTTTCGCAACGAGACGGGTTTCGGCGGCAACAACGGCTTCACCGACTTCAAGCGCATCGCCGGCTTCGCGATCACGTCGCCGGGCACGCGCACCGTGCTGTTGCTGCTGACCTTCGCGACGCTCGTGCTCGCGTTCATCGTCGCGCGCGCGGTCGTCACGAGCAAGCTCGGGCGCGTGGTGACCGCGGTGCGCGACGGCGAGACGCGGCTGATGTTCCTCGGCTACAGCCCGCTCGCGTACAAGCTGTTCGTGTGGACGCTGTCGGCCGTGCTGTGCGGCATCGCAGGCGCCTTGTACGTGCCGCAGGTCGGCATCATCAATCCCGGCGAGATGTCGCCCGGCAACTCGATCGAAATGGCGATCTGGGTCGCGGTGGGCGGGCGCGGCACGCTGATCGGGCCGATCGTCGGCGCGTTCGCGGTAAACGGCGCGAAGAGTTTCTTCACCGCGTACTTCGCCGAATACTGGCTGTTCTTTCTCGGCCTGATCTTCGTGCTCGTGCCGCTCTTGCTGCCGCGCGGGATCATGGGCCTCGTCGACACGCTGCTCGCGAAGGGGAAACGCGCATGAACGGCACGGCTCTCTATCAGTTCACGCCGCCGCCCGAGGACGAGCTGCTCGCCGTCAGCGGCAGCGCGTCGATGGGGCGCGTCGTGCCGCCCGGCATCGACACGTCGCACGGCACGATCCTCTATCTCGAGGATATCGAGGTGAGCTTCGACGGTTTTCGCGCGCTGAAGAAGCTGTCGCTCGCGATCGACGCGGGCGAGCTGCGCTGCGTGATCGGCCCGAACGGCGCGGGCAAGACGACGATGATGGACGTGATCACCGGCAAGACGCGGCCCGACGCCGGCAAGGTGTTTCTCGGCCAGACGATCGACCTCGCGCGGTTGAACGAACCCGAGATCGCGCGCGCGGGGATCGGCCGCAAGTTCCAGAAGCCGACCGTGTTCGAACAGCACCCGGTGTGGGAAAACCTCGAACTCGCGATGCAGACCGACAAGGGCTGGCTCGCGTCGCTGCGCGCGCGGCTCGACCGCACCGCGCAGGCGAAGATCGAGGAGACGCTCGCGCTGATCGGTCTCGAAAGCGATGCGTATCGCGCGGCCGGCGAACTGTCGCACGGGCAGAAGCAGCGGCTCGAAATCGGCATGCTGCTGATGCAGCGTCCCGCGCTGCTGCTGCTCGACGAGCCGGCGGCCGGGATGACCGACCACGAGACGATGGAGCTCGCCGAGCTGCTGAACACGCTGCGCGGCACCTGCTCGATGATGGTCGTCGAGCACGACATGGAATTCGTCGCGGCGCTCGCGGGCGACACGGGGCGCGTGACGGTGATGGCCGAAGGCGCGGTGCTCGCGCACGGCACGCTCGACCAGGTCAAGCGCGACGAAGCGGTGATCGAGTCTTACCTCGGACGATGATGCGATGCTGAAAATCGAAGCGCTGAACCAGTACTACGGCGGCAGCCATATCCTGCGCAACGTGAACCTCGTCGCCGACGACGGCAAGCTTACCGTGCTGCTCGGCCGCAACGGCGTCGGCAAGAGCACGCTGCTGCGCTGCCTGATGGGTGTCGTCGCCGCGAAAAGCGGCAGCGTGTCGTGGCGCGGCGCCGCGCTCGGCGCGTTGCCGCCGTATGCGCGTGTGGCGGCCGGGCTCGCTTACGTGCCGCAGGGCCGCGACATCTTTCCGCGGCTCACCGTCGAGGAAAACCTGCTCGTCGGCGCGGCGAGCCGCAAGGCGCCGTCGAAAGTGCCCGATCGTATCTACGAACTGTTTCCGGTGCTGAAGGACATGCGCGCACGGCGCGGCGGCGACCTGTCGGGCGGCCAGCAGCAGCAGCTCGCGATCGGCCGCGCGCTGATGAGCGAGCCGCAATTGCTGATCCTCGACGAGCCGACCGAAGGCATCCAGCCGTCGATCATCCAGGACATCGGGCGCACGCTGCGCCAGCTCGTCGACGAATCGAGGATGACCGTGCTGCTCGTCGAACAGTATTACGATTTCGCGCGCTCGATCGCGGACCATTACTGGGTGATGAGCCGCGGCGAGATCGTCGCGGGTGGTGACGCGCGGGATATGGAGACGAATGGGGTGCGGGAATTGATCGCGGTGTAGTGACGGCTTGGACGAATGCCGAGAGGCGACAAGAATTTCATTAAAATGGTCTTCTTCAACGCTCGCTGAAACCGAGCATTTCAGTGAAAGTCTTAGCCTCTCCACGTCCAATAGATGTCCGCCCCCGACTCCCACGCCCCGCTGTCCCGCCCCGCCGTCGCCAAGTCGTGGCGCGGCCGTCTCGAACTCGGCTTCGAGCGGCACGGTGCGCGCACGACGCTCGCGCACCGGCTGCACGACGGCCCGCTGCGCGTGCAGCGGCCGCTGTACCCGGAAGGCGACGCGATCTGCCATGCGGTGATCGTGCACCCACCAGGCGGCGTCGCGGGCGGCGACCGGCTCGACATCGACATCGCGCTCGGCGACGGCACGCACGCGGTGCTGACGACGCCCGGCGCGACCAAGTGGTACAAGTCCAACGGCCTCGATGCGACGCAGCGCATCGGCATCGCGGTCGGCGCCCACGCGAAGCTCGACTGGCTGCCGCAGAACAACCTGTTCTTTGACGCGGCGCACGCCGCGCTCGACTTCACGGTGACGCTCGGCGCAGGCGCGAGCGCGATCGGCTGGGACGCGACGCAGCTCGGCCGGCAGGCGGCCGGCGAAACCTGGTCGGCAGGACGCATCGCGTCGACGTCGGCGCTCGTCGATGCCGACGGCCGGCCGCTGTGGACCGAGCGCGCGCTGCTCGATGCACGCGACCCGCTGCGCGGCGCGCCGCAGGGCCTCGCCGGCTTTCCCGCCTACGGCACGCTGTGGGCGGCCGGCGCCGCGTGCGACGCCGCGCTCGCCGAAACGCTCGCCGCCGGGATGCCGTTCGACGATACGCTGCGCGCGGGCGCCACTTGCGTAACGCCCGGCGTCGTGCTGGTGCGCGCGCTGGCGACGTCGATGGAAGCGCTGCAGCGCCACTTCACCGACTGCTGGCTGCAGTTGCGGCCGATCGTGCACGGCATCGACGCGCGGCCGCTGCGTCTCTGGCAAACCTGAACGCGCGCGCATCGCGCACCGTTTCGGCGCAATGCCGCGACACACGGCGCACACTCTTCAAGCATCGCGCACCACGAAAGAGCATGACGGCGCGCCGGATGCACATGGCACGCCCCTTGCTGCTTACATAAGCGATACACGACGCACGCCAAACAGCGCGGTGCTACGATGATCCGCTCGCCTGCCCGATCGCGTGCGCACCGATAAAAATTACGTTTTCCTGAACGCCTGCCTTCATGAAACTGACTCCCCGCGAAAAGGACAAGCTGCTGATCTTCACGGCGGCGCTGCTCGCCGAACGCCGCCGTGCGCGCGGCCTGAAGCTCAACTATCCGGAGGCGGTGGCCTTCATCACCGCGGCGTTGATGGAAGCCGCACGCGACGGCAAGACGGTCGCCGAAGTCATGCACTACGGCACGACGCTGCTCACGCGCGACGACGTGATGGACGGCGTGCCGGAAATGATTCCCGACATCCAGGTCGAAGCGACCTTCCCCGACGGCACGAAGCTGGTGACCGTCCATCATCCGATTCCGTGACCAAGGTGGTACCGCGCATGATCCCCGGCGAAATTCTCACCGACGACGGCGAACACGAACTGAACGCGGGCCGTGCGACGCTGACGCTCGCTGTCGCGAACACCGGCGACCGCCCGGTGCAGGTCGGCTCGCACTACCACTTCTTCGAAGTCAACGATGCACTGTCGTTCGACCGCGCGGCCGCGCGCGGCTTCCGGCTCAACATCGCGGCCGGCACGGCCGTGCGCTTCGAGCCGGGCCAGACGCGCACCGTCGAGCTCGTCGCCCTCGCGGGCGAGCGCGCCGTCTACGGTTTTCAGGGCAAGGTGATGGGGCCGCTGTAAGCCACGCCCCGCTCTTCAGGAACAGCAACATGACACTACGCTTGAGCCGCCGCGCGTACGCGGAAATGTTCGGGCCGACGACGGGCGACCGCGTCCGGCTCGCCGATACCGAACTGCTGATCGAGATCGAACGCGACTTCACGACCTACGGCGAGGAAGTGAAATTCGGCGGCGGGAAGGTGATCCGCGACGGGATGGGCCAGTCGCAGCGCGTGGCCGCCGACGTGCCCGATACCGTCATCACGAACGCGGTGATACTCGATCACTGGGGCATCGTGAAGGCCGACATCGCGATCAAGCACGGCCGCATCGCCGCGATCGGCAAGGCCGGCAACCCCGACATCCAGCCGGGCGTGACGATCGCGATCGGCGCGGCCACCGAAGTGATCGCCGGCGAAGGGCTGATCGTGACGGCGGGCGGCATCGACACGCACATTCACTTCATCAGCCCGCAGCAGATCGACGAAGCGCTCGCGTCGGGCGTCACGACGATGCTCGGCGGCGGCACGGGGCCGGCCACCGGCACCAACGCGACGACCTGCACGCCGGGCCCGTGGCACATGGAGCGGATGCTGCAGGCGGCCGACGGCTGGCCGATCAACCTCGGCTTTCTCGGCAAGGGCAATGCAAGCCTGCCGCAGCCGCTCGTCGAGCAGATCGCGGCCGGCGCGATCGGCCTGAAGCTGCACGAGGACTGGGGCACGACGCCCGCCGCGATCGACAACTGCCTGTCGGTCGCCGACGACACCGACACGCAGGTCGCGATCCACACCGACACGCTGAACGAAGCCGGCTTCGTCGAATCGACGGTCGCCGCGTTCAAGGGCCGCACGATCCACACGTACCACACCGAAGGCGCGGGCGGCGGCCATGCGCCCGACATCCTGAAGGTGTGCGGCGAGATGAACGTGCTGCCGTCGTCGACCAATCCGACGCGCCCGTACACGATCAACACGCTCGACGAGCATCTCGACATGCTGATGGTGTGCCATCACCTCGATCCGTCGATCGCCGAGGATCTCGCGTTCGCCGAATCGCGCATTCGCCGCGAGACGATCGCGGCCGAGGACATCCTGCACGATCTCGGCGCGCTGTCGATGCTGTCGTCCGATTCGCAGGCGATGGGCCGCGTCGGCGAAGTGATCATCCGCACGTGGCAGACCGCGCACAAGATGAAAGTGCAGCGCGGCGCGCTGCCGGAGGACACCGCGCGCAACGACAACTTCCGCGCGAAGCGCTACGTCGCGAAGTACACGATCAACCCGGCGCTCACGCACGGGATCGCGCATGAAGTCGGCTCGATCGAGCCCGGCAAGTGGGCCGACCTCGTGCTGTGGGAGCCCGCGTTCTTCGGGATCAAGCCGTCGATGATCCTGAAGGGCGGGATGATCGCGCTCGCGCAGATGGGCGACCCGAACGCGTCGATCCCGACGCCGCAGCCGGTTCATTATCGCGAGATGTTCGCGACGCGCGGCGGCGCGCTCGCGCGCACGTCGCTGACCTTCGTGTCGCAGATGGCGGCCGACGCCGGCATCGCGGAACGCTACGGCCTCGCGAAGCGGATCGTGCCGGTGCGCAATTGCCGCAACGTGACGAAGGCCGACATGATCCACAACGCATGGCGCCCGTCGATCAGCGTCGATCCGGAAACCTACGACGTGATCGCCGACGGCCAGTTGCTCACCTGCGAACCGGCGACGGTGCTGCCGATGGCGCAGCGCTATTTCCTGTTCTGATTCGGAATCCCCAGTTTCATGCGCACCCTCGACAAACGCATTGCCCCGAACGTGAAACTCGCCGCGTCGCTCGTCGCGCGCGCGCCGACGCTCACGCTCGCCTATGACGCCCGCTGCAAGAGCCGCCTCGCGGCGACGCTCGACACCGGCGAGGACGTCGCGGTCCTGCTGCCGCGCGGCACCGTGCTGCGCGACGGCGACGTGCTCGTCGCCGACGACGGCGCGCTCGTTCGCATCGCCGCTGCCGCCGAAACCGTGCTGCTCGTACGCGCGGCCGACCCGCTCACGCTGATGCGCGCCGCCTACCATCTCGGCAACCGTCACACGCCGGTCGAGATCGGCGACGGCTACCTGAAGCTCGAGGCCGATCCCGTGCTCGCGGACATGCTGCGCCGGCTCGGCACGCAGGTCGAGGAAACGCACGCACCGTTCCAGCCGGAAGCCGGCGCGTACGGCGGCGGCCACAAGCACGGACACGACGCGACGTTCGCCGAGGATTACGCGCTCGCGCAGCAGGTGTTCGGCGAACACCACGGGCATTCGCATTCGCACGATCACGATCACGGTCACGATCACGATCACGATCACGGCCATCAGCATGGTCCCGGCTGCACGCACGGCCACCACGGTCATGACCACCACTGAACTCGTCGCGCTGCTGCACCTCGCGTCGCCCGCACTACCGATCGGCGCGTACAGCTATTCGCAGGGCCTTGAAGCCGCGCTCGACGCAAACCTGATCCGCGACGCCGATTCCGCGCGCGACTGGATCGCGAGCGGCCTGACCGACGTGCTCGCGCACGGCGAATTGCCGTTCCTCGCGCACCAGCTCGCCCGCTGGCAGGCGCACGACACGCACGCGCTCGCCGCCGAAAACGCATGGTTCGTCGCGAGCCGGGAATCGGCCGAACTGCGCCGCGAAACCGAACAGATGGGCTGGTCGCTCGCGCAGCTGTGCGCATCGCTCGAATGGGGCGACGCCGCACGCCGCGCGACGCTCGCGTCGATCGCGCCGATCGCGCTGCCGACCGCGTTCGCGTACGCGGCCGCCGCACACGACGCGAGCGCCGACGCGACGCTCGCCGCGTATGCATTCGGCTGGGTCGAGAACCAGACGTCCGCCGCGCTGAAGGCCGTGCCGCTCGGCCAGCTCGCCGGGCAACGCATCATCGTCGCGCTGCGCGGCGCGATCGACGCGGCCGTGCGCCGCGCGCTCGCGACGCCGCCCGACGCCGTCAACACGTTCGCGCCGCAACTGGGCATCCTGTCCGCGCGGCACGAAACCCAGTACTCGCGGTTGTTCCGCTCCTGAACCTCTTCGCCCGACCATGAACGCACCTGCTCCCTCCTCCGCCCGCCGCACGAAGAAACTGCCGCCGCTGCGCGTCGGCATAGGCGGCCCCGTCGGCTCCGGCAAGACCACGCTGCTCGAAATGCTGTGCAAGGCGATGCGCGACAAGTACGACCTCGTCGCGATCACGAACGACATCTATACGAAGGAAGACCAGCGGCTGCTGACGGTCGCCGGCGCGCTGCCCGAGGAACGCATCATGGGTGTCGAGACGGGCGGCTGCCCGCACACGGCGACCCGCGAGGATGCGTCGATCAACCTCGAGGCGGTCGACCGGATGCTCGCGCGCTTTCCCGATGCCGACATCGTGTTCATCGAGTCCGGCGGCGACAATCTCGCGGCGACCTTCAGCCCCGAGCTGTCGGACCTGACGATCTACGTGATCGACGTGGCCGGCGGCGAGAAGATTCCGCGCAAGGGCGGCCCCGGCATCACGAAGTCCGACCTGCTCGTGATCAACAAGACCGACCTCGCGCCGCTGGTCGGCGCGAACCTCGACGTGATGGCGTCCGACACGAAGAAAATGCGCGGCGAGCGGCCTTACGTGATGACGAACCTGAAGGCGCTCGACGGCGTCGCGGACGTGATCGCGTTCATCGAGAAGAAGGGCTTGCTGACGGTTTGAGCGGCGTGGCGGCGGCTCATGTCGCCGCCATGCGTTCGGGGGCGGCCTTGCGCCGCCCGTCGTCTATTCGTCTTCGGAAGCGGCGCCCGGCAGCGCACGCGTCTCGGCTTCGACAGGCGGCAGCAGCGCGGCGAGCACGTCGACCGTGCGCGCGGTCGCGCCGCGGTGACGCGCCGCGAAGGCCGCTCCGGCCGCGCCCATCGCGATGCGCCGCGCCTTGTCGGCGAACAGCGCGTCGAGCACGTGCGCGAGATCGAGCGGATCCGCGACCTGCATCGCCGCACCGGCCGCGACCGCATCGGCGGTCGCCTGCGTGAAGTTGAACACGTGCGGCCCGATCAGCACCGGCACGCCGACCGCGCACGCCTCGATCAGGTTCTGCCCGCCGAGCGGCAGCAGGCTGCCGCCGATGAACGCGATGTCGGCCGCCGCGTAGTACGCGCCGAGCTCGCCCATCGAATCGCCGAGCAGCACCGTCACGTCGCCGGCCAACGGTTCGGCGGCCGGCCGGCCGGCCGCGAGCGCGGCCGCATCGGCCGCCCAGGCAGAGCGCCGCACGCACTTGAGCCCGCTGCGCACGACGAGCGCCTCGACTTCGGCGAAGCGCTGCGGATGACGCGGCACGAGCACCAGCAACGCGCCGGGCGTGCGCATTTCCGCGAACGCCTGCAGCACCAGCGCTTCCTCGTTCTCGCGCGTGCTGGCCGCGACCCACACCGGCCGCGCGCCGATCGCGTCGCGCCACGCATGGCCGCGTGCCGCGAGCTCCGGCGGCGTCGTCATGTCGAACTTCAGGTTGCCGAGCACGGTCACGTTGCGGGCGCCGAGCGACGTCAGCCGCTCCGCATCGGCCGGGCTCTGCGCGAGCACGCGCGAGAAGCCGCCGAACACGTCGCGCGTGGCCGCGCCGAACTTCGCCGCGCGCCGGAACGAACGCGCGGACATCCGCGCATTGGTCAGCACGAGCGGCACGTCCGCGCGGCGGCACTCGTCGATCAGCGTCGGCCACACCTCGGTCTCCATCACGAGGCCGAGCGTCGGCCGCCAAGCGCGCAGGAAGCGCCGCACCGCGCCCGGCATGTCGTACGGCAGGTAGCAGCGCAGCACGCGATCGCCGAAGATCTGTTCGCCCGTCGCGCGGCCGCTCGGCGTCATGTGCGTGAGCAGGATGCGCGCATCGGGGCGCGCGCGCATCAGCGCATCGATCAGCGGCTGCGCGGCGCGCGTCTCGCCGACCGACACCGCATGCACCCAGATCAGCGGCGCGCGGTCGTCCGGCGAGCGGCCCGCGACCTGGCCGAAGCGCTCGCCGATATGCTCGCGATAACCGCGCTCCTTGCGCGAACGCACATAGAGCCGGATGACCGCGGCCGGCGCGACGAGCCACCACAGCGCACGATAGATCGCCCTCAGCATGCGGCCGCCCGGGCGTTACGTCGAAACAGGGGCGCGCTCAAACCAGCGCCCTGCCCGTCAGGCGTTCGAGAATGCCGAGCGGCGCGCACTCGCGGCGCACCATCGCATCGACCGGCAGGAAGAAGGTCTGCTCGAGCATGAACTGGCCGGACATCACAGCGTGCGAAGTCTGATCGGAGAAACATATCCACACGCTGCCCGGCGGAAACGGCATCGTCTGCTGTGGACACGTCTTCTGGTAGTCGAGATCGGCCTTCATCCCGTCGTGCAGATTCAGCATCAGGTGGTCGTATGCGCTGCGCGGCGATTTCGTCACGTGCAGCAGGTTGAGCAGCCACGCCGAGCCCGGCAACTGCGGCCGGATCTTCGGCAGGAAACGCTTCGCGACGTCCTCGAACGGCTCGCCGACGCGCCACACGCGCGGCGCGCCGGCCGGGTTCACGTTCGTGAACACGCGCAGGATGCGCTCGCCGTAGTTCGGCCGCGACGGAAACGCGTCGACGTGCAGCCGGCTGTCGTCCTTGCGCCACGACGTCTGGCGCGTTTCGACCTGCATCAGCCGCAGGCTCGTCGGCGCGACGCGCAGCTTGCCGCGATATTCGGGGAAAAGGCCGTCGACGAGCGTGCCGGCCTGCTGCTGGAAGCGCGCGACGAGCGCGCGCACGGCCGACTGCGTGACGCTGTCGCCGAGCACGCCGGCAAGCGCGCCGCCGTTCGGCGCGAGGCTGATGTTCTTGCGTTTCGGATCGGCGAGCGCCGGATCGAGCAACGCTTCCTCGCCGCCTTCGATCGCGAAGCGCAGATGCGGGAAATACAGCACCTTGCCTTCCTCGACCGCCGCCAGCAACTGCTCGCGCGGCGTCGACAGGTTGTGTCCGCTCCAGTCGGCGGACGGGACTTCGATGATCTGGGATTCGCTCATGATCGGTTCGCGTGTGGACAGCATTACAGGAGACCGAAGCCCGCGAGCGCCGACTTCACCTGCGCGATCGACGGGGGCTGCCCCGCCGTGCCGAGATTGACGACGTTCGGCGACCAGTAGCCGCCGGTCCGCCAGGCCGTCGCGAAATTGTACAGTTCGACCGTCGGACGCTTCAGCGCGGCCGCGATGTGAACCAGACCTGTATCAACCCCGACCGTCGCGGCCGCGCCGTCGATCAGCCCGACCACGGCCGGCAGCGACAGCTTCGGCGGCACGATCGCCGCCGCGCCGAATTCCTTCGCGAGCCGCTCGCTGGTCGCGCGTTCCGCGTCGTTGCCCCACGGCAGCACGAGCGACGCGCCGCGCCGCACCAGCGCCTGGCCGAGCTCGATCCATGCGGCGTCCGGCCACTGCTTGTCGGCGCGCGACGTCGCGTGGACGAACACGACGTACGGCACCGGCAGGTTCAGGCCGAGCGCGGCCACCGCGAGCGCCGCCGCGCGCGTGTCGATGCCGAATTCGACCGGATCGGCCGGCGTCGGCGCCGGATCGTCCAGCGCGGCCGCGACGAGCTGCCGCGAGCGCTCGACCACGTGCGTGCGCGGCGCGATCGGCACGCGCTTGCGGTAAAAGAAGCGCACCGGCCATTCGTAGCCGGCGCCGTCGGTGCGGTTGCCGAGCCCGACGAGCGGGCCGCGCGCCCAGCTCGCGACCCATGCCGTCTTGATGAGGCCCTGGCAGTCGATCACGAGGTCGTACTGCTCGGCCGCGAGGCGCCGGCGGAACGCACGGATCTCGCGCCACGTCGCGCCCGAGAACGGCCTCTTGCGCCAGCGGCGCAGCGAGAACGGCAGCACGTTGCGCACGCCGTCGACGAGCCGCACGAGGTCGACGAAGCTTTCCTCGACGAGCCAGTCGATCTGCGCATCGGGGTGGCGGCGCCGGATATCGGCGATCACCGGCATGTTGTGCACGACGTCGCCCAGCGACGACACGCGCACGATCAGGATCTTTTGCACGCTGAAAAAACGCCGGCTGGCAGCCGGCGACGGACATAAAGGGGGGATTTTATCGCGGCCGGACGACCGGACAGACAAAAAGCGGCCGCGCGCCCGGGGCGCGCGCCGCTTTTCGGGATGAACACGGCCGGTGAACGGCCGTCGTACGGGCGGCCCGCCGGCCGCCGGCGCTCAGAACGGCAGCTTGACGTCCGGCTTCGCGGCGGTCAGCACGCGGCGGAAGTCTTCCTGGATACGCTTGAGCCCTTCCTGCGTCTCGGCTTCGAAACGCATCACGACGACCGGCGTCGTATTCGACGAACGCGCGAGGCCGAAGCCGTCCGGGTATTCGACACGCAGGCCGTCGATCGTCACGACTTCCTCGGCGCCCTCGAACTTCGCCTCTTTCTGCAGCTTGTCGATCAGGCGGAAATTCTCGCCTTCGTCGAGCCAGAGCTGCAGTTCGGGCGTGCTCATCGCGTCCGGCAGGCTGTTGAGCAGCGCGCTCGGATCGGCCGTCTTCGCGAGAATCTCGAGCAGGCGCGCGCCGGTGTACAGGCCGTCGTCGAAGCCGTACCAGCGATCCTTGAAGAACACGTGGCCGCTCATTTCGCCGGCGAGCGGCGCACCCGTCTCGCGCAGCTTCGCCTTGACCAGCGAGTGGCCCGTCTTCCACATCAGCGGCTCGCCGCCCTTCGACTTCACCCACTGCGCGAGGTGGCGCGTGCACTTCACGTCGTAGATGATCTGGGCGCCCGGGTTGCGCGACAGCACTTCTTCCGCGAACAGCATCAGCTGGCGGTCCGGATAGATGATCTGGCCGTCCTTCGTGACGACGCCCAGGCGGTCGCCGTCGCCGTCGAACGCGAAGCCGAGTTCCGCATCGGTGTCCTTCAGCGCCTGGATCACGTCCTGCAGGTTTTCCGGGTGGGCGGGATCGGGGTGGTGGTTCGGGAACGTGCCGTCGATGTCGGTGAAGCGCTCGACGAGTTCGCAGCCGAGCGCCTTGAACAGGCGCGTCGCGAGCGGGCCCGCGACGCCGTTGCCGGCGTCGACGACCAGCTTCAGCGGCCGCGCGAGCTTCACGTCGCCGACGATGCGCGCGATGTATTGATCGGCGACGTCGATTTCCTCATACGTGCCGCTGCCCGTCTCGAACCGCTCGTCGACGATGCGGCGGTACAGCGCCTGAATCTGCTCGCCGTAGATCGCGGCGCCGCGCAGCACCATCTTGAAACCGTTGTAGTCGGGCGGGTTGTGGCTGCCCGTGACGACGATGCACGAATCGACGCGGCGCTCGCCGCCCTTCAGCGCGAGCGGCACGTTCGCCGCGAAATAGCCGACCGGCGTCGGCACCATGCCGACGTCGACGACGTCGACACCCGCAGCACGCAGGCCGTCGGCCAGCGCACCGACGAGTTCCGGCCCGGACAGGCGGCCGTCGCGCGCGACGACGACCGCATCGCCGCCCTGCGCACGCACTTCGCTGCCGAATGCGCGGCCGATCCCGCGCGCCGTGTCGACGTCGAGCGTCTTGCCGACCACGCCACGGATGTCATATGCCTTGAAGATGGATTGGGAGATCATCGATTCTCTTCTCTCTCAGTTGCGTGCATGGAAAATTGTCTGGCTTGGCTGGCCGCCTCTCGCCGGTGCCGCGCATGATACATGCGGCCCCGCAAAACAAGGAATGGAACGGCTGGCGCAGTCGCGATCCCACTTATAATCGCGGGTTTCGATGACGCGCATATCGCCCATTTTAATGCCTGGCCGTCCCGCCGCCGCCCACCCGCCGCTTCCGGCCGCCCTGCCCGCGCGCCGCCGCTGCCGCGCATGCTGAAGCGCTTCGGCAACCCCGACGTCGCGAAAGCCGTCGCGAACCTCGTCTGGCTGGGGCTCGAACGGCTCACGCAGATCGGCGTCGCGATCGCGATCAGCGGCCTGCTGGCCCGTTATTTCGGTCCAGATGTGTTCGGCAAATGGCAGTATGCGAATACGCTGCTCCTGGTACTGGCGCCGCTCACCTGGGTGTGCGGCGCGGAAATCCTCGTCCCGACCATCGTCCAGCGCCCGCCCGCCCAGCTCGGCGCGGTGCTCGGCAGCGCGTTCGTGCTGCGCATCGCCGTGTCGGTCGCCGCGCTCGCCGCAACCTGGATCGCGATCGCCGCGGGCGCCTTCGACCCGCTGGTCGGCGCGATGCTCGCGGGCCTCGCGGTCACGATGGTGTTCCGCGAGCCGTTCGTCGGCGTGATCAACGCGTGGCTGCAGAGCATGACCTACAGCAAGCCGCAGCTCGTCGCCAGCATGGTCACCGCGCTCGCCAAGGCGCTGCTCGTATGGCTGCTGGTGCGCGCGGCCGCCGGCCCTGCCCGCTTCGCGTGGCTGTGGGCGCTGGAAGCCGCCGCGATCGGCTTCGCGCTGCTGCTGTACTACCGGCATCGTAACGGCGGCGCGCTCGGCTGGACGTTCGACAGGCCGCTGTTCCGGCACTTTGCGACGGCCGGCACCGTGTTCTGGCTCGGCCTCATCTGCATGTATCTGTTCCTGAAGCTCGACCGCCTGATGCTCGAGCGCCATGTGTCGTTCGCCGATCTCGGCCGCTACTCGGCCGCGCAGCAGCTCAACGAGAACTGGATCACGCTCGCGCTGATGCTCGCGCAGACCATCGCGCCCGCCTTCGTCTACCGCGTGCAGGACGTCGCGCGGCTGCGCCGCAACATCGTCCGGCTGATCGCGATGACGGCCGGCCTGATGACGGCCGGCGCGCTCGTGCTCGACGCCGCCGCCCCGCTGATCGTCGGCAAGGTGTTCGGCCGCGGCTACGAGGCGTCGGTCGACATCTTCCGCTGGGCCGTGTGGCTGTCCGTGCCGGCCGGCATCGAGGCGATAGGCAATCTTATCGTTCTCAAATATCAAGCAAAATTCGTGTTGCTCACGAAATGGCTGCTCGCGCTGGCGATCGCCGCGCTCGTGAACCTGTTCGCGATCCCGCGGCTCGGCCTGTACGGCGCGCTCGTCGGGCTGGCGGCCGGCTACCTGGCTGCTGCCGCCGTCAACTTTTATTACATCCGTTTCAAGCTGCGAACATGACGCCCTCCGATAGCCCGCCCCCGCTCGACGACGTGGCCGTGCTGATGCCGGCCTACAACGGGCACGACGACGTCGTCCGGACCCTCGCGTCGTTTCGCGAGGACGCGCGCGTGCACGTGCTGATCGTCGACGACGGCAGCACGCCGCCGATCGTCGCGCCCGACCTGCCGGGCCTCGCGATCGACGTGCTGCGCATGCCGCAAAACGGCGGCATCGAACGCGCGCTGGCGGCCGGCATCGACGCGCTCGCCGCGCGCGGCTTCCGCTACGCGGCCCGCATCGACGCGGGCGATCTCGCCGCGCCGCGGCGCCTCGCGAAAGAGCGCGCGTATCTCGGCGCCCACCCGCGCGTCGCCTGCGTCGGCATGTGGACGCAGGTCGTGTCGCGCGCCGGCGAGCCGCGCTTCATGCTCACGCCGCCCACCGATCCGCGCACGCTGCGCCGCACGCGCTTCCTGCGCTCGCCGCTCGTGCATCCGTCGGTCATGTTGCGCATCGACGCCGTGCGCGAAGTGGGCAACTATCGGGCCAAGTACCGCGCGGCCGAGGATCTCGATCTTTTTTTACGGTTAATGCAACGCTACGATTGCGCGAACCTGCCGGAACTCGGCCTGTACTACGAGCTTAACGAGGGCGGGATCAGCGCGACCAAGCGCCGGCGCCAACTGGTGTCGACGCTCACGCTGCTGCTGCGCCACTTCAACGTGCTGAACCCGTACGACTGGGCCGGCCTCGCCAAGAACCTGCTGCACTTCGTGACGCCGTACCGTACGCTGCAGCGCATCAAGCAGACGCTGTTCGCCGCGCGGCCGTCCGCCTGACGCGCATCCGGCCCGTTCGGCAATTTCGACGCTTTATTTTTTCTTTTTTTCATGTCCGCCACCTCCCCGCTGCGCATCGCGCTCGTCTGCAACACGGCCTGGGCGATCCATACGTATCGCCACGGGCTGATCCGTGCGCTCGTCGCGCGCGGCGCCGAGGTCATCGTGATCGCGCCGCACGACCGCACGGTGCCGTTGCTCGAACAGATGGGCTGTCGCTACGTCGCGCTCGCGGTCGCGTCGAAAGGCACGAGCCCGCGCGAGGATCTCGGCACGCTCGCCGCGCTCGCGCGCCACTACCGCGCGCTGCGGCCCGACCTCGTGTTCCATTACACGATCAAGCCGAACATCTACGGCTCGGTGGCCGCATGGCTCGCGCGCGTGCCGTCGATCGCGGTGACGACGGGCCTCGGCTACGTGTTCATCCAGAAGAGCCGCGCGGCGAGCATCGCGAAGCGCCTGTACCGGTTCGCGTTCCGCTTCCCGCGCGAGGTGTGGTTCCTGAACCGCGACGATCTCGCGACCTTCACCGACGAGCGCTTGCTCGCGCATCCCGAGCGCGCGCGGCTGCTGCACGGCGAAGGCGTCGATCTCGACCAGTTCTCGCCCGTGCCGCTGCCGGGCGGCGACGCGCCCGTCTTCATCCTGATCGGCCGGCTGCTGTGGGACAAGGGCGTGCGTGAATACGTGGAAGCCGCGCGTGTCGTGCGCGAGCGCTTTCCGAACGTGCGCTTCCAGTTGCTCGGGCCGCTCGGCGTCGACAATCCAAGCGCGATCGGTCGCGCGGACGTCGACGCGTGGGTCGGCGAAGGCATCGTCGAGTATCTCGGCGAAGCGCACGACGTGCGCCCGCACATCGCGGCGGCCGACTGCGTCGTGCTGCCGTCGTACCGCGAAGGCGTGCCGCGCACGCTGATGGAGGCATCGGCGATGGGCCGCCCGATCGTCGCGACCGACGTGCCGGGCTGCCGTGACGTCGTCGCCGACGGCGAAACGGGGTTCCTGTGCCGCGTGCGCGACAGCGGAAGCCTCGCGGAACAATTGATTCGCATGATCGCGCTCGGGCCGCAAGGCCGCGCGGCGATGGGCGCACGCGGCCGACACAAGGTCGCGGCGGAATTCGACGAACAGCAGGTCGTCGAACGCTACAGGGAGACCATCCATTCGTTGACGGGATTCACACTCTGAAGGAGCGCATCAGCAATGACCGCTAAAGGCACCATCCTCGTTACCGGCGGCGCGGGCTATATCGGCTCGCATACGGCCGTCGAGCTGCTCGACAACGGCTACGACGTCGTGATCGTCGACAACCTCGTGAACAGCAAGGCTGAATCGGTGCGGCGCATCGAGCGGATCACGGGCAAGACGCCCGCGTTCCACCAGGTCGACGTGTGCGACGAAGCCGCGCTCGCGAAGGTGTTCGACGCGCACCCGATCACCGGCACGATTCATTTCGCGGCGCTCAAGGCCGTCGGCGAATCGGTCGCGAAGCCGCTCGAGTACTACCAGAACAACATCGGCGGCCTGCTCGCCGTGCTCAAGGTCATGCGCGAGCGCAACGTCCGGCAGTTCGTGTTCAGCTCGTCGGCGACCGTGTACGGCGTGCCCGAGCGCTCGCCGATCGACGAATCGTTCCCGCTGTCCGCGACGAACCCGTACGGCCAGTCGAAGCTGATCGCCGAGCAGATCCTGCGCGATCTCGAAGTCTCGGACCCGTCGTGGCGGATCGCCACGCTGCGCTACTTCAACCCGGTCGGCGCGCACGCGAGCGGGCTGATCGGCGAGGATCCGGCCGGCATCCCGAACAACCTGATGCCGTACGTCGCGCAGGTCGCGGTCGGCAAGCTGGAAAAGCTGCGCGTGTTCGGCTCCGACTACCCGACGCCGGACGGCACCGGTGTGCGCGACTACATCCACGTCGTCGATCTCGCGAAGGGGCACATCGCCGCGCTCGATGCGCTGGCCACCCGCGACGCGAGCTTCGTCGTGAACCTCGGCACCGGCCAGGGCTACAGCGTGCTGGAAGTCGTACGTGCGTTCGAGAAGGCATCGGGCCGCCCGGTGCCGTACGAACTCGTCGCGCGCCGCCCGGGCGACATCGCCGAATGCTATGCGAACCCGCAGGCCGCGGCCGACATCATCGGCTGGCGTGCGACGCTCGGCATCGAGGAAATGTGCGCCGACCACTGGCGATGGCAGGAGGGGAACCCGCGCGGTTTTGTATAATCCGCTGTCCATTTTTCGAGCGATCCCATGCTCAGCTTCGCGTCCGGCTTCATCGTCTCCTTGCTCGTCACGCTGTTCATCGTGCGCTACGCGCACCTTCACGAGAAATTCTCGATCGACAGCGACCTGGCCGGCGTGCAGAAATTCCACGTGCGGCCCGTGCCGCGAGTGGGGGGCATCGGGATCCTCGCCGGGGTCGTGATTGCCGCACTTGTCGTGTCGCGACGCTACCCGACGATCGCCGGCAGCATTCTCGGGATCGTCGCCTGCGGGCTGCCGGCGTTCCTGTCCGGCCTCGTCGAGGACCTGACCAAGCGCGTGTCGCCGCGCGCGCGGCTGCTGTGCACGATGGGCGCGGCCGCGCTGGCGTTCTGGCTGCTCGGTATCGCGGTCAAGCGCATCAGCGTGCCGCCGCTCGATTTCCTGCTCGGCTACGTGGCCATCTCGGCGTTCATCACCGTGCTCGCGGTCGCGGCGCTCGCGAACGCGATCAACATCATCGACGGCTTCAACGGGCTCGCGTCGATGGTCAGCTTCATGATGTTCGCGTCGCTCGCGTATGTCGCGTTCCACGTCAACGACCCGGTCGTGATGTCGGCGTCGATCATCATGATGGGCGCCGTGCTCGGCTTCTTCCTGTGGAATTTCCCGGCCGGGCTGATCTTTCTCGGCGACGGCGGCGCGTATTTCATCGGCTTCATGCTCGCGGAGCTCGCGATCATGCTGGTGATGCGCAACCGCGAGGTGTCCGCGTGGTATCCGGTGCTGCTGTTCATGTATCCGATCTTCGAGACCTGCTTCTCGATCTACCGGAAGAAGTTCATCCGCGGGATGTCGCCGGGGATTCCGGACGGCGTGCATCTGCATATGCTCGTGTACAAGCGGCTGATGCGGTGGGCCGTGGGGACGAAGCACGCGCACGATCTGACGCGGCGGAATTCGCTTACGTCACCTTATCTGTGGCTGCTGTGCCTCGTTGCGGTGATTCCGGCGACGCTGTTCTGGCGGCATACCGTGCATCTGTTCGTTTTTGTCGTGGTGTTCGCGCTGACTTATGTGTGGCTTTATCTCAGTATCGTCAGGTTCAGGGCGCCGCGGTGGATGGTGGTGAGGAAGACGCGGCAAGGCCGCTGAACGGTCGAACCGCCTAGCCGCTCACGGCCAGACATGAAAAAGCGCCTCGCGGGGCGCTTTTCTTTTGGCGGAAACGGCTGCTGCGCCGGCGCGAGCGCAGCTATCAGCGGTTCGACGCGACCCGCACACTCTTCAGTGCCGGCACGGCGGCTGTTTGGTACTCGGGCACCCAACGCCGCAGATCGCGCCGCACTTCGTCGTCGGACAGCACGCGGTGCTGCATCAACCACGGCAGCAGCGCGTCAAGGAAATTGTCGGGCACTTCACGTGCTCGCGCGATCCGCAATTTCGGGTGCGGCGTGCGCGTCGTCGCCTCGTCGTCCGCAAGCAGTTCCTCGTAGAGCTTCTCACCCGGCCGCAGCCCGGTGAATTCAATGCGGATCTGTTCTTCCGAGAACCCGTACAGGCGAATCAGGTCGCACGCGAGATCGACGATCTTCACCGGTTCGCCCATGTCGAGAATGAAAATCTCGCCGCCACGCCCCATGCTCGACGCCTGCAGCACAAGCTGCGACGCTTCCGGGATCGTCATGAAGAAACGCGTGATTTCCGGGTGCGTGACCGTCACCGGGCCACCCTTCGCGATCTGCTGCTGGAACTTCGGGATCACACTGCCCGCACTGCCGAGCACGTTGCCGAAGCGCACCGTCTCGAACTGCGTACGCCCGCTCGTCTGCTGCAACGCCTGGCAGGCCATTTCCGCGAGGCGCTTGCTCGCGCCCATCACGTTGGTCGGATTGACGGCCTTGTCGGTCGAGATCAGCACGAAGTGACGCACATCATGGCGAATCGCCGCGCGGGCCACCCGGTAAGTGCCGAGCACGTTGTTGCGCAGCGCCTGCCACGCGTTGTGCTCCTCCATCAGCGGCACGTGCTTGTAGGCGGCCGCGTGGAACACGATGTGCGGTGCGTGGCGCGACATCACCTGGTCGAGCAGCAGCGAATCCTTGGCATCGCCGATAATCGGCACCACGGGCAGATCGGGGAAGCGCTCGCGCAATTCCTCGGTCAGCCGGTACATCGCGTATTCGGACAGGTCGAACGCGACCAATTGGGCAGGCGCGAAGCGCAGGATCTGCCGGCACAGCTCGGAACCGATCGAGCCGCCCGCGCCCGTCACCATCACGACGCGTCCACGCAGCAGCGCCTCGACGTGCGGCGTATCGATAGTTACGGCGTCGCGACCGAGCAGATCCTCGAGATCGATGTTCCGGACCTGCGACAGGAACCCTTGTCCTGGCATCAACGCAGTCAGCGACGGCAGCACCATCGCCTTGATGCCGGCACGCACGCATAGCGTCGCGACGCGGCGCTGTGTTTCGACCGAGGCCGACGGAATCGCGATGATCGCGTATTCCACCTTCAGCGCGTCGGTCCAATGCTTCAGGTCGTTGAACGAGCCGAGTACCTTGTAGCCGTAGATTTCGCGGCCCTGCTTCGTGACGTCGTCGTCGAGCAGGCCCACCAGGCGCCATTCGCCGGAACGCGACAGCTCGCGCGCAAGGCTCGCGCCGGCCGTGCCGGCGCCAAGCACCAACACCGGCTTGCCCTTGCCGACGAGCCCGCCATACAGGTAGTACTCCTTCGTCGCTCGATAGAGCGCCCGTGCGCCGCCCATCGCCAGGAACAGCATTAGCGGCGACACGAGCAGCACCGAGCGCGGGATGATCGGCTGCGGCTGGAACATCACGGCGCCGATCATCACTATCACGCCACCGCCGACCACTGCCTTCGAGATTCGAACGAGGTCGGGGAGGCTCGCGAATACCCAAAGGCCGCGATAGAGGCCGAACACGAGGAACATCAGTGCGTAGACGGGCAGCACCCAGACGAGCGCCATCAACGCGCCGCCCATGAAATCGGACGGAACGCTGCCGTTGAACCGGACGAGATAAGCGAACAACCACGCGGTGGTGACCGCCGTCAGGTCAAACAGGAAAGCGCTCAGCGAAAGCCATGATGCTTTGGATCGCAACATCGGCGGGAAACCTCAAGAGTTATTTTCGGCGGCCGACTGAAACCGGCGCCAACGCATGTCGATCACCAATCCGATACATGCCAGGACGCCGTACCACGCGAAGAACGACAGCCACTGCTGCAATTCCGGGCGGCCCTTTGCCCACGCGGCGACGATTATGCCTGCAAGCATGATGAGGTACCAATAAAGAGCAGTCCGGCGGTGACCTACGCCCGCACGGACCATCCGTTGATAATAGTGCTCCCGGTGCGCTTGCCAGAACTTTTCGCCACGTAACAGACGTCTCAAAAGTGTTACAGATGCGTCGGCAATAAAGGGAGCGAACACCAGCGCCGGAAACCAGACTGGCCATACGCCCGCGCGCCAGCCCCAGTAGCCGAGCGCTCCGGCCAGAAATCCGAGGGGAATCGACCCGGCGTCGCCAAGAAACAGCCGGGCCGGGTGGAAATTCAGCAGCAGGAAGCCAAGAGCGGCGCCGGAAACAGCCGATCCAGCCACGACCAGATCCGGGGATGGCATCGGGGCGGTGAGCGCCGCGACCGCGTACGCGCCGAAGCCGAATAGCGCCATGCCGCCCGCGAGGCCGTCGGCGCCGTCCATGAAGTTGTACAGGTTCGTCAGCCAGACCATCACGAAGCCGATGCCGACCAGCAGCCACCACGGTGCCTGGGCCGGAAACATGGCGATCAGCGCGATGACCGCCGCGAGGTGCGCCGAGAACCGCACGCGGGCGGGGAGCCCACGCCGGTCGTCGATCTGCGACATCGCGGCAAGGCCGGCCACGGCGGCGGCGATCAGCCACAAGTGCGGCGCCAGCGCGAGCAATGCGACGACGCAGACCGGTACGATGCCCCATCCGCCGACGCGCGGCGTCGGCCGCGTATGGAGCGAACGGTCGTTCGGAATATCGGTGGCAAGACGCCATGCAAGGCCGGTCGCGAGCAGCATGCGTAGAATGGACGTCGATGCGATGGCAGCGGCCAGCGCCACCGCGGCCGCTTCGGGCCACGTTGATATCGGGTAATGCATATCGACTATTGTTGGGTATCGCGCGAACAATACCATGCGGCGGTCGCTTCGAGGCCCTGTCTTGTCGTATATGGGGGATGCCAGCCGAGCACGCGCGTGATCCGGCCCGTATCCAGTTGGAGGCTGCCGGTCAGGCGGTCGATCGCCGCGCGGCGGCCGGTCAGCGTACCGAGCGCGCGTAGTACGGGGGACGGGACGGGGATCAAGCGGGCCGGCTTGCCGAGCGCATCGCCGACCAGACGCAGCAGGCCCGTGACCGACGGCGCATCGTCGTCGGCAACGTGGAAGCATTCGCCGGCCGCGCGCGGATCAATCGCGCATCGGAGCAGTGCGTCGGCAAGGTTGTCGACGTAGACGATGCTGCGGCGTGCAGCGATGGAGCCGAGCGGCAGCGGTATCCCGCGCGCAACCGCCTCCATCATGCGTAGGAAGTTCGCACGGACCGCCGGACCGTAGACCAGGGGTGGCCGAACGATCACGACGTCGAGCCCATTCGACCCGCCGAATTGCGCAAGTTCGCGCTCTGCGCGCAGCTTCGAGCGGCCGTAGGCGTCCTGCGGATCGGGACTCACCGCTTCCGACAACGGCGCGCCACCGTCACTCTCACCGACTGCCTTGATGCTGCTTGCGTAGACGATGCGGCGCACGCCGTGCTGGCACGAGGCTTTGGCGAGACGCAAGGTACCGGCGACGTTGGTCGCGTCGAACGCGGCGTCGGGATTCGGTGACTCGTCGCGCATCACGTGCACACGGGCCGCGAGATGGATCACGCAATCGGCTACAAGATCCGTTGGCCATCCTTCGTCGAGGCCATCGAAATCGGCGGCGTCGTGCACCCATTCGCGCACGCCTTCGATGCCCCCCCCCGGGCGCCTCACCAACGCGGTCACCGTGTGCCCAGCCTCCAGCGCGCGGCGGCAGACCGCGCGACCGACGAAGCCGTTTGCCCCGGTGACGACGAGATGGATCACCACAACCTCCAGCCGAAACGGTTGTAGAACTTGAAGGCCGACGCGGCAAACATGCGGATGTGTGCGAAACCCTTGCGGGACGCGCCGCCGCCGTGGTGAATCACACGGACCGATGGAACGTAGGCCACGCGTGCGACGTCGTGGGTGCGCAGGCTCAAGTCGTAGTCCTCGAAGTAGAGGAAATAGCGCGGATCGAAACCGCCCAGCTTCTTCAGCACTTCCGTGCGGAACAGCATGAAGCAGCCGCTGACGATGGGTGGATCCCAGACGATATCGCAGTCGTTGATTACGTCGCGCATTTCGTAATGGGCAAGGCGCCGCTGGAACCACTCCCGCCACGCTACCGGCATGAACCCACGCACTGCGAGGTCCACCAAGCTCGGAAAGCGTCGACAAAGGTGTTGCAATGCGCCGTGCTCATCACCGATACGGGGCGCAAGCAAACCTACCTCGGGGTTGTCGTCAAGAAAAGCTATCGCGTCAGCTAGTGCGTGTGGCTCGATGTCAACATCCGGATTGAGGACGAGATGATATCGACTGCTAACGCTTTGTAAGACGATGTCGTGACCACGACCGTAGCCGACATTTCCATGTCCGCTTACGACTGCCACGTCGGCGCCGGCCGCATGTAGTGACTGGACCGCACTTCCGACGTCCGGTAGTCCGCCGTTGTCGACCAAGAAAATTGTCGTCCCATCCAGTCCTCTCTCATCGTTCAGGGTCGAGATCGCACACCTCAGTGTGTCAAGAGTCCTGATCAGAGCCGCAACGTCCGGCCGAAATACGACGACAGAAATCGAAAGTCGTGCGCCACCACTCCGTGCGTTGCCTGTCACCGCCCATGCCCTTGAATTTGGTACTTGACCATCCGGTTCACATCCCCCAAAAGCGGTAAGTGTGAGCATAAGACACCATATTGGCAAGCGATGATCTGGACACCGGTTACGGTTACTTACACTGCCATTCCTACCGCTTGCTAGACTTCCGGGACCCCAAGAAAGGGCATCGGAAACACCGATGTGCGTTAACATTGCGGTAGCTCCCCAACCGCAGCAATGAAGCACCATCCGTATACTTCCAGCATACCGCCGAGCCCCGCGCGCTCGACGCGACACTAGCGGGCCAGCACAGCGCGGCCTTGAGCGGGCGAACGAACATCCGTACGACGACGCTACCAACGCTGTCGCGCAATGGCCCCTGTATGACCCCACGTACCGCCCCTGTCGGCAGAGAAAGATCTATGAGTCAACCAAAATTCCGCGTACTCTTGCTTGACACGAAATATCGCAACCCAAACCATTACATTTGTCTCGCGATTTTTCATGCCTTGCAGCGACACCCGGATGTCGAATTCGTCGCCAAAGTAGACCCGATCGATGCCGCCGCAACCGCAACGCGTCAAAAATGTGACCTGTTCATTGCGTTCGATGGCGAAGAACTTCGCAAGGACCTGTGTGCGACACTCGCAACCATTTGCGGTCGCTCCGTGCTCTGGGTTACAGAAGACCCGTACGAGCTTCCAATCAATCTGAGAAACGCAGAGTTGTTCGATGTTGTGTTTACGAACGATTCGTCCAGTGTTTCAGCCTACGGAAATCGTGGTCGGCATCTACCGCTGGCCGGCGCGTTGGAATTTCATTCGCTGCCGGTTCTCCCACTGCAGCAAGAACTGCGCTACCACATGTTTTTTGCGGGAACCGCCTGGCCCAACCGAAGCCAGTTCCTGCGCTCGGTTCTCAAGCAGCTGCCTGATGATTGGAAATTTAAACTTGCGCTTCCAACCAATCCCTTTCTACCACCGCACGGGATTGACTTACCGCCAAGCGCACTATCCTGGCGCACATCACCTTCAGATTTCGCCCGGTTTGCAAATCGAAGTGCAATTACTTTGATGTTGCCGCGCGTCTTTACCGCGTCCGGTGGTCGGGAATTTGCGGAGACTCCCCCCCCTCGCTTGTTCGAGGCCGCCCTGGCCGGCTCGGTTCAGATCATTCACGATTCGTTGACAGAGGCTAAAACCTTCTTTACCCCGGGGAAGGAACTTATCTTCTTTTCGGACGAGCACGATTTCATCGAAAAAGCGAAGCGAATAATAGACGATCGCGCTTATCGCAACGAAATTGCGGAAGCCGCTCGCGCGAAGGCCACAGAATTGCATACGTATGACCGGCGTGTCGATACCATTCTAACTGCAGCATCGGAGATTCACTCCGCTGCCTCCACCCCAGTCACGCCTGATCGAAGAACAGTTTTATTCGTCACGCATAATGTAATCGGAAGCAAAAATTTTGGTGGCGTCGAAGTATATCTTGATCGCCTTCGCCACGCCCTAAAAAACAACTATCGGATATTGTTCTATATCCCGGATAATCGAACTGGGCGGTCCGCCCAGCTTCTATCCGAAACATACGAAGCACTTGAAACTATAAATTTCTCTCGCACATACGGCACTGACCTGCTTAGATGCGCAGAAAGGGAAAACGCGTTCCGAAATATACTAAGCAAATACCACGTAGATCTCGTTCATTTCCATCATTTTATCGGTCATCCTCCATCACTTACCTTCGTGCCGCGCGTGCTAGGGATCTCGAGCGCGTTCACTGCTCACGATTTCTACGGCGCCTGCCATGAATTCAATCTATTGTCGTTCAAGCAGACGTTCTGCGGCGCGCCAGACATCCCTTTATCACAATGTGACGTCTGCCTGTGGCAAAAACATCATATCGCACCGGGTTCCCAAGCACTTCGACGCAGTTTCTGGAACGACACATTAAGTCGTGTCGACATGCTGGTGTTCAACACGAGCCACAGCAAGAACATATACGAGCGCATCTATCCGTCAGTCAGACTTCACTCCAACGTGCAGGTGCTTCCCATACCTATACCTGACTCTACGGCAACTACCGCGACCCACAACCATACAAAATCGACGCCTCTGAAGATAGCGTGGCTCGGCAACATCACGCATCAGAAAGGTGGAGACGTCTTGTCGCGTGCTCTTCCACTACTCGCACGCGCACCCGTGGAACTGCACTTGTTTGGTCGAATTGATCCACAGTACGCCGATCTTGCCGACCGTGCCCGCTATCCGAACGTCGTTGTTCACGGAGGCTACCGGTACGACGCTATGCCCGCAGCATTGAAGGACTGCGATGTGTCACTGCACCTATCGATCTGGCCCGAGACTTATTGTCTTACGCTGTCGGAAGCACTTCAGATCGGCCTCGTTCCAATCGTCGCGAACATTGGAGCGCTCGGTGAACGTATAGATCATGGCGTGAACGGACTGAAGATCGCTCCCAATAGCGAAGGAGATCTGATCGATGCGATCCACGCCCTCATTGATTCGCCGTCGATGCTTTCGAAGTACCGATCGAATATCTCCCCGGCGCTATATGCTCAAATTTCGGATCACGTAACTTCTCTGAACGATACCTATTCGAGGTTATTGCAAAATCGCTCTCGTGGCGCGCCACAATTCGAGGCGGAATTGAATCTCGCAGATACAGGAATCGCGCCTCACCCATTCAGTTGGCACCATGGGACACAGTTTTTGCCGCTTGGGGCAAAGGTGTTCTCTGGTGCAATACGGAAGGCGCATAAACTGGCTGCCTTCTACAAGATTCACGGCGTACGTCCAACGCTACGCATCATTGCAAATAGAATTCGGGTACCGAGGTAAAAATGAAAGTGCTAATTGCGGGAGCATCGCCCGACGCAGTCAACAACAATGCGATCCTCAGAGGATACGTTGCAAACGGCTTTCGCGCTCTCGAAAACGTCGCCGATGTAACCGCTTGCTCGCTTGAGAGCGCCACGTTGGTTGCGCAGGCCACATCGCCAGATCTGATCTTAGTATTCGGATCTTGCATGCCTTCAGAAGCGTACTATCTTCCGTTAAAGCAAGCTGCAATGAATGTCGATGCCACAATGGCATTCTGGCTTCATGACGATCCCTATGAATTCGATCATGCAGCAAAAATTACATCGCTAGCCGATATAGTTTTTTCCAACGACAAATGGACATCCACACACTACCAGCATCCGCATGTCGTGCATCTTCCACTCGCAGCAGATTGCGAGGCCCATTTTCGAGATTTTAAAACCGAAAAGACACGCGATTTATTTTTTTGCGGAGTTGCGTTCAACAATCGAATTCAACTCCTGAGGGACTGCGCACCCTATTTCGGCAACATCAATGTCGAGATATTTGGCGACGGCTGGCCGCAAGATTTGAGTTTCACTTCGAATCAGCGGATACCCAACAATATTCTTCCGGATATGTATGCATCATCGCTTGTTACACTGAACGTCGGCAGGCGACATAATTTAGCAAACGAACGTTTCAACCTAGATGCCTCAACCCCGGGACCGCGAACATTTGAAGCTGCTGCAGCCGGCACAGTACAGTGTATGTTCGTCGAAGGTCTCGAAATCAGCGACTATTACGATGAGGCACACGGAGAAATCCTCCTATTTGATTCGCCGGTAGAGTTACGTCAGCATTGGGAAATGCTGAAAGACGATCCCATCACCGCGGAAAAAATTGCCCTGGCCGCACAAGCACGCACTCGGCGAGACCATACATATAAGAACCGCGCACAGACTATTCTCGATTCGATTAAAAAACTTTAAACCGTTTAATTTCCTCTTTGCCAAACTTGCATTTGACAAAGAGGAAAAATATCCAATCGACTCAAAGAGGCGACACGACAAACGCAGGCATTTGGGCACGCTCCGCGCGAACGGTGAGAAAAGTCTCCGCAACATCTAGAGCTTCTGCGATGGTGACATCCATATCAAGATAGCGATAGGTGCCCAATCTACCAACAAACGTGACGTTACGCTCAGCCTCGGCCAGATCAACATAGTCGCGCAACATTACCTTATCTTCAACCAAACGGATCGGGTAGTACGGTATATCACCTGGCTGACATTGACTACTAAACTCCTTGAATACGATAGTTTCTTCGTGATCTTCCCAAGGAGTGAAATGCTTGTGTTCAGTAATGCGCGTATACGGAACATTTTCCTCCGGATAGCTCATCACCGCACAGCCTTGAAAGTCTCCCGTATCATAAATTGGCTCGAACCTCAATGTTCGATACGCGAGATGTCCCAACTTATGTTCAAACCAACTGTCCAATGGTCCACTGAAAAATACATGATCATATTTTGACGTCGATGCGCGATCGAAGTTACAGTTCAAATGGACGTCAATATTCTCATGATCAAGAATACGCTCGACCATGAGCGTATAACCCTCGATCGGCATTCCTTGAAAACGATGACCGAAGTAATTGTCATCGTAACTAAATCGGACCGGCAATCGCTTCAAAACAGATGCCGGCAACTCGCTCGGCGGTAGACCCCATTGCTTGATCGGATAGCCCCGAAAAAACGCATGATACAAGTCTTTTCCAAGAAAACGCAAAGCCTGGTCCTCAAAGCTTCGTACCTCAGAAATTGACTTCTCTGCATTCTGCTCGATAAAGTCCCTCGCCTCTTTCGGATTAAATGTTTTCCCGAAAAATTGATTGATTGTGTGCAAATTTATCGGAAGTCCATAAACGCGACCACCGGTTGTCGCCTTCACTCGACAAATGTACGGTGCAAACTCCGCAAATCGATTTACATATTTCCAGACTTCCTCATTGTCAGTATGGAAAATATGAGGGCCGTGGACATGAACCATCACTCCGGTGCGCGCATCCCGCTCGGTATGGCAGTTACCGGCCACATGATTACGCGACTCTACCACCGTAATCTTCATTCCTTTTTCGGCCAATTCGCGGGCGATCACCGCGCCAGACAAGCCCGCACCGACAATAAGTATCTTTTCCATATCAATTCTTCCACCGTTGATCCAATGTCGTGGCTAGCGGAAAGATTGCGCGGCGAACAAAGCCAGGCAATCGCCTCCACACTGCCGAAGCAACCCGTCGCCTCAAGGTATTGCTACGCAAAGACAAGGGTGCTGTCGAAGAACTTAGCTTCAGCAAGCGATCTTCGTACCAAAGCGTCATTCTCAGATAAAACCAGTAATACTGCGCAAACTCAGAGCTCGGATCATTCCACGGCTTAACCGCTCCTGCATAATGTAGCATGGAAGGGCTCTTTCGCGATTCGAGGTACGCGTTGTAGATGTCGACCGGTAGCGCACTTCCATGGCCTGGCGGCAGGCTCACGCTATTCCAATTTAGGTCAAGAAATTTGATATCACCGACGAGATATTTATTCAGGATATCCTGATCAAGGAACCAATATCGATTGCGCCGAAGATCAGAAATCATTTTCTGACACAAGCGACTTTCACGAAGCTGCTCAAGATTAAACAAAATTAAGCCGGCTTGAAAGTAGTCGCGGTACTGCTCCTTCATTCCGACCACATCAGACAAGTACTTCGCAGTCGGATAGCCTCCTGTCTCCGCCATTGAACGAACCCCCATCGCAACAAACGACGCCATGATGATGTCCTTTACCGCGGCGGCTGACTTGCCATCAAGCTCAGTGTCGAAAATTTTGGCAACGTCATCGATCACTACAGCGTCGGTATCGAGAAATAGGATCTTATTGCGATTGTAGACGATCTCAGGCAACGCAAGCCGATAGAACGTAGCTCGCGTGAAGTACATATGAGCATCGATGTCGAGAAACTGCATCGACATATCGATAAACGAAATCTTCGCATGTGGATGCAACCGTTCGAGCGCGCGAAGACCTCGACGCTCAAGCTCTGTCATCCCTCCATCAAGAATCAGAAAATCGATGAACCTATCGTGCGCCGCATTCGAAAAAACCGAAGCAACGAGCGCAGCCATATGAGCAACATAGTGCGAGTCTGTAGCCGCGACAACCGACACCGGCTTGAGATCCGTGACTGGCAACGGCGGACATGATGCAATCGGAGATGTATCTTTTACAAACACACGACGCAAGTACTTAATCTTTAAATCCTTGTCGTCTGCTGATTTCTTGGAGACGAAGACGCCAACCATGCGCTCTGCGATATACCCAATGACGCGACGCTCAGCCGGGCCATAATTTGAAACATCGATACGCTTCTCCAGCTCAGCGAGCAACGGAAAAAGCCAAGCGGAATACTCCTCGAATATCTCACGCTTAAAAATGAACATATTAGTGAATAAACCCGACTCCGAGCCCATCACTTTCTTGAAGTGCCCATAATACTCTGGGCATGTTTCATAAATTATCTCGCCAGCCAGATCAAGATCTTTGATGTGATGAAATGTGGCGTCACGATATTGATCGTAAATTGTCGTAGCGCCGCAGCCTGCGACGTTCCAGGGCTCAGGCAAAATCATGTCAACATCGTCCACACAGCGCTCGATATCATGATCGGTCAGACCATATTTGGCGAGCACTTCCGCAGACAGACGATCTTCAATGACGAGCCCACTTGAGTCTACAATTCGATCAATTCGCTCCGGAAAGAAATCAAAGAAACGACGATAATGAACAAATCCAATATAATCCGATTCTTTGTCGTTTTTCCAGACCCAATATTGCCCCGTCAATTCACAGTACGACGCATTTTTGCCGGAAATATTTTCGCCAATATTGTCTTTCAGCATCGGCAAATCGTGCTTCGATATCGCACATCCGGTCTGAATCGGCTTCATCACCCCACTCTTCACCATGTAAGCAGGGTTGAAGTAATTTATATAAAGAGAAATTTTCATTAAGGTAGCTCTTGACTCAGCATGGTCAGCATTTTGATACTTCTTCGCGCGCGGCAATAACGTTCACTGACCACGGGCCCACGTCAAAGTGGCCTCGATCCCACTCCTGACATCAACTTCAGGTCGCCAATTTAGTTTACTGACAGCCTTTCCAATATCGAGAACATTGACAGGAACATCCACACTTCTCGATGCCTGGTATTTCACCTCAAACGGCAATTCAAAATCGTTACGCAGAATCTCCACTATTTGATTCAGAGAAAGACCCACGCCCGACCCGATATTGAATATTTCATTTTCCGCATCACTCTCTGCAGCAGCTACGACGGCTCTCACCACGTCATCTATATATATATAATCGCGAACAACAGATCCATCCCCCCCAGATCTCGATCGGGACATTATTGACAATTTTTCCAATGAAGTTTGCAATTGCCCCTTGATTATAATTCAGGCGCTGACCAACTCCATACGGATTTGCAAGACGAATAACATTGTAACGCAATCCGTAAATTTTACTATATAGATGCAAATAGTACTCAACTGCCTTTTTTACAATTCCGTATGAACAAGTCGGAAAACCATGTTGATTTTCCGAAATCGGCACACTCGGCACCGTTCCGTAGACGGTACCTCCTGACGAAATGTAAACAAATCGCCGAATTTGCTTAGGCGAGAGCGCGTCAAGCAACGAGACAGTCCCGATTAAATTGGTCTCGATATCGAATACGATCTTCTCGTTCGACAGCGCGGGCCCAACGCTAGATGCGAGATGAAAGCACACGTCGATCTCTCCACCGCATTGCGCAATTACGTCCGGTGCATAGTAGGGCCCGTTGATCAAAGTCAACCTGTCCATCGGCAGCTCCACACACGGTGCAGCACCCTCCAAGTCGACAACGGTAACGTTCCAGCCCTTGTCGAGAAGGTGGCGTGTCAAATGGGAACCGATGAAACCGAATCCCCCAGTGATTAATGCTCTCATCTTTCTAAATCCACCAGATTTTCGATATTGCAGTGCATCGCCGCATGGCCGTGAGCGAAGCCCGGTGCTACTTGCTTTTACTACGAAGTGCCAAACACTGTCTCGATCAAGGCATAGTCTGCCGCGAACCTGTCTCGAATACGTCCAACGAGCTCCGCGTCGCGAAACTGTGACGATGCCGGGAACTGGCCGCAAATTTCTTTGAACCCGAGGAACACTTCACCGTTTACGTCCAGCACATTGCCGCCAATGCGTATGTCTGACTTAGTTGCGTGGGGTGCGTAAGTCCTGAGTTTGATCTCTCCCAACAGCGGATGGCCGCTCCATTGTTCCTGCAGCGTCTCCATCCAGAGCCAGATCGTCGGCTGTTCGGTCAAGAACGCCGACTGACTACGCCAATGTGGGTCAAGTTGATCGTCTGGGAAAGCGCATAGATGCGTTACAAATTCGCGGAATGTGATCGACGACGTCGATGATGGCCGCGGCTTCCCTCTTTGCGCCCGCCAGATGTATTCGACGAGTTCGTGGACGAACAATTCGTCCGGCAAGATTTCCGTAAACTTGTTCAAGTATGCGGAAACAACCCGCTCAAAAGGATCTCGCAGAACAGCGAGACACGGCCACTCGTGAGCGTCCGGCGAAGCGTCGGCGAACGGTTCCCCGACGTGATGCGGGTTCCTTCCTTGAGTTTTCGAGAAACCCAGGCTATTAATGACCGTCGAGCACGCATTCTTGGGGATACGAATGAATCTAAGCTTGTGGTCATCGAAATACATCATCGTCATATTTGCACTACCGACTATGCCCCTACCGGTTCTTCGTGAGAGACGCGCCGAGTCCGACCGCTCCCCTTTTGCCACGAACGACATCGATGCGTGGTAACTCAGACCTGTGCCTCATATTCTTGAAGCACTTCCTCCACGGCTCCGAATCGATGGACGCGGCCTCTTTCCATCCATAACACCTTATTACATACGCGGCGAATTTCGGTGTTCGAGTGCATTGCTAGCACTACAATCTCCGCGCGACCGTGGAGGTCTTGCAGACGTGTCTTCGCCTTTTGCATAAACGATGCATCGCCGACCCCCATGACTTCGTCGAGCAACAGGATTTCCGCATCGACCGCCGTAGACACCGCAAATGCCAGGCGAACCCTCATTCCGCTCGAGTACGTTCGAATCGGCAAATCTAGGTAGTCGCCGAGCTCACAGAAATCGGCAATTTCTTCTTGCTTTGCCTTGATTTCGGCATCCGACATACCGAGCAACAATCCCCGGAGACGAATATTCTGGAGGCCAGTGGAATTCTCATCCATCCCAAGGCTGATATCCAGCAGTGGCACGACCTTTCCGCTTCGTTGCACTTCGCCTGTCGTGGGTGTGTAGATCCCAGCCATCGTACGCAACAAAGTCGATTTTCCTGCCCCGTTATGACCGATTAGTCCAACTCGGTCCCCGCTCTCGAACCGCATCGAAACGCTATCAAGGGCTCGAACGACGATCACTCCATCGTTGTCCTCAGCAATAGTATTCCGTCGCCCCATTCGCATCACCTTTTTCTTTAGTGACCGACCTTGGAGATCGTAGATGGGTAAGTCCAGTGTCGCGTTTTTGAGTTCGATATAAGCCACTTTCCACCCCTCAAATCCAGTACGGGATACGCTTCAGATATCGCCCTGTCAGCATCAACGCGAGGGGCCAACCGACCAGAGCCATCCCACCAACAACGATCCATGTAGTCGCTCCCGGTATCTCACCGATCAACGGTGCACGAACGATATCGACCAGATAGGCAAGGGGATTCCATTCCACGATGAATGAAAACCGATTTAACGAAGTCGGCTTGAAGATGATCGGTGTCACATAGAATGCCACTTGCAGCAAGGCACCGATGATCTGAGGTAGGTCCCGAAATCGAGCAGACAAAAGCCCGGCGACCATTGCGATCCAGACCGCGTTCAGAACATAAAGACTGAACGCGGGAACAAAAAAGATCAACGATACCCAATCCCTCACCCCGAAAACAACGAGCAGGACGAGAATGATGACAAAGTTGTGAGTCAGCACCACTAGATTCCGCCAAACCACCTGCAAAACGAAAATGATTTTTGCAGTTGGGGTCTGACGGATATAAGAGCCGCTGTTGATGTACGATAGACTTCCCTCTTGAACCACTTGCGAAAAAAAACCCCACATGACAATACTTGTCGCAAGGAAAGGCAGATAGTCGCTCATCTTTTGACCGAAAAGCGTGCCGTACACGACGCCCAAGGAGCCAACCATCACCCCCATGCTGATGGTGAGCCAGAACGGCCCCACCCGTGAGCGAGCATATCGCTGACGAATTTCGAGCCACCCCAGCAACATCCAGAGCCGCCAAGATGCCAAGCTCTGACGCAAGTCAATTAGTGCACTATTGAACATAAGAACCATCAATCAAAATCAGAATCGCTGTGTAATAATTCATTGCTGCTCTAACCTCCCGTCACGCCCTTTTAGTCCATGCCACAAACCCAGCAAAGATAGGCGAATATGCTCCATCCTAGGAGTCATGAATGCGCCATAGATAGCCAGCCTAAACGGGAACTTGATCAGTTCCGTACTCTTCCAACTCAACGGAACATAGTCCCGTTTAATTAGAAGTACGGCATTTCTAAACAAGTAGTAGTGACGCAGCGCACTATGGCTCGGATAGAGTCGACCCAGCACCCTAACAGGCTCGCCCCCCAATTCGTGCACAAGCGTGATGTCCGGTATACCTAAAATGAGACATCCACACGCCCGCGCGCGAACGCACCATTCAAGGTCGACGAAATCAATAAACAATGAATCGTCCATCGGACCAATTTCACGCCACAACGACAAATTGATGCACGATCCTGACGTAATCAAAAAATCTACAGACACCGGCTCATTCGATGTCGGTCGAATGCGTTTAAGTGAAAAATGGCGAAACCGAATGAATGGCGCAACGCCACCGAGCCTAGCATCTGCGTACGCAGGACCGACAAGCGCAACACGTGGATTACGACTAACGGCGGCATCGATCCGCGTTGGTAAACCGGTCAGCAATTCCGGGGTCGGCTTGCTGTCTTGGTCAAACAGCAAAGCCCATCGGCAACCGCGCTCAAGCAACCGCTCGATACCCTGGTTCAATGCAGTCGCGATCCCCAGATTTCTGCCATTTGAGATGTACTCAATCGTCGGATCAAGTCCAACGCCACCTGCATTGGCACTGGCCTCCGTATTGTCTACAACAATACAATCGCCGAAACCAACAAGTCGATTGGCGTTACGCACGCAATCAGCATTGGGTCGATAAAACACGACGACAATGCCGATTTTTTGGGAGGCTGCGGAACGCTCGCTCATTCGATCAATCACCGAGACAAAGGCTCAGCGCCTCGTCCCACGCAGGCATGTGCAGACCGAATATCTTAGATATTTTCTCGGCACTCATCCGCGAGTTGGCAGGCCGCGCAGCAGGCGTCGGATACTCACTTGACGCGATCGGCACCACCACGGTATCGGAATGATTGCCGTGGTGTTCTAGAATCGACTTCGCAAAGCCGCACCATGATGTCTCGCCTGCTGCTGTAAGATGGTAGACGCCAGAGCGCTCCCGCCACCACTCCGAGCGATTTGCAGCGATGCCTTGCGAAATAATCTGCGCAGTCGCCTCTGCGATTGTCCGAGACCACGTCGGCGCGCCAATCTGATCGGCAACCACCTTCAATTCTCGACGTTCGGTTGCAAGTCGCTGCATCGTTAGCAGGAAATTCTTTCCCCGTCGCCCATAAACCCAACTCGTACGCAAGATCAGATGCGCACAATCTGCTGCGGCAATACTCAACTCTCCGGCGAGCTTGCTCTTCCCGTATACGTTTTGCGGGTTCGGCTGATCATCTTCGACATACGGACTAGACTTCCGCCCGTCGAACACGTAATCGGTTGAATAATGCACAAGCACCGCACCGAGCGCCGCCGCCTCTTGGGCGAGAGTCGCAGGTAACTCCGCGTTGATCCGCATGGCCATCACTGCGTCGGTCTCGGCACGATCCACCGCTGTATAAGCAGCTGGATTGACAATGATCGATGGTGCCGTTTTGCGAATGAATTCACGCACACGCGCCAGGTCAGACAGATCTAGAGTCGCGCGATCGCAAGGCACTACACGCCCTAGGCATTGAAGCGTGCGGCGGAGTTCGAAGCCAACCTGTCCGCTCACGCCCGTGACAACAATCGTCGGCTTATCCACAGTGCTCCTCACGCGAAGACATCCGCTTCGCTCAGATACCGGCCCGCCACATCTTTCGCAGCCAGCGTTGGCTGAAAATCGATGGGCCACTCAATACCGATTTCCGGATCATTCCATGCGATACTTCGCTCATGCTCCGGATACCAATAATCAGTGGTCTTATACTGGAAATCCGCCGTCTCCGACAACACAACGAATCCATGCGCAAAACCGGGCGGAATCCAAAATTGGTGAAAGTTCGACGCGCTTAGGATCGCACCGACCCATTTCCCAAAGGTAGGTGAGCTTTTTCTAATGTCCACAGCCACATCGAACACTTCCCCATCCACGACGCGCACAAGCTTGCCCTGCGCATGCTGAATTTGGTAGTGCAGTCCGCGCAGCACCCCCTTTGTGGAGCGCGAGTGATTATCCTGAACAAACGGCGCATCGACACCGAGCTTCTCGGAAAACTCGCGCGCATTAAAGCTCTCGAGGAAAAATCCGCGCGCGTCCCCAAATACACGGGGAACGATCAATTTGACGTCTGGAATCGCTGTCGCCTTTACTTCGATGCCCATGCAACCTGATCCGTGAGAATGTTCTTGAGGTATTGGCCGTAACCATTTTTGGCAAGCGGCTGTGCAAGTCTAGACAGTTGCTCCCCGTCGATCCAATGCTTCCGATATGCAATTTCCTCCGGACATGCTACGACCAAACCTTGCCGCTTCTGCAGCGTCGCAATAAAGCTCGCTGCCTCGATCAACGAATCATGGGTGCCCGTATCGAGCCACGCGTAACCACGCCCCATGATTTCGACATTTAGCACACCGTCTTGGAGATAGCGCGAATTGACATCGGTGATCTCCAACTCACCGCGCGCAGACGGTTTGATGTCGGCTGCAATGTCGCAGACCCGATTGTCATAGAAGTACAAACCCGTCACTGCGTAGTTCGAGCGTGGCTCCGTCGGTTTCTCTTCGATCGATATCGCACGAAACGATTTGTCGAACTCAACGACACCATATCGCTCAGGATCATGCACGTGATAAGCGAAGACAGTCGCGCCTGACTCCCGTGCATCCGCCCGTTCGAGTTGTCCCGCTAAGTCGTGGCCATAAAAAATGTTGTCGCCGAGAATCAGCGCCGACGGATCGTTGCCGACGAATTCCTTGCCGATGATGAACGCCTGCGCGAGACCATCGGGCGATGGCTGCACGGCGTACTGAATGTTCATCCCCCACTGGCTGCCGTCGCCGAGCATCGACTCGAAGCGCGGCGTGTCCTGCGGCGTCGAGATGATCAGGACATCGCGAATGCCCGCCACCATCAGCGTTGACAGCGGGTAGTAGATCATCGGCTTGTCGTACACCGGCAGCAGTTGCTTCGAGACGACGTGCGTGATCGGATACAGCCGCGTACCCGAACCGCCGGCGAGGATGATGCCTTTACGTGCCATCGCGTATCTCCTCAAGCGCGCTTCGCGTAGTTGGTTTCAACCCACTTACGGTATTCGCCCGATGCGACTTCGTCAGCCCATACCTGGTTGTCGAGATACCAATCGACGGTCTTGGCAAGACCCGTCTCGAACGTTTCCGCCGGCTTCCAGCCGAGTTCGCGCTCGAGCTTGCGTGCATCGATCGCGTAGCGGCGATCGTGGCCTGGCCGGTCCGTCACATAGGTGATTTGGTCGCGATACGAACCTGCTGCCTTCGGACGCGCCTTGTCGAGCAAATCGCACAGCGTGTGCACGACTTCGAGGTTCTTCTTCTCGTTCCAGCCGCCGACGTTATACGTCTCGCCGGGTACACCGCGCGCCAGCACCTCACGGATCGCGCTGCAGTGGTCGCCGACGTACAGCCAGTCGCGCACGTTCTGACCGTCGCCATAAACCGGCAACGGCTTGCCGGCGAGCGCATTCGCGATCATCAACGGAATCAGCTTCTCGGGGAACTGGTACGGGCCGTAGTTGTTCGAACAGTTCGTCGTCAGCGTCGGCAGGCCATACGTATGATGGTATGCACGCACGAGGTGGTCCGAGCCGGCCTTCGTCGCCGAATACGGGCTGTTCGGTGCATAAGGGGTCGTTTCGGAGAATTGCGGATCCGTCGCGGACAGCGAACCGAAAACTTCGTCCGTCGAAACGTGCAGGAAACGGAACGCTGCCTTGTCGGCGTCGTTTAGGCCGCTCCAGTATTGACGGGTTGCTTCGAGGAGGGTGAACGTGCCGACGACGTTGGTCTGCACGAAATCAGCAGGGCCGTGGATCGAGCGGTCGACATGGCTTTCGGCAGCAAAGTGCAACACTGCGCGTGGCTTGTGCTCGGCAAACAATGCATCGAGCGCGGTGCGGTCGCAAATATCGACGCGTGCGAACACGTGCTTGGGGTTGCCATCCAGCGACTGCAGCGTACGAAGGTTGCCCGCATACGTGAGCTTGTCGACGTTGAGCACGGCTTCGTCGGATTCACGCAGCCAGTCAAGAACAAAGTTGGCACCGATAAAACCCGCGCCGCCCGTAACCAGGATCATGAGGCTCCCTCTAGTAAAGCGCGGCAAGTCGCCAACCGACGCTTGCCGCTGAGAATCGCAAGTGACAATGACAGTCACATCAGGCCGAGGATTTTACCCGGTCGTCCCTACCATCAAAGTCATGAAGTGCTAATTTTGTTGGGGAAATGAGCAATTATAGAGATCCGCAGTGCGCAAAAGCCATGCCGCTAACAACTTGATACAGCGCTCCGCCCCTCTCGGCCAAAAATTTTATGCGTCGAGATCGCGTGCCATGATGGAATAAAATTCTCAAATCAAGCGCATTTTTACCATCATTTTCCTTGAACGTCACAAATTGTAACAGTCGCCCCTCATGACGCACACCCCCATCGCCATCGGCGACATCCAAGGCTGCCATTCCGCTTTCCAGTCGCTGCTCGCCAAGCTCTCAGCCCCCCCCGACACCCCGCTCTGGATCGCCGGCGACGTCGTCAACCGCGGCCCGGGCTCCCTCGCCGCGCTGCGCGCGGTCGTCGACCTCGGCCCGCGCGCGACCGTGGTACTCGGCAACCACGACCTCCACCTGCTCGCCGTCTCCGCCGGCCTGCGCACCGAACGCCCCGGCGACACGATCGGCGAGATCCTCGACGCCCCCGACGCCGACGCCCTGCTCGATTGGGTCCGCCACCGCCCGTTCGTGCATGTCGAAGACGGAAAGCTGCTCGTCCACGCCGGCGTGCTGCCGCAATGGGACGCCACGCTCGCACTCGAACTCGCCGACGAGCTCCAGCGCGCACTCCGCGCCCCCGACTGGCGCGACACGCTGCAAGGCCTGTACGGCAACGAACCCAACCAATGGAACCCGAACCAGAAAAAACGTGACCGGATGCGCGTCGCATTCAACGCGTTCACGCGCCTGCGCTTCTGCACGCCCGATGGCGCGATGGAATTCAAGGCGAACGGCGGCCCCGACAGCGCACCGCCCGGCTACCTGCCGTGGTTCGACGTGCCGGGGCGCCGCACTGCGGACGTGACGGTCGTGTTCGGCCACTGGGCCGCGCTCGGCCTGATGCTGCGCGACAACGTCGTCGCGCTCGATTCGGGATGCGTATGGGGAAACCAGTTGTCGGCCGTACGGCTGACGGCCGATCCGGCCCAGCGCACGGTCACGCAGGTGCAGTGCGAAGCGTGCCGCTCGCCGGGCGGCGAGTGACCACACGCTGATTCGCCCGGCCCGGCCGGGCCGGGCAGCGCGTCAGCCCTCGCGCCCCGGCACGGGCGCGTCCGCTGCCGCCTCGCCCGCCGCACCGGCGCCGAGCTCGGTCGCCGGATACGCATGCTTCTGCAGCTCGGCGAGCGACTCGGCCGTCGGCTTGCCAACCTTCTCCTGCATCGCCGCCAGCGCGGCCGCGATCGCATCGCGCGCCGCCGCGGACGTCGCGCGGCGATCGCCGCCCGGCGCGATCGGTTCGCACACGTACAGATGCGCGACGAGCGGGCCGCCGCGCAGCACCATGTCGAGCGACTTGCCGAGCGACAAATCGCCCGTGTAGGCCGGCGCGACCGACTGCCGCCCGTGCGCGTCCTCGTACATCAGGCAGATCGGCTGCACCGCGCAGCCGGCCGACACCGCGGCCTGGAACAGGTTCGCATGGAACGGCAGCAGATCCTGGCCGTCGGACGTCGTCCCTTCCGGAAACACGCACATCACGCCGCCGTTGCGCAGGCGTTCGGCCATCTCGTGCATGATCCGCATCGCCTCGGTGCGCTTCTCGCGCTGCAGGAACACGGTGTCGAGCTTCTCGGCGAGCCAGCCGACGACCGGCCACTGCCGCACCTCGGCTTTCGACACGAACGGCGTCGGCCGCCACGCGTTGACCGCGTAGATGTCGAGCCACGACACGTGGTTGCCCACGACGAGCGCGCTCGCGTCGAGCCGCGCGCCGTCGTTGTGGACGACGAGGCGCATCCCGCAGATGCGCAGCATCTTGACCGACCAGCGGCGCGTCAACTCGGCGCGGTGCGCGGGCGTGACGTGCGAAAAACGCAGCGCGACGATCACCATGCCGCGCAACAGGTGAAAGACGAGACGCAGCTTGCGAAAGGCGATCATGGCGAAGGTCCGGCGTGGTTCAGTGGCGCTCGAACGCGACCTGCCCGCCCACGAGCGTCGCGCGCACGGTGGCCGGCAGTTCGTAGCCGAGGAACGGCGAGTTGTGGCCCTGGCTCTTCAGCGCACGCGGCTCGACGCGCCAGTGCGCGCGCGGGTCGAACACGCACAGGTCCGCCGCGCCGCCTTCGGCGAGGCGCCCCGCCGGCAGTTGCAGCACGTCGGCCGGCGCGGCCGTGATGCGGCGCAGCGCCTGCGCGAGCGGCGTGCGCGTCTCGTCCGCCCATTTCAGCGTGAGCGACAGCAGCAGCTCGAGCCCCGTCGCGCCCGGCGTCGCTTCGGCGAACGGCAGCAGCTTCTCGTCGTCGTCGACCGGCGTGTGATCGGAGCAGATCGCGTCGATCGTGCCGTCGGCAAGCGCCGCGCGGATCGCTTCGCGGTCGCGCTCGCCGCGCAGCGGCGGATCGAGCCGGAACTGCGAATCGAAGTAGCCGATGTCGACGTCGATCAGGTGGACGTGGTTCACGCCGACGTCGCAGGTCACGGGCAGCCCTTCCGCCTTCGCCGCGCGCACGAGCGCGAGGCCGGCCGCCGACGACAGCCGCGCGAGGTGCACGCGCGCGCCCGTCACGCGCATCAGCTCGAAAATGGTGTGCAGCGCGATCGTCTCGGCCGCGGCCGGCACGCCGGACAGCCCGAGCCGCGACGCGAGCGCGCCGCTCGCGGCCACGCCGCCGCGGCCGATGAACGCGTCGAGCGGACGCAGCCACGTCGTGTAGCCATAGGTGCTCGCGTATTGCAGCGCGCGCAGCAGCACCTGCGTGTCGCGCACCGGCACGTTCGCATGCGTGAAGCCGACGCAGCCGGATTCGGTCAGCGCGACCATCTCGGTGATCACTTCGCCCTTGAGGCCGACGGTCAGCGCGCCGAGCGGATGCACGTTCGCCTGCTGCAGGTTGCGCGCGCGGAACTTGAGCATCTCGACGAGGCCCGGCTCGTCGAGCACCGGGTCGGTGTCCGGCGGGCACACGAGCGTCGTGACGCCGCCCGCGACGGCCGCGGCCATCTCGGACGCGAGCGTCGCCTTGTGTTCGTAGCCGGGCTCGCGCAGTCGCGCGCACAGGTCGACGAGGCCGGGCGCGACGATCAGGCCCGATGCGTCGATCGTCTTGTCCGCGTTGAAACCGGCCGGCGCGCCGCCAAGCGCGGCGATCTTGCCGTCCGCGACGAATACGTCGGCCTGCCGTTCGGTGCCGGCGACCGGGTCGATCAGCGTGCCGCCTTTGATATGAATCTTCATGCGCTGTCTGTGAATGCGTTGATTGCGTTGAATGCCTGAACGAGGATGCGCGAAAGCGGGCTCAGTCGCTGTTGCCGGCGACGATGCCCATCACCGCCATCCGCACGGCGATGCCGAACGTGACCTGGTTGAGGATCACCGACTGCGGGCCGTCGGCGACCTGCGAATCGATCTCGACGCCGCGGTTCATCGGCCCCGGGTGCATCACGATCGCGTCGGGCGCGGCGAGCGCGAGGCGCTCGGGCGTCAGGCCCCACGTCTTGAAGTACTCCTGCGCGGACGGCAGCAGCGCGCCGCTCATCCGTTCGTTCTGCAGGCGCAGCATGATGATCACGTCGACGCCCTTCAGCCCTTCGTCGAGGTTGTGGAACACCTTCACGCCCATCTGTTCGAGGCCGCCCGGCAGCAGCGTGCGCGGGCCGATCGCGCGCACTTCGGGCACGCCGAGCGTGGTGAGTGCGTGGATGTCGGAGCGCGCGACGCGCGAATGCAGGATGTCGCCGACGATCGCCACGCGCAGCTTCGTGAAGTCGCGCTTGTAGTGGCGGATCGTGTACATGTCGAGCAGGCCTTGCGTCGGATGCGCGTGGCGGCCGTCGCCGGCGTTGATCACGTGCACGTGCGGCGCGCAGTGCTCGGCGATCAGGTACGGCGCGCCGCTCGACGCGTGGCGTACGACGAACAGGTCGGCATGCATCGCCGACAGGTTGTTGATCGTGTCGAGCAGCGATTCGCCCTTGCTCGTGGACGACGCGTTGATGTTCAGGTTCAGCACGTCGGCCGACAGGCGCGTCGCGGCGATCTCGAAGGTCGTGCGCGTGCGCGTCGAGTTCTCGAAGAACAGGTTGAACACGGACTTGCCGCGCAAGAGCGGCACCTTCTTCACTTCACGATCCGTCACGCTGACGAACTGCTCGGCCGTATCGAGGATGTGATTGACGATCGAGCGCGGCAGGCCTTCGATCGACAGCAGATGCTTCAGCTCGCCGTTTTTCGTGAGCTGCGGGTTGCCCTTCAGGAAACCGTAGCGAAACCGGTCGGGGCTCGCGGCCGCCGCGGGATTGCCGGTGCGGCCAGTGGTGTCGGTGGTCATGGTGTGCGTGATTCCAACTATGCAAACGGGCCGCGGTGCAAACCAGCGGCCCGGGATACGGTTCGCGTGTGGTTCAGGCGCCGTGCGACTCGACGCGCAGCGTGAACCGCGCATCGTCGCGCGCGAGCACGAGCGTCGCGCCGGCCGGCACGTCGAGCGTGCCGCCCGCGAAGCGTGCGGCGACCGGCAGCTCGCGGCCGCCGCGATCGGCGAGCACCGCGAGCTCGACCGCGGCCGGACGGCCGTAGTCGAACAGCTCGTTGAGCGCCGCGCGCACGGTGCGCCCGGTGTACAGCACGTCGTCGACGAGCACGATGCGCGCGCCGTCGATCTCGAACGGCAGCGACGTCGGGCTGGCCTGGCTGTGCAGCCCCTTCTTCGCGTAGTCGTCGCGGTGCAGCGCGACGTTGACGACGCCGAACGCCGGTGCGCCGAGATCGCGCGCGAGGCGCTCGGCGAGCCACGCGCCGCCGCTGTGAATGCCGGCGAGCCGCGGGCCGCCCGGTTCGGCGAACGCCTTGCCGTACGCGGCGCGGATCTGGTCGAGCAGGACGCGGTAAAGCGCCTCGGCGTCAATGATGCTCATGGTCGGACAATTGATCGAGATACTGTTGAAGAATGACGCGCGCGGCCTCGGCATCGAGCATGTCGACGCGGGCGCGGCCGCGCACGTTGCGCTCGCGCAGCCCGGCCTCGGCCTCGACCGACGAATAGCGCTCGTCGACCCACGTGACGGGCAGCCCGAAGCGGCCGTTCAACTGGTTGCCGAAGCGCTTCGCCTGCTGCGTCATGTCGTGCGGCGTGCCGTCCGGATGCATCGGCAGGCCCACGACGAGCGCGTCCGGCCGCCATTCGGCCAGCAGGTCGCCGACCGCCTTGAAGCGGTGTTCGCGGTTCAGGTTCTGGATCACGACGAGCGCACGCGCCGAGCGCGTCAGCGCGTTGCCGATCGCGACGCCGATCCGTTTTTCGCCGTAGTCGAACGCCAGGAGCGTCGCATCGCGCGCGCTCGCGCCGCTCATGCGTGCCCTGCTTCGCCGGACAGCATCGACGAGCTCACGCCGAGCAGGCCGAGCGCGGCTTCGAAGCGCTCCTCGGCCGGCGTGTCGAACACGATGCGCGGATCGGCGGCGACGGTCAGCCAGCCGTTGCGGGAAATTTCTTCCTCGAGCTGGCCGGCGCCCCAGCCCGCATGGCCCAGCGTCAGCAGAAAGCGTTTCGGGCCGGTGCCCGTTGCGACCGCCTCGAGCACGTCCTTCGACGTCGTCATCTCGAGCCCGCCGTCGACGGACATCGACGAGTTGTAGCTCGCGCCCTCGACCGGCTCGTGCAGCACGAAGCCGCGCTCGGTCTGGACCGGGCCGCCGAAGTACACGGGAATGTGCAGCAACGGCTCGATGTCGAGCTTCAGGTCGATGCGGTTGAACAGCGACTCGAGGTCGATGTCGGTGGGACGATTGATGACGAGGCCGAGCGCACCGCGCTCGCTGTGATCGCAAAGATAGACCACCGTCCCCGAGAACGTCGGATCGGCCATGTTCGGCATGGCGATCAGGAACTGGTTGGTGAGATTGATGCGATCGGAAGGCTTTGACATGGTTTGAATTTTAGCAAAGACGCCGCGACCTGACCGGGCCGCGATCAACAAGCAACGCCGCGCCGCGCTGGCAACGGCGCGCGCGGATCACACGGCACTCTAACACGCGCGCGGGCGCTGTCGGCAGCGTGTTGCAGGCCCGCCCGGCGAGGCCCGCCGTCGCGTGTCCGTCCCCTTGTTCGTCAGCTCCGGCCGAGCGCCGCGCCGAGCGCTTCGGACGCCGCCGTGAGGTCCGGCGGCGCGACGCCGGCCGCGATCTTCAGGAGCGCCGCGCGCAGCATGTCGGACGCATGGCGGTGCGCATCGAGGCCGCCGTCGGCGAGCGGCACGCCGTGCGCCGCACGGCGCCACGCCAGGCCGAGCGTATCGGCCAGCAGCGCCGCGTGGCCGAGCCCGAGCGCGCACGCGGCCGTGCCGACCCGGTAGGCGGCGCCGGACGCGTGCCATGCGGCGCCGGCGTCGGCCGTGGCCGGATTGGCCGCCAGATCGGCCATCGACGCATCGGCGGTCTGCAGGAAATCCTCGTAGGCATGCGCATTGACGGTCACGACGCCGAGCGCACGAGTGGGGGCGGCGGCGACCGCATCGTGCTCGGCCCGCGCGGCATCGGCCTCCCACAGCGCCTCGGATGCGGGCGTGCCGGCGACGTGCCAGTCGACCGTCAACCCGTAGTCGTGCAGCACGTCGACGAGCGCGACATCCTCGGCCGCGGCGCCGAACAGCGCGAAATCGCGCCATAGCAGCGCCACCGTCTCGCGCACCAGGTCGGGCGGCGCGCTGCGCCGGCCCTGCGCGTGTTCGCCGAGCAGCAGGTTGGTCCGCGCGAGAAAGCGCTTGAGCTCGGGCGCGCCGCTTGCCCGCAGTGCGCGCACGCACGCGGCCGCGAGCCGCCAGAAGTCGTATGGTGCGTCGTCGGTGAGCGCGGCGAGCAGCGCGTCGAGTTCGTCGAGCGCCGCGCCCGGCGCACCGTGCTCGGCACGCAGCACGCCGAGCAGCGCCTGCTCGTAGCGGGCGCGAATCCGGGGCGCGACGGTATCGGGCAGCGCGCGCAGCGTGGCGGGCGGCACCGCGCGGCCGACCAGCGCCAGCGCATCGAGCGGCACGCTCGCGCGCAGGTCGGCAGCACTTTGCGCGCGCAACGCCCGGAAATGCTCGAAGAGAACGGGCGAGCACGCAAGCTCGCGCAGATTGTGGCGCCCGACGGCCGCACGAAAATCGCGCAGCGCCGCACGCCAGCCGGCCGACGTCGGCTCGGTGGCAACGAGCGGCACCGCGGCCGACAGTTGCCCGGCGAAGCGCGCGGCCGGCAGCCAGCCGGCTTCCGCCAGTACGGCCGCGGCAGCGGCAAGCGGCGCCGCGGCGTCGTCGCGCCGCTCGAACGCGTCGGCGGCCGCCGCCAGCCACGCGTCGGCCGCGCGCACGGCGCCGCCGCGCGGGTTGGGCAATGCGTCAGGGTGGGGAACGTTCGCCGGATCGGACGTCATGGACACGCGCGCCTGTCATCGTCAAGTCGCTCGCGCGTGCCGCAGCGCGAACGCCGGGCCGGTGCGAGGCCTGAGCGGAGTGCTCGTGGGCCAGCGGTCCGGTCAGATCTGGACCATCTCGAAGTCTTCCTTGCGGGCGCCGCATTCAGGGCACGTCCAGTTGATCGGGACGTCTTCCCAGCGCGTGCCCGGGGCAATGCCCTCTTCCGGCAGCCCGGCTTCTTCGTCGTAAATCCAGCCACAAATCAGGCACATCCAGCTCTTGTATTCCATCTTAAGCCGCGTCGGGGAAAAGTCGGTAAATTCGGGAGCCATGATGGTACCGTGTCGGGGCCGGACTGCCTAGCAATCGCGCTGGAGGACGGCAACTACGTTGCGCCGCGCTAAAAAATCCGTCGTACCGGCCGGATTCCACCGCATAATGGTTGAAAAGTGCGGCCTGCCGGGCAACACGGGGCCGAACAAAGCCCATCCGCCTCGCCGTCCGCATGTCCGTCGCTTGTCCGTTTTTCTCTTGCCCCATTTTTACATGTCCAGCAACGCCCCTCCGATCGTCCTCACCTTCGGCCTGTCCGATCCCACCGGCGGCTCCGGCCTCCAAGCCGATCTGATGACCCTGGCGAGCATGGGCTGTCACGGCGTGTCCGTCCTGACCGGCTATACCGTGCGCGACTCGGCCGCCTGCGACGAGGTGACCGGCCTCGACCCCGACGTCGTCGCCGCGCAGGCGCGCATGCTGCTCGAAGACATGCCGGTCGCCGCGTTCAAGATCGGCGCGGCCACGCGCGCGGAAGTCGTCAGTGCGATCGCCGAAGTCGTGGCCGACTACGACGGTGTGCCGCTCGTGCTCGCGCCCGATTTCACGCTCGACGACGAACACGTGCTCGCGGCCGACGACCTGCGCGAATCGATCGCCGATCTGCTGGCGCCGCAAACCACGCTGCTGGTCGCCGACCACGCGACGCTGATCGCGCTCGCGCAGCCGGACGGCGATGCCGAGGCGCCGAATCTCGACGCGGCCGTGTCGCACCTGCTGTCGCAGGGCTGCGAATACATCCTGTCGTCGGAAACGGGTTCGCACCGGCTCGTCAACACGCTGTACGGCGAGGAAGGCCAGCTTCGCGAAGACATGTGGGATCGCTCGCCGCACCGGCTGATGGGCATCACCGATACGCTCGGCGCGGCCATCGCGGCGCTGCTCGCGAACGGCCAGGAGCCGCCCGAAGCGGTGCGCGAGGCGCAGGAATATTTGTACCAGGCCGTGCGCGACGCGTTCCGGCCCGGCATGGGTGCGTACCTGCCCGACCGGTTCTTCTGGGCGCGCAGCAACGACGAGTCGGACACGCCGCCGGCCGTGAAGGCCGATTCGGCGCCGAGGACGTCGCATCGGCATTGAGCGGCGACGCGGCCGGTAGATCCCGCCGCCGCGAACGGCGCGCTGAATTCCACGTGCAAATAAAAAAGACCCGCATCGCTGCGGGTCTTTTCTTTTGGCTGGAACGCGCATCGCTGCGCGCTCCGGACATCGTCGACCGAAGTCGATTACATGTCCATGCCCATGCCGCCCATGCCGCCCGGCATGCCGCCCGGCATCGGTGCGTCTTCCTTCGGCAGTTCCGCGACAGCAGCGTCCGTCGTCAGCAGCAGGCCTGCGACCGAAGCTGCGTTCTGCAGCGCGGTGCGCGTGACCTTGGTCGGGTCGACGACGCCGGCTTCAACCATGTCGACGTACTCGCCCGTTGCTGCGTTGTAGCCGTAGTTGCCCTTGCCTGCAGCAACTGCCGCCACCACGACGCTGGCTTCTTCGCCGCCGTTCGTGACGATCTGGCGCAGCGGCTCTTCCATCGCGCGCAGCACGATCTTGATGCCGGCGTTCTGGTCGGCGTTCGCGCCGGTCAGGCCCGCGATCGCGGTGCGTGCGCGGATCAGCGCAACGCCGCCGCCTGCCACGATGCCTTCTTCCACAGCTGCGCGGGTAGCGTGCAGTGCGTCTTCGACACGTGCCTTCTTTTCCTTCATTTCGACTTCGGTCGCAGCACCGACCTTGATCACTGCCACGCCGCCTGCCAGCTTGGCCACGCGCTCTTGCAGCTTTTCACGGTCGTAGTCCGACGTCGCTTCTTCGATCTGCGCGCGCACTTGCTTCACGCGTGCTTCGATGCTTGCAGCTTCGCCTGCGCCGTCGATGATCGTCGTGTTTTCCTTGCCCACTTCGATGCGCTTCGCCTGGCCCAGTTCTGCCAGCGTTGCCTTCTCGAGCGTCAGGCCGGTTTCTTCCGCGATGACTTGACCGCCGGTCAGGATCGCGATGTCTTCCAGCATCGCCTTGCGACGATCGCCGAAGCCCGGCGCCTTGACCGCAACGGTCTTCAGGATGCCGCGGATGTTGTTGACGACCAGCGTGGCCAGTGCCTCGCCTTCGACGTCTTCTGCGATGATCAGCAGCGGACGGCCAGCCTTCGCGACTTGCTCGAGCACCGGCAGCAGATCACGGATGTTCGACACCTTCTTGTCGTGCAGCAGCACGAACGGGTTGTCGAGGACGGCGACTTGCTTGTCCGGGTTGTTGATGAAGTACGGCGACAGGTAGCCGCGGTCGAACTGCATGCCTTCGACGACGTCCAGCTCGTCGGCGAGCGACTTGCCGTCTTCGACGGTGATGACGCCTTCCTTGCCGACCTTGTCCATCGCTTCAGCGATGCGATCGCCGATCGACGAATCGCTGTTCGCCGAGATCGAGCCGACCTGGGCGATTTCCTTGTTGGTCGTGCACGGCTTGCTGATCTTCTTCAGCTCTTCGACAGCCGCCGCGACTGCCTTGTCGATGCCGCGCTTCAGGTCCATCGGGTTCATGCCCGATGCGACGTACTTCATGCCTTCGCGGACGATCGATTGCGCGAGGACGGTTGCCGTCGTCGTGCCGTCGCCTGCGTTGTCGCTGGTCTTGGAAGCGACTTCCTTGACCATCTGCGCGCCCATGTTCTGGAGCTTGTCCTTCAGCTCGATTTCCTTCGCGACCGACACACCGTCCTTGGTGACCGTCGGGCCGCCGAAGCTGCGCTCGAGCACGACGTTGCGGCCCTTCGGACCCAGCGTGACCTTGACTGCGTTGGCGAGAATGTTCACGCCTTCGACCATCTTCGAACGGGCGGAATCGCCGAATACGACGTCTTTAGCTGCCATCTTCTAACTCCTTGAATTCTTGGGAATATGTACCGTCGGAGGACGCTTACTTGGCGTTGACCACGGCCATGATGTCTTCTTCGCGCATGACCAGCAGTTCGTTGCCGTCGACCTTCACGGTCTGGCCTGCGTACTTGCCGAACAGAACACGATCGCCGACCTTCACGTCGAGCGCGATCGGGGCGCCCTTGTCGTCGCGCTTGCCCGGGCCGACGGCCAGGACTTCGCCCTGATCCGGCTTTTCAGCAGCGGCGTCGGGGATCACGATGCCCGAGGCGGTCTTGGTTTCCTGATCCAGGCGCTTGACGATCACGCGATCGTGCAAAGGACGAAGGTTCATATTCACTCCTCTCTTGACTGAGATTGAAGAACGCTTAGGGAACTGCCCGGCTCATCGCCCGGCAGAGAATTGTTAGCACTCTCGTGCAGCGAGTGCTAATTATATGGACGGGTTTTGACAAATTCAAGAAGGGAAACCGGAGGAATTTTCGGGGCGGCGACGCGGCGGGAAAACGGCTGAGAACAACGAAAAACCCTTTCAAAACAAAGCCATGACGATCGAAACCGACCCGACGGGCGGGCTCGCGAGGCCCGCGAATCCCATCCAGCCCCGTTTGGACACCGGGTAAGCCCGGAGTTCCCGAGGCCGCCGACATTGCATCGAAAAAAACGTGCGGGCGCCCATTTCATCCGCCGCGGCGCGGTCGTTCGCCGGCGTCGCCGGGTCGATCCTCACGCGTCGGCGCAATCCGCGCCCGACAGCGGCCGGAAGGTCCGGCCGTCCGTCTGGACGGTCGCGCCCAGCCGCCGCGCGAGCCCCTTCGCGCCTTCGCGCATCACGACGTCGTGATTCCATCGGAACAGCGGCCGCGCGAGCGGCTCGAGCCAGTTCATCCAGCGCAGGTGCGTACGAATGTGCCAGTCGTAGCGCACGACGGTGCGCGCGCCGTCGGCGGCAAACGACCAGCGGCCGTCGCCCTCGATCGCGCCGCTCGCATGGCCTTCCAGTGCATGCGGCCGCTCGACGCGACGCACCCGCATGTCGAAGGTCAGCCGGTACGGCAGCGCGCCCTTCCACGTATACCGGTGCAGCGCGCCGACGCCGCGCGCGTCGCCCGGTTCGAGCTCGACGGTGCGTACGGCACCCGTCCACCAGTCGGGCCAGCGGTCGACCTGGTAGATCGCGTCCCAGACCGCCGCGAGCGGCGCATCCACCCGCCAGGTCGTCGAGAACCGGTACTCCGCCATGCAGCCTCCGGCATTGCGCGTCAGGGACGCGGATCGGCGCGCCGTCAGGGCGCGAAGAAACGCTCGGGAAACGCGACGTCGATCTCCACGTCGTCGAGCGTCACGGTTTCGAGCGGCACATCGTCATCGCCGGCGTAGCTGACTACCTTCAGCGGAAAACCGTCGTCGGTGTCGAGCCACAACCGGTAGCGATGCACGCCGTCGATCGCATGCGCGGGCGCGCCCGTGACGAGCACGCGCAGCGCGCGCCGGCCGCCGATGGTTTCCTCGCCTTCGGTCACCGTCGCGCCGCCCTGCTGCAGCGCATGCACGCTGCGCAGCAGTTCGCCGACGTCCGAACGGTCGACCCGGTGGCCGCTGCGGTCGCGCACGAGCGGATTGGACGGCGACAGCGTCAGCGCGGGCGGCGCATGCGTGCCGAACGGGCGCAGCCGCACCTTGCCGTCGCCGGGATCGTACGCGAGCACCGCGCCGCGATGCGGCGACACGAAATCCATCCGGACGAAGCCCGGTTTCAGGTACGCGTAACGGATTTCGGTGTGCTCGCCGTCGCGCGCCGACGAGCGGATCGTCGCGCGGTACGAGCGGACGTGGTCGAAATGCGCCTGCGCGACGGTCACGGGATCGGCGGTCATGCTCGCTCCTATCAGGCTCGCGGCCAGCAACGCGGCGATCACGGCGCCGCCTCGACGTCGAGCACGCCTTCCATCCCGCGCTCGCGATGGCTGCTGAAAAACAGCAGCCGGTGCGTGCAATAGTAGGCGAATCGACCCGGCTGCTGCGGCGTGAAACGGAACGTCCTCGGCGTCGTGCCGAGTTCGGTATGCACTGCGATGCCCGCCTGCGGCGGCGCGTCGATCTCAAAGCTGTGCGGTACCACGCCGGGCTCGGCCGACACGGTCAGCTCCACCGGCAGGTTCGCGCGGACGATCACGTGATTCGGCCGGAAAAAATAGCTGCCGCCGACGATCGTCACACGCTGTACGCCGTCGGCATCGACCGGCACGCGCACGGGCGCATTTCCCTGCGCTCGCGCAAGCATCGTGCCCGCGAGGCACGCCGCCAGCACGAGTTCCTTCATCATCGTCGTCTTCATCGCCTGCTCCCCGCGGGCGCCGCGCGTCATCCCTTCCACGCATCGGCCGGCCCGCCCAGCGCTGCGCATGCGTCGATCGCCAGCTCGCGCAGACGCCGTTCGTCGCCACGGCCGGACAGCGCATAACCCATGCCGCGATCCGACCAGAAATACGTGTAGCGGCCGTCCGCCGACAGCGCCTGCGGCGCGAGGCGCCGCGCATCGTATGCGGTCACGTACAGCGTCACGCGCGCGCCGTCCGCGCGCTGGTACATCAGCTGTGCGGCCGGCCCCGCGTCGCCGGGCAGCAACCGGCCGCCCAGCAGCGCGTAACCATATTCGTCGAGCGACGGTGCGCGCACCGGCCGGCCGACGCGCGCCGACAGCCATGCGGCGAGACGCGCGGGATCGGCCGCACCGACTTCCACCGGATGCTCGCGGTCGGCCGCGTACACCGCGTACGCGGCATCGGCGCGCGCGGCGAACGCCGGCTCGCGGCCGAACGCCGCCCAGCCCGCATGCAGCGCGACACCGATCAGCAGCCCGGCCGCCAGCCCCGCGAACGCGTGCGCGGCGGCGCGCCAGCGCGACGCGCGGCGCTGCACGAACAATGCGGGCGCGGCGCCCGGCAACGGAAACAACGCCTTCAGCGCATCGCGCTGCGCACGGTAATGCGCGAATCGTTCCGCTTCCTGTGGATCGGACTGCAGGCGCTCGAGCATCTCGCGCCGCTCGTGCCCGGACAGTTCGCCATCCAGCAACGCGGACAGCAGTTGCGCCGACGCGTCGTCGTCCTGCCGGTTCGAAGGCTTGCGCGGATCGTCCATCATGGCTTCCCGATCACCCGTAACGTGGCCGTGCCGTGCGCCGCCGGCGCGTCGGTCAGCAACGCGCGCATCTGCGCGCGCGCCCGCGCGAGCCGCGACATCACCGTACCCACCGGCACGCCGAGCACCTGCGCGGCATCGCGATAGCTCAGCTCCTCGAGCGCGACCAGCAGCAGCACCTCGCGCTGCTCGACCGGCAGCCGATACAGCGCGCGCTGCACGTCGCGCAGCTCCAGCCCGCCGACTTCGCCAGCGGGCGCCGCCATCGTCTGCCACGGCGCCGTCGCGTCGTCCACGGCGATCTCGTGCCGCGCGCGCAACTGGTCGATGAAGCGGTGCCGCAGCAGCGTCAGCAGCCACGCGCGCAGGTTGCCGCCGTCGCGCGGCGGCCGGTTCAGCGCACGCTCGAGCGTGTCCTGTACGAGATCGTCAGCCCACGCGCGCTCGCCCGTCAGCGCACGCGCATAGCGCGTGAGGTGCGGCAGCCATACCAGCAGGTCCGATTCATAGCTCATCCGGGCGCCTCGCGCGTCGCCGCGCGGTCACGGCCGCGCGACGTGCCACATGCCGCCGATCCCGTCGCCGCCGGCGTCGCCAGCCTTGCGGTCCATCTTCCAGCGATACAGCGGACGGCCGCGGTACGCCCATTGCTTAGTGCCGTCGTCGCGGGCGACGACGCTCAGCGCACCCGACGGCTTGTCGTATGCGTCGGCGAGCGCGGGCGGCCAGTTGGCCGCGCACGCGCCGTCGCACATGCTCTTGCCCGGCGCATCGCGGTCGAACACGTACAGCGTCATGTGCGCTTCGTCGACCAGTTTCCCGTCGCCGGCCTGGGGCGGTTCCGCGGCCGCCGGCCGCACGATCGCCGCCGTCAGCGCGGCAGCGAAGAGCATCCGTTTCATTCCCGTTCTCCTTGGCGTCGTGTCGCGACACGATGCGGCCAGACGGGACGATCGGCTTCGTCGCGATCATTATCCCGCCGGCCGGCGGTGCCGGAACTCGGTATGTAAACGGACGGCGACGGCCTGTTATTCCATGCGGCGCCGCGACCGGCAGCCGCGATCGTTCATGTGACGAAAGAACGCGGGAAGCCCGAAATGACAACGCGGCATGACATCGCTGTCATGCCGCGTTGGGCGGCCGGTACTGCATCGCCGGTATTGCACGGCCCGTATTGCGCGACCGTCTCGCCCGACGGCCGATGCGGCGCCGTCGGGCGGTTTCGGCCGGTTACCTCGGCAATGCGCCGGTCAGCGACTGGAGCAGCGTCGTCACCGGTGCGAGCGGGTTGTTCGGCGAGCTGTTGCCCGAATGCGGCGTCACCGACAGACTCGGCGCGGAACCGAGCGCCGTACCCACCGACGTGCCGACCGCATTGACGACCGTCGCGGTCGAATTGGCCCCCACCGTCAGCAGCGAACCGACCGCGCCGGCTGTGCCGCCGGCCGCGTTCGCGCCCGAGCCGAGCAGGCTGCCGCCTGCCGCTGCCGTCGAACCGGCCGCGCCCGACAGCGCGCCGGCCGCCTGGCCGAGCGCCGCCGGACCGGACGCGAGTGCGCCCGTCACCGAACCGAGCGCACCGGTCAGGGCGCCCGCCGGGTTGCCGCCGCCCGTCAGGCCGCTCACGAGGCTCGTGATCGGCGCGATCGGGTTGTTGCCGGCAGCGCCGGACAGCGTGCCGACCACCTGGTTCACGACGCCTTGCACCGGCGCCAGCGGGTTGGCGCCGCCGAGGTTGCCGAGCGCGCCCGTCACCGAATTCAGCGCGCCCGTCAGTGCGCCGGCCGGATTGCCGCTGCCGAGCGCGCCCACGACCTGGTTCACGACACCCTGGACCGGCGCCAGCGGGTTCGTGCCGCCCAGCGCGCCGAGCGCGCCCGCTGCCGAGCCGACCGCGTTGCCGAGTGCGCCGGTGGCCGTCCCGACCGCGTTGCTCAGCGTGCCGGCCGGATTGCTGCCGCCGAGCGTGCCGACGACCTGGTTCACGACGCCTTGCACCGGCGCCAGCGGGTTCGCGCCGCCGAGGCTGCCGAGCGCGCCCGTCACCGAACCGAGGGCGCCGGTCAGCGCGCCGGCCGGGTTGCCGCCCGGCAATGCGTTCTGCAGACCGTTGACGAGGTTCGTGATCGGCGTGATCGGGCTGCCGCCGCCTGCGCCCGACAGCGTGCCGACGACCTGGTTCACGACGCCCTGCACCGGCGCCAGCGGGTTCGCACCGCTGAGCGCGCCCGTCACGGAGTTCAGCGCGTTCGTCAGCGCACCGGCAGGATCTCCGCTGCCGAGCGTGCCGGCGAGTTGCGTGACGGCGCCTTGCACCGGCGCGAGCGGGCTCCCTGCGCCGCCGACGTTGCCGAGCGTGCCGGTGATCGTGTTGACCGCGTTGCTCAATGCGCCGGCCGGGTTGCCGCTGCCTAGCGTGCCGGTGACCTGGTTCACGACGTTCTGGATCGGGGTGATCGGGTTCGCGCCGCCGCCGAGGTTGCCCAGTGTGCCGGTTACGGTGCCGAGGGCGCCGGTCAGCGCGCCGGCCGGATTGCCGCCGCCAACGCCGCCCAGTGCACCGGTTACCGTGCCCAGGGCGCCCGTCAATGCGCTGGCCGGATTGCCGCCGCCAACGCCGCCCAGTGCGCCCGTCACCGTGCCCAGGGCACCGGTCAACGCGCCGGCCGGGTTGCCGCCACCGATGCCGCCGAGTGCGCCCGTCACCGTACCCACGGCACCGCTCAGCGCGCCTGCCGGGTTACCGCCACCGAGCGCGCCCGTCACCTGATTCACCACGCCCTGCACCGGCGCCAGCGGATTCGTGCCGCCGCCGACATTACCCAGTGCCCCCGTCACCGCCCCCACGGCGCCCGACAGCACTTGCCCCGGCTCGCCGAGCGACGTCTGGATCGCGCCCGACCCACCCGCCGTCACGGTGACCGAACCCAGCGGCGACGTCCCCGTCGCGCCCAACCCGACCGACACGCTGTTCGTCGGCGGATTGACGATCACTTGCGGGATCGGCAGCGCATCGAGCGCCGCGGCCATCGCGGACCCCGAAGCCAGCACCCCGAACACCGTCGCGACCGACAGCGCCACACCCGTCAATTTAAAATTCTGTCCCATCGTTATTTTCCCCATCTCGGTTGGCACTACGTTGACAAAGCATGGGGACGGATTGCACGAAGCGTGCCAATACAAAAACCGGATCGATTCGTCTGCTTATTGACCGGCAATAATGCCTTTTTAATTGATTTCTGACGAATTCACGCGTCGCGACGCCACAATAGTCTGATGAAAAGCGCGATCGGAGCGAGGATGTAACGTAACGTTTGCGAGCCTCGTGGTGACGTGTACCGGTACATTCCGCCAAGGCCGGAACACGCGGCGGCGATGCAGCCCTATTCCGTTACGACGGGCCGCCCATTACGCATTTCGGCAATATGAAAATGCATTGACCAATCACGAATTTGCTTATTTTCTTTTGTCGCGAAATTTTCTTTCTTGTCGATTACGCAGATCATTTCCAATTGCGCGGATTTCGACGAGCCGGACAGCAGAACGAAAAACCGTGAAGCAAGCGCATGGCCGCCGGCGCGTGCCGGCGACCGAAACCGCATCCGCGCGCCGCAGGTTCAGCCGAAGCGGGCGGGCCGATACGGATGAGGATCGATATAGGTCGGCGCGCCCGTCATCATTTCAGCGAGCAGGCGGCCGGTCGCGGGCCCCAGCGTGAGCCCGTGATGGCAATGGCCGAACGCGAACCACAAATGACGGTGGCGCGGCGCCGGCCCGATCACCGGACGCATGTCGGGCGTGCATGGCCGCATCCCGAGCCACGGTTGCGGATCGAGCCGCTCGCCGATGCCGAACGCGTCGCGCGCCAGCGGTTCGGCGCGCGCGAGTTGCACGCCGGTCGGCGGCGCATCGCGCGGCGCGATCTCGACGCCTGTGGTGAGCCGCAGGCGGCCACCCTCCATCGGCGCGACGACGAAACCGGCCTCGGTATCGCACACGGGCACGTTCAGCGGCGTGCGCGTCGGCCGGTAATGCATGTGATAGCCGCGCTTCGCGCGCAGCGGAATCCGGTAGCCGAGCGGCGCGAACACATGATCGGACCACGGCCCGAGCGCGACCACGGCCGAGCGTGCCGAGATCGGCCCGTGTTCGGACCGGACCTGCCAGCCGCCATCCATCTGCACGAGCGTCGTCGCGTCGCCGCGCACGAACGTGCCGCCGTCGCGCTCGAACAGCCGCGCATACGCCTTGGTCAGCCCGCCCGGGCTCGATACGGTCTTCGGGTCCTGCCAGTGGAACGCGCCGCAGAATGCATCGCCGATGCCGGGCTCGCGCGCCCGCAGCGCATGCGCATCGAGCACGGTCATCCGCAGCCCGTGCGCGGCCGCCACGCGCTGCTGCGCGCGCTTGCTCGTCGAACAGCGCGGGCGAACGGAACGCCTCGATCCACCCGCCGTCGTGCACGAGCGGCTGCGCGTCGGTACGCGCGAGGAGCGCATCGTGCTCGACGACGCTCGCCGCAACGAGCGGCAGCAGGTCGCTCGCGGCGGCCGCGAGCCGCCGCGGCGACGATTCGCGCCAGAAGCGCGCGAGCCAGCCCGCGTACGCGGGCAGCGCGCGGTAGTCCCAATAGAGATCGACCGAGCGGTTGCGCGCATAGCGCAGCAGCGTGCCGAGCTGGCGCGGAAACGCATACGGCACGACCGACGAGCGCTCGATCAGCCCCGCATTGCCGTGGCTGGTTTCCTCGCCGGGCGCGCGCCGGTCGACGAGTGCGACGCGCAGCCCGCGATCCTGCAGATGCAGCGCCGACGACACGCCGACGATGCCGGCCCCCAGAACGATGACGTCGAAATCCATGGCTCCCCGCACTGCGTCGAGATGGGATGCGTGGTGCGCCGGCCCCGCGGCCGGCGCGCGGCGGCGCTTACTTCGCGATGATGTCGCGCTTGAAGTACTTCTGCGACAGCGCGCTCAGCGTGCCGTCCTTCTTCAGCGCATCGAGCGCGCCGACGATCTTCGCCTGCAGCGCCTTGTCGCTCTTGCGCATCCCGAAGCCCGTGCCCTCGCCGAGCGTCGCCGGATCCTTCAGCGGCTCGCCGACGATCTGGTAGTCGCGGCCGGCCGGCTTGTCGAGGAACCCGTCCTGCGCGGTCTGCGCCTCCTGCACGGCCGCGTCGAGACGCCCCGCGACGAGATCGGCGTAGATCTGGTCCTGCTCCTGGTAGGACACGACGGCCACGCCCGCATTGGCCCAGTGCGCCTTCAGGAAATCCTCCTGCGACGAGCCCTGCAGCACGCCGACGTGCTTGCCGCGCAGGCTCGCGACGTCGGGCTTCAGCGGCGCACCGCGCTTCGCGACCATCACGATCGGCACCACGTAGATCGCCGGCGTGAAGTCGATGCTTTGCTTGCGCTTCGCGGTGATGTTCATCGCCGAGTTGATCGCGTCGAACTTGCGCGCCTGCAGCGCCGGGATCAGCCCGTCGAACGCATTCTCGACCCACACGCACTTCATGTTCAGCTTCGCGCACACCGCGTTGCCGACGTCGACGTCGAACCCCTGCAGTTGACCGGCCGGCGTCTTGCTCTCGAACGGCGGATAGGCGGCTTCGATCCCGAAGCGCAACGTGGTTTGTTCCGCATGGGCCGTGACGGCCGCGCACGCGAGCGCCGCAGCGGCGCAGAGGGAAAGCTTCCAGTTCATGACGGTCTTCCGTTCCGGATTGAGGCGATGAAGATCGGTCGCCCGACGCCCTCGGTGGGCGGCGGGTCGGCATTCGAGTGCAGGCCGCCGCCGCATGGCGACGTGGCGGGTCCTGCATGCGAAATATAGACTAAAAGTCTACTATAGACTATAGGGGATACGAGGATGCAGCCTCGGTCCTCGATGTCAAAATTTCCTTAGATCACCCAAAACACCGTTGTTTTCATGGAATTTTTCGTGACATCGACTCCGACACAACATCTCAAAAATAAAAACCCTCACGGTTTTGTTTGTCTATATTAGACTTTTAGTCCATAAAAGCCCCGCCGAACACCGTCTTTCGAGACTTTCTGTCCAGCCCGAACCGGAGATGCCCCATGACGCAAACCGTCCCCACCCTGCCGCTGACCGTCGACGAAGCCGCGGTGCGCGCGGCGCTGCCGTCGCTCGACGTGCTCGGCACGCTGCGCCGGATGTTCGCGTCGCTGGCCGCGGCGCGCGCGGTGCAGCCGCCGCAGACGCTCACGCTGTTTCCCGACCGGGCTGGCGACTTCATCACGTATCTCGGCGCGCTCGCCGACGAGCAGGTGTTCGGCGCGAAGCTGTCGCCGTATGTCGTGACAGGCGGCAAACCTGTCGTCACCGCATGGACCGCGCTGATGTCGATGCAGACCGGCCAGCCGCTGATGTGGTGCGACGCGGGGCTGCTGACCGTCGAACGCACGGCCGGCACGACGGCGCTTGCGGTCGACTGTCTCGCGCCGCGCGACGCGCGTCATCTGGCGATCGTCGGCGCGGGCGCGGTCGGCCTCGCGCACCTGCGGCACACGGCGGCGCTGCGCGACTGGGACACGATCCGCGTGTACTCGCCCGCGCTGGCCGGCGACGCGGCGCTGCAGGCGAGCCTGACCGCGCTCGACGCGCGCGCACGTGCGGCGGCGAGCGTCGAGGCCTGCGTGCGCGACGCGGACGTCGTGATGCTGTGCACGTCGTCGGGCACGCCCGTGCTCGGCGACGGCATGCTCACGCGCCCCGCGCTCGTCACGTCGATCAGCACGAACGTCGCGCGCGCGCACGAAATCCCGCCCGCGTGGCTGCCTGACATGGACGTCTACTGCGACTACCGGCACACGACGCCCGCGAGCGCGGGCGAGATGCAGATCGCCGCGGCCGAGCACGGCTGGGATGCCGGCCGGATCGTCGGCGACCTGCCGGCGCTCGTCGCCGGCACCTGCGCGGCGCCGTCGCGCACGCGTCACGCGCTGTTCCGCTCGATCGGCCTGGGCCTCGAGGACATCGCGATCGCGCACGCGCTGTACACGCATCTGACGCACGCATGAGCGGCGCGCGCACACGGGGCCGATACAATGGCGCAACCGCCGCGGCGGCCGCGCGCGGGCGCACGGGCATGCCGGCCGACGGTGGCCCGGCCCGCCGGCCCGACACGCTGCCCCGCTCCCGCCCACCCGAGATCGCGACACCGATGCGCAAGAAGAAATCTCCCGTCAAAGACCTGCTGCTCACCCGCTATGCGCCGATCGCCGACGGTATCGCCGCGCTGTTCTTCCCGTACGCGGAAGTCGTGATCCACGACCTGCACGACCAGACCGTGCTGTATCTCGCGAACAACCTGTCGAAGCGCGAGGTCGGCGACGATTCCGCGCTCGAGGAAATCGATCATTCGGCGCGCGAGCGCGTGATCGGCCCGTACGAGAAGCTGAACTGGGACGGCCGGCGGATGCGCTGCGTGAGCAACGTGCTGTTCGACGACGAAGGCCGGCCGGCCGGGATGATGTGCATCAACTTCAACATCGCGGTGTTCGACGAGGTGCGCGCGACGCTCGACCTGTTCATCAAGGGCGCGGGCGTCGTCGCGCAGCCCGACGAACTGTTCCGCGACGACTGGCAGGAGCGCATCAACACGTTCCTGCACGGCTGGCTGCGCGAGCGGCAGGTCGGGCTGAACGGGCTCACGCGCGAGCACCGGCGCGAGCTCGTCGAGGCGCTGTACGCGGAAGGCGCGTTCCGCGGCAAGAGCGCGGCGAACTACGTCGCGAACGTGCTCGGGATGGGGCGCGCGACGGTCTACAAGCATCTGAAGCACCTGAAGGAAACGCAGGGCGACGCCTGAGCGGGATGCGGCGGGCGCGATGACGCGCAGGCCCCGGTCATCGGTACCGGGCCGCCGATTCCGGCGCCCAGGCTTCGCGATGCGCGGGTGCGGTCTCGGTTCCGCACGGGCCCGCCGCGGAAGCGCGGAAGCGCGGAAGCGCGGAAGCATAAAATGATATAGTCGCAGTTACATTTTTTGCCGCCCCGAACCGCCCATGACGACCGCTCCCGCCCTGACTGCCCGCCCGACCCTGACCGTCGAAATCTGGTCCGATCTGATCTGCCCGTGGTGCTGGATCGGCAAGCGCCGCTTCGACGAGGCGCTGGCCGCGTTCCCGCACGCCGACCGCGTCGACGTCGTGCCGCGCGCGTACCGGCTGATGCCCGGCCAGCCCATCGAGCCGGTCGAGGCGATGCTGGCAGGCAAATACCGGATGGCGCCCGCGCAGGTCGACCAGATGCTGCGCCAGGTGACCGATGCGGCCGCGAGCGTCGGGCTGCGCTACGACCTGCCGGGCACGCTCGTCGGCGACACGCTCGACGGCCACCGGCTCGTGAAGCTCGCGCAGGCGTCGGGCCGCGCGCACGCGCTGACCGAGCGGCTCTATCGCGCGTATTTCTGCGAGCACGGCTCGCTGTTCGATCATGCCGCGCTGACCGAATTCGCGGTCGAAGCCGGGCTCGAGCGCCCGGCCGTCGAAGCGGTGCTGCGCAGCGACGCCTACCGCGACGAAGTCGAAGCCGACATCGCGCGCGCCGAACAGATCGGCGGACGCGGCGTGCCGCTGTTCGTGTTCGGCGGCCGTTACGCGGTGTCCGGCGCGCAGCCGGCCGACGCGTTCGCGCAGGCGCTCGACCAGGCATGGCGCGACGGCGTCGTCGAACTCGGCGGCAGCGACGCGGCCGCCTGCGGCCCCGACGGCTGCGAACTGCCGGCCCGGTCGTAACGCGCCTCGAATACCGCGTGCGCGTCCCGCCGGACGCGCCGCCACGACTACGCTTCGCTGCTGCCACAAACCGGCAGGAAGCCCGCGCCGATGACGTCTACAATGCCTCCTTTCAAATAACTGTCAGAGAGAAGGCTGAGCGCCCATGACCCACGGTATCCACGGCGAGAAGCGCTGGTATGCGCTGATCGTGCTCTGCCTCGGCGTGCTGATGATCGTGCTCGACAGCACGATCGTGAACGTTGCGCTGCCGTCGATCAGCACCGACCTCCACTTCACCGAAACGGCCCTCGTGTGGGTCGTCAACGCGTACCTGCTGACGTTCGGCGGCTGCCTGCTGCTCGGCGGCCGGCTCGGCGACCTGTACGGCCAGCGGCGCATGTTCCTCGCGGGCCTCGTCGTGTTCACGCTCGCGTCGCTCGCCTGCGGCCTCGCGCAATCGCAGGCGATGCTGATCGCCGCGCGCGCGGTGCAGGGGCTCGGCGGCGCGGTCGTGTCGGCCGTCTCGCTGTCGCTGATCATGAATCTCTTCACCGAGCCCGGCGAGCGCGCACGTGCGATGGGCGTCTACGGTTTCGTCTGCGCGGGCGGCGGCAGCATCGGCGTGCTGCTCGGCGGGCTGCTGACGAGCTCGCTGTCGTGGCACTGGATCTTCCTCGTCAACCTGCCGATCGGCGTCGCGGTCTATGCGATGTGCGTCGCGCTGCTGCCGCGCACGCGTGCGCCGGCCGGCACGGCCCGGCTCGACGTGGCCGGCGCGATCACGGTAACCGCGTCGCTGATGCTGGCCGTCTACGGGATCGTCGGCGGCAACGAGGCCGGCTGGCTGTCGACGCAGACCGTCGCGCTGATCGGCGCGGCCGTCGTGCTGCTCGCGCTGTTCATCGCGATCGAGTCGCGCGCCGCGCATCCGCTGATGCCGCTCACGCTGTTCGCCGCGCGCAACGTCGCGCTCGCGAACGCGATCGCCGTGCTGTGGGCGGCCGCGATGTTCGCGTGGTTCTTCCTGTCCGCGCTGTACATGCAGCGCGTGCTCGGCTACGGGCCGCTGCAGGTCGGCCTCGCGTTCCTGCCGGCGAACCTGATCATGGCCGCGTTCTCGCTCGGGCTGTCGGCGCGGATCGTGATGCGTTTCGGGATCCGCGGCCCGATCGCCGCCGGCCTGCTGATCGCGGCATGCGGCCTCGCGCTGTTCTCGCGCGCGCCGGTCGACGGCGGATTCGTGTGGCACGTGCTGCCCGGCATGGCGCTGCTCGGCATCGGCGCGGGCGTCGCGTTCAATCCGGTGCTGCTCGCCGCGATGAACGACGTCGATCCGGCCGATTCCGGGCTCGCGTCGGGCATCGTCAACACCGCGTTCATGATGGGCGGCGCGCTCGGGCTCGCGGTCCTCGCGAGTCTCGCGGAGGCCCGCACCGGCGCACTGGCGGCGGCGCAAGCGGCGCCGCTCGACGCGCTGAACGGCGGCTACCATGCGGCCTTCGCGTTCGGCGCGGCGTTTGCGGCCGTGGCCGCGCTGACCGGCTTCGCGCTGCGCATCCGGCCGCCGCGCGCGGTCGAAGGCGCCGGGCCCGCGATGCACTGACCGTCGACGGACGGGCCGGGAACCGGCATCGGATCAGGGTGCGCATCGTCGCGCCTTTTTTGTGCACGCGGGCCACGCGGCGTACGCGCCCGGTTCGCCGCCGCTTTCGGGCCAGATCGTCGTCGGCCGCGCCCGCCCGAACGCGCGTTTCACGTCCCGCCGGCCGCCTGCCGGGCGGGCCTTCGCGGCCGATTTTTAACGCAGTCGTCCATTGACGCGTCACTTTTGCGACAATGGCGGACTTTGACGCGCGCGCCACGGGCCGCGCGCCGCCGCCGAACGCCGCATAACCGCCTGCTTCCGATGTCGCTTCCCCATATCGATCTGCTGTACTCGCTGTCCGGCCTGTTCGTCGGCATTCTCGTCGGCCTGACGGGTGTCGGCGGCGGTTCGTTGATGACGCCGATTCTCGTGCTGCTGTTCGGCGTCCACCCTGCGACGGCGGTCGGCACCGACCTGCTGTACGCGGCCGCGACCAAGGCCACCGGCACGCTCGTCCACGGCCTGAAGGGCTCGGTCGACTGGCGCATCACGGGCCGGCTCGCGGCGGGCAGCGTGCCGGCCGCGGCGCTCACGCTGTGGTGGCTGCACACGCACGGGATGAACACGCCGGGCACCGCGCGGATGATCCAGCTCGTGCTCGGCGTGGCGCTGCTGCTGACGTCGCTCGCGCTGATCTTCCGCCCTCAGCTCACTGCATTCGCCGCGCGCAACCCGCTCGCGCCGAGCCCCGCGCGCACGCTGTGGTCGACCGTGCTGACGGGCGCCGTGCTCGGCGTGCTCGTGTCGATGACGTCGGTCGGCGCCGGCGCGATCGGCGTGACCGTGCTCCTGCTGCTGTATCCGCTGCTCGCGACGACCCGCATCGTCGGTTCCGACATCGCGCACGCGGTGCCGCTCACGCTGGTCGCGGGGATGGGCCACTGGCTGCTCGGCTCGGTCGACTGGTCGATGCTGCTGTCGCTGCTGCTCGGTTCGCTGCCCGGCATCGTGATCGGCAGCCTGCTGTCGGCACGCGCGCCCGAGCGGCTGCTGCGCAACCTGCTCGCGTCGACCCTGGTCGCGGTCGGTGTGCGGCTCGTGCTGGCGTAAGCGGGCGCCGCTCCTGACGAACAACGCCGTCCCGGTGCTGCGTGCGCGCCCGCAGCTTCAGCACGCGTTGCAGCGCAGTACGGTTCGCGAGGATGCCGTCGTAGAAGTTGGCGAGATCGCCCTTCAGCGCGGTCCGCGACGCGTCGTTCAGGCAGATCATGTGGCCCGACGGGTCGTTCTCGATCGTCAGGTTCTGCGCGTTGAACGCGGTGCGACCGATTCCAGACGACGCGCAGAAAAAAGCCGGACGGCTGTCCGGCTTGCAGGAGGCGGCGCGTCGGCCGCGGTCAGAGCGGCACGTCGATCGTGCCCACGCCGGTCGTGATCGCGTTCGCGCCCGGCGCGGCCGAGATCGGCGGCAGGTTCGCGCTCGACAGCGCGGGCGCGGCGCCCGGCGTGCCGCCGCGCGGTACCGTGCGCACCACCTGCGACGGCGGCAGCGGCGCGCCGTTCTTCAGATGCTTCCACATCAGGTTCAGCGCCTGCACGTTGTAGTAGTGAACCGGCACGAAACGCGTATCGAAGCCCGGAACCGACAGGAATGCGTCGAAGTGCTGGCCGTTCGTCACTTCGTAGAACACCAGCCGGCTGCGCCCGGCTTCGCTGATCCCGTTCTGCGCGACGTACGCGCGCGACGCGTGGTTCACCGGCACGAGCGCGTCACCGCGGCCCTGCACGATGATCGCCGGCTTGCCGTGCAGGTTCGCGTTCACGCGCACCGCGTCGACGTTCGCGGGCATCCCGAGCATTCCGTTCGTCCATAGCTGGCGCAGGCACAGCGCGCCCGCGAAGCTCGCATCGGGCGTCGCGAGCCGGTGGTCGACGCCCGCGCCGTCGTTGAACACGAGATTGATGCCGGCCGTCGGCGGCACGCCGTTGCCGGCGCCGAACACGGCCGGCATCGGCGATGCGGCGGGCGCCGCGACCGCGCCCGTCGCGTTCGTCGTCGCGAAGCTGAAGTTGCACAGGTTGTCGGTGACGCGCGAGCGCGTGTATGCGTTCGCATAGGTGACCGCGATCGCGGGAATCGCCTGCGAATCCCACATCGACGCCTGCAGCAGGTCGGAATCGGCCAGATAGCCGGCCGCGTGGAGCTGCGCGAGCGCGTCGGCCGCCTGGCTCTGCGTGTCGGCGCCCGACACGAGCCCGGCCGCGGCGAGCGTCGCGCAGCGCTGCGTGCGGATCGACTGCGTGGTCGCGGCCGGCAGCGCGCTCAGGTACGGCGCGCCGGCGAGCGACGCCGACGCGGCCGCGCACGGTTCCAGCAGGTTCGCGAGCGTCGCGTAATCGGCCAGCGGCCGGCCGAACGACGGCACCGGCTGGCCGCCCGCTCGGACGACCGCATTCGGCGCCATCCGCACGTTGATCTGCGGCTCGCCGACCACGACCGCGGTGATCCAGCCGCGGTTGTCCTGCTCGGCCGCCGCGAGCGACGCGCCGCCGCCGTTGCTGACCGACGCGGCGATCGTCGTGATGTCGCCCGCGCGATAGCGCACGCCGCGACGCGAGCCGTCGATCAGCGGCCCGAACTGCTCGTTGAGCGCCCAGTACGCGAATTCGACCGACTGCAGCGTCACGCGCCCCCAGTCCTGCTCGGGATTCTGTTGCGAATGCGCGTGCTTGAACGCATAGCGGTTCGGGAAGCGGTTGTTGAACGCGGCGAGATCGCCGCTCGTCACGTTCGCGGTGAACAGGCTCGCGGTGCCGGCCAGCACCGCGTTGGCGAGCGTGCCGTCGATCAGCGTGACGGTGTCGGAGCCGAGCTCGTGCGCGCCGTTGCCGCCGCCCTTGTCGTTGTAGGCCACCGCGCAGCCGCGCTTGAGCGCCCACTCGCCGGCCGCGGAAATCGCGCCGTACACGCCGCGCGAGCCGGATGACGTCGCGGTGACGATGCACGGCTGCGCGGGATCGAAGCGGGCGGGCACCTGCACGAGCAGCGTGACGTTTTTGGTGCCGCTGCCGTCGTCGGCATACGCAAGGTATTCGGTGCCGGGAATCTTGCCTTCGCCGAGCGTATCGTTGCCGTCGAGGTCGACGTTCGACCCCCAGAAGCGGCCGTAGCCGCCGTTCGCGCTCATGTCGACGAGCGCGCGGTAGTTCGACCAGATGGCGAGGCGCCGCAATTCGGCGCTCGTCGGCCGCGCCGGATTCGCGAAGCCGGGCGCGCTCGCCGCGGCGAGCCCCGTCTTGCCGAGGCCGGCCGTCAGCAGGTCGTCGCTCGCGCCGTCGTAGGCCGTCGTGCGCACGCTGCCGGACACGAAGCCGGGCAACCGGTTGCGCTCGGCCGACTCGTCGCCGTTGCAGGCGCCGAGCATCGCGACCGCGGCCAGCGCCGCTCCCCACACCACCCGCCTGCCCCACCCGAGCTTCGTCATCGCCGCCCCCTCGATATCGTTATCGGTCCGCCGCCGCGCCGCGCGCGGCTTTCGGCCTCTGAAGCGCAAACGGGCCCCGGCATGCCGGGGCCCGCTGGAAACGGGCGCACGCGGCGCTCGCGCGCCGCCGCCCGGCGTTACTGCTGCTGAACCGTCAGCTTGTTCGAGACCGACGTCACACCCTTCACGCTCTTGGCCGCCTCTTCCGCCTTGTCGATCTGTGCCTGGTCGGGCACCGTGCCCTCCAGCGAGATCGCGCCGCCCTTCGAACGCACGACGATGTTCGCCACGTCGATGCCGCCCGCCTTCGTAATGGCCTTGCGCACCGCGTAGCCGAGCTTGCGGTTCGCCTTCTTCGCGGTTTTCGCGGCGGCCTTCGGCGCGCTCGCTGCGGCCGCCGGCGCTTCCGTCGCCGCTGCGTCGCTCGACTGCGCATACACGCTGCCCGACAGACAGGCCGCCACGGCGGCGACACCCAACGCTCTCAACACGATCGACTTCATGCTATCTCCTTATCACTTCGGAACGGCCGTGCACAGTACGGCCGGATACCCCCAAAAACAGCCGGCCCGCGCGCGAACGGGCGGGACAGCCGGTGTTTTCCACGGCGATACGAGAGAGGCGGCACGGGCCGGCGGCCGGCGCACGCGAGAAGCGGGCCAGCCGGGCCGGACAGCCGCCGGCCGGACGCGCCCGGTCTCATGACGTGCCGGGTCGCGCGCGATTCGGGCGCGGCTGCGTCGCACAATGTAATCCAGCGCCCGCCGAAGCGCAAAGCTTTTGACGCGACGGCCGCCGCCGCTGTCGCCGGACAGCCGCGCGGGCCCGCCCGACTCGCGCATGCGCGGCGAAACCGGGTACCATCGCCGCGAGCATCCGCGTCGTCCGGTGACGACCGTCACCGATGCGTCACGCCAGCGTCATCCACCCACCCCATGAAGCCTGCCAGCCCTCGCCCGCCGCGCCGCATCCTCGCCCGCTTCGTCGCCGTCTCGTGGCGCGACCTCGCGCTGTCGATCGGCCCGACCGTGCTGCTCGCCGGCGCGGCCGTCTGGCTCGCGGTCAAGCTGATCCAGCCGGCGCCGCCGTCCACGCTCGTGATCTCGGCCGGGCCGCCGGGCAGCACGTACTGGAACGCCGCGCAGAAATACAAGACGATCCTCGCGAAAAACGGCGTCACGCTCGACGTCCAATCGTCCGAAGGTTCCGCGCAGAACCTCGCGCGGCTGTCGAACCCGAACGCGCCGGTCGACGTCGGTTTCGTGCAGAGCGGCATCGGCCCGAAGGAGCGCGACGAGCATCTCGTGTCGCTCGGCAGCATCGGCTACGTGCCGCTCGCGATCATGTACCGCGGCCCGATCGTCGCGCGGCTGTCCGATTTCAAGGGCAAGCGGCTCGCGCTCGGCGCGGAAGGCAGCGGCGCGCGCGAGTTGAGCCTCGCGCTGCTGAAGATGAACGGGATCGTGCCGGGCGGCTCGACCGAGCTGCTGCCGACCGCCGGCGAGGACGCCGCGACCGCGCTGCTCGACGGCAAGATCGACGCGGCCTTCCTGTCGGGCGACTCGACGCAGATCCCGGTGATGGCGAAGCTGTTCCGTGCGCCGGGCGTGCACGTGTATTCGTTCACGCAGGCCGAGGCGTATGCGCGGCGCTTTCCGTACCTGACGGCGATCACGCTGCCGATGGGCGTCTACGATCTCGGCCGCAACCTGCCGCCCACCGACATCCACACCGTCGCGCCGACGATCGAACTCGTCGCGCGCGACTCGCTGCACCCCGCGCTGTCCGACCTGCTGATCGAGGCCGCGCGCGAAGTGCACGGGCACGCGACGATCCTGCAGCACGCAGGCGAATTCCCGTCGTCCGTCACGCGCGGCTTCCCGCTGTCCGACGACGCCGCCCGCTACTACAAGTCGGGCAAGAGCTTCCTGTACCGGCGGCTGCCGTTCTGGGTCGCGAGCCTCGTCGACCGGCTGCTGGTGGTGGTCGTGCCGCTGATCGTCGTGCTGATTCCGGGGCTGCGGCTCGTGCCGTCGCTGTACGGCTGGCGCGTGCGCTCGCGCATCTACCGCTGGTACGGCGCGCTGATCGCGCTCGAGCGCCGCGCGCTCGGCGAACACACGGCCGAGGAGCGCGTCCAGCTGCTCGACGAGCTCGACGACATCGAGGAAGCCGTGAACCGGATGAAGATGCCGCTCGCGTACGCCGGGCAGTTCTACGTGCTGCGCGAGCACATCGGCTTCGTGCGCGAACGGCTCACCGCGCAGGAGCCGGACACGCCGGCGGGCCCGCCCGCCGCCGGCAGCCCGCCGGCACGCACGGCAAGCGCGCCGCAACCGGCGGGCGACGCCCCCCGGGCGACTCCCGGTTCCGCATGAGCGGACGATCCGCGATCATTGCTGCATGCGCGCGCCGCCGCGTAACATGGAGGCCGCCGTCAGGCGCCGCACGCCCCACCTTCTGGAGAACGACATGACAACCGGCCTCGATACCGCCCAACCCGCCTGGTTCTTCGACTTCGTGTCGCCGTTCTCGTATCTGCTGCTCGAGCAGCACGACAAATGGCCGGACGTGCCGTTCGACCCCGTGGCCGTGTCGCTCGCCGACCTGCAGCGCCACTGGGGCCAGCGTCCGAGCGCCGACGTGCCGGCCAAGCGCGTGTTCACGTACCGCCACGCGCTGTTTCGCGCGGAACAGCTCGGCATCCGCTTCAAGATGCCGCCCGCGCACCCGTTCGATTCGGACAAGGTGCTGCGCCTCGCGATCGCGCTGCGCGCCGATATCGCGACGGTGCTGGAAATGTTCCGCTTCATCTGGCGCGAAGGCAACGATCCGTCGACGCCGGAAGGCTTCGCGGCGCTGTGCGAACGCGTCGGCGTCGGCCACGGCGACGAGCTGATCGAATTCGAGGAAACCGCCGCGCAACTGACCCGCAACACGGCCGACGCGATCGCGCTCGGCGTGTTCGGCGTGCCGACCTTCTGGATGAACCAGCAACTGTTCTGGGGCGAGGACGCGCTGCCGATGGTGCTGTACTGCGCGCGCACGCCGAACTGGCTCGAATCGGGCGAGGTCAAGCGGATCAGCACGCTGCCGAAGGGTCGTGCGTGATGGCGTGCGTGATGGCCGGTATCACGCACGGCAACGCGCGGCTGCGGTAAGGTAACGGGCTGTTTTCATATGAAAACGGCCCCTTGGCGTCCCCCGCATCCCCCACCAATGGAAGACGACGACCGTACCGCCTCGCTCGACATCTGGCTCGTGCGCGTGTTGCGCACGCTGCTGCTCGAGCGCAGCGTCACGCAGGCCGCGCTGCGGCTGAACCAGACCCAGCCCGCGATCAGCACCGCGCTGCGCAAGCTGCGCGAGACGCTGAACGATCCGATCCTCGTGCGCGGCAAATCCGGCATGGTGCCGACCGAATACGGCGCGTCGCTGCTCGAGGCTGCGTCGCGCGCGCTGCGCGAGGTCGATTTCATCGCGACGCCGCACGGCGAGTTCGATCCGTCGTCCGCGCGGCGCACGTTCCGCGTCGCCGCGCCCGACTACCTGAATGATTTCTTCATGCCGACGCTGATCGAGCGCTTTCGCGACGCGGCGCCGCATGCCCGTCTGGAAATCGATTCGCTGAACCCCCGCGCTCGACCACGCGGCCGCGCTCGAGTCGGGCGCGCTCGATCTCGTGATCGGCAACTGGCCGAAGCCCGACCCGCGGTTCGCGCGCCAGGACCTGTTCTCCGACACGATCGTGTGCCTGATGCGCGACGCGCATCCGCTCGCCCGCGAGCCGCTCACGCGCGAAGCGTATGCGTCGGCCGCGCACGTCGCGCCTACCCCGTACACCGGCGACAAGCGCAATGCGATCGAGATCGGCCTGGCACGCGCGCGCCTCGCGCGGCGCGTCGTGACGACGCTGCCGTACTTCGGGATCGTGCCGCAGGTGCTGCTGCAGTCGGACCTGATCTTCACGACGACGCGCCGCTTCGCGACGCACTATGCGCAACTGCTGCCGCTCGTCGTCGTCGCGCCGCCCGTGCCGTTCCCGCGCATCAAGAGCTACCTGCTCACGCACCCGCAGCCCGACCGGCCGACCGACATCGCGTGGCTGTGCGCGCTGATGCAGAGCGTGTCCGACGAGCTGACGGTCGCCCGCACGCGCAAGCGCTGACGCGCGGCCGAAGCGCAGCGCGACGGGTCAGGCAGCGCGGCCGCTCAAACGGTGCAGAAGGTTTCCTGCAGATGGGTCCAGCGTACGACGCCCGCCGCGTCGCGCGCGAACACGGCGGTCGCGCGGCGCGCGGGCAACTCGCCCGCCGCCGCGTGCTGCGCTTCGCGATAGGTGAGCACCGCGTGCGACGCGTCCGCCGCGAGCACGCGGATCTCCGACAGCGCGATGCGCAGCCCCGGCTTCGCGCCGGCCAGCTTCGCGAACAGCGCGCGCATGCCGACGTGGTCGACCATGCGGCCGTCGGTCAGGACCATCGTGAAGTCGGCGGAAAACGCCGCGAGCAGCGCATCGAGCGCCGCCGGCGCGGTATCGACGCCGGACAGCCAGCGCTCGATGGCGACGAGGCTCGCATCGAGCGCGTCGAGATAGACGGAGTGATCGGACATGGGCGCGTGCACGGTAAAGTGAGCGCGGCCCGCTGCCGCGCGTTGCCGTGCAGTGTAGGCAAAATCGCGCGGCCGTGCGCCGGCCGCGCGGCATGACCGTTTTACCGCTGTTTTACCGCTGTCTTACCGCGCGCAGGACACCTCGTCGCGTGCGCGCCCGGCCGCGGCTGCCTTCGCATCGGCCACCGGCATCCCCGAACGCACCTGCAGCAACTCCGCGCAGACGGCCACCGCGATCGCGCCCGGCGCCTTGTCGACGATGCCGGCGACGCCGATCGGGCACACCATCTCGACGAGCCGCGCCGGATCGACGCCGCGCGCGGCGAGCCGGCGCTCGAACTTCACGCGCTTGGTGCGCGAGCCGATCATCCCGAAGTATGCGTAGTCGCGCCGCCGCATGATCCGCGCGGCGAGCGAGAAGTCGAGCGCGTGGTTGTGCGTCATCACGAGGAAATACGCGCCGGGCGGCGCCGCGTCGACGACGGCCTCCGGCGTGTCGGTCGGCTCCGGCTGCACGTTCGGCGGGCACTCGTCCGGGAACAGCTCGTCGCGCGTGTCGACCCACTGCACGACGCACGGCAATGCGCCGAGCAGCGTGACGAGCGCCTGGCCGACGTGGCCCGCGCCGAACAGCACGACGTGCATCGGCGGCGGCGCACCGGTCGCGCGGTTGCGCTGGCCGGTGCCCGGCGCGAACGGCTGCAACGGCGAAGGCGCGCTGCCGCACGCGCCTTCGCACCCCGCGTCGGACGCGGCACGCGGCGAACGAGCGGGGCCGTTCATGCCGGCCTCCGACGGGTCGCCCGAACGAAGCCGATCGCCCCGTCGGAGCCGACGCACGAAGCGAGCGGGCAGACGCCGTTCACGTCAGCCTGCCCGCGCGGCGTTCGCCGCCCGCACCGCCTGCACCGCGCGCAGGATCGACTCGCCGGTGGCCGGCGCGTCGAGCGGCGGGTTCACGCGATAGTCGCCGACCGCGGCGATCGCATCGCGCACCGCGAAGAACACCGAGAACGGCAGCAGCAGCGGCGGCTCGCCGACGGCCTTCGAGCGGTGGATGCTGTCCTCGACGTTGCGGTTCTGGAACAGCCGCACGTTGAACTCGGGCGGCGTGTCGTTCACGGTCGGGATCTTGTAGGTGGACGGCGCGTGCGTCATCAGCTTGCCGCCCTTGTTCCACCACAGCTCCTCGGTCGTCAGCCAGCCCATCCCCTGGATGAACGCGCCTTCGACCTGGCCGATGTCGAGCGCCGGGTTCAGCGACGCGCCCACGTCGTGCAGCGCATCGACGCGCAGCGTGCGCATCTCGCCCGTCAGCGTGTCGATCACGACTTCCGACACCGCCGCGCCGTACGCGTAGTAGTAGAACGGCCGGCCCTGCAGCTTCGATTGATCCCAGTGCAGCTTCGGCGTCGCGTAGAAGCCGTCGGACCACAGCTGCACGCGCGCGAGGTATGCCTTCGCGACCACTTCGCCGAACGGCACGCCATGGCCGCCGACCCACACGACGTCGTTGCCGAACGTCACGTCGGCCGCCTCGACCTTGCCGTCGCCGAACTGCTTCGCCGCGAATGCCGCGAGCCGCTCGCGCAACTGGCGCGCCGCGTCCTGCGCGGCCCTGCCGTTCAGGTCCGAGCCCGTCGACGCGGCCGTCGCGGACGTGTTCGCGACCTTGCTCGTGTCGGTCGCCGTCACGCGGACCCGGCCGAAGCGGATGCCGAGCTCGTGCGCGACCACCTGCGCGACCTTCGTGTTGAGCCCCTGCCCCATCTCCGTGCCGCCGTGGTTCACGAGCACCGAGCCGTCGGTGTAGATGTGCACCAGCGCGCCGGCCTGGTTGAAGTGCGTGACGTTGAACGCGATGCCGAACTTCACCGGCGTGAGTGCGATACCCTTCTTCAGCACCGTGTTGCGTGCGTTGAATGCGCGCACGCCCGCGCGCCGCGCGCGGTAGTCGCTCGTCGCCTCGAGTTCGCCGAGCAGCTCCTGCAGCACGTTGTCCTCGATCGTCTGCCCGTACGGCGTCACGTTGCGTTCGGTCTTGCCGTACAGGTTCGCGTAGCGCACGTCGAGCGGATCGCGGCCGAGCGAACGCGCGATGTCGTCGAGGATGTATTCGATCGCGAACGCGCCCTGCGGGCCGCCGAAGCCGCGGAACGCGGTGTTCGACTGCGTGTTGGTCCTGCCGCAGTAGCCGGCGATGTCGACGTCGCCGAGCCAGTACGCGTTGTCGAAATGGCACACCGCGCGCGTCATCACCGGGCCGGACAGGTCGGCCGAGAAGCCGCAGCGCGACGTCATGTCGAGCGCGACGCCGTCGATGCGGCCGTCGTCGTAGCCGACGTCGAAGCGGTAATGGAAGTCGTGCCGCTTGCCGGTGATCATCATGTCGTCGTCGCGGTCCGGACGCAGTTTCACCGGGCACAGCAGCTTCCATGCGGCGAGCGCCGCGCAGCATGCGAACAGGCCCGACTGCGATTCCTTGCCGCCGAACCCGCCGCCCATCCGGCGGCATTCGACCAGCACGTTGTGCGACGCCACGCCGAGCACGTGCGCGACGAGGTGCTGCATCTCGCTCGGGTGCTGCGTCGAGCAGTACACGTGCATGCCGTCGTCGTCCTTCGGCACCGCGTATGCGATCTGTCCTTCGAGGTAGAACTGCTCCTGCCCGCCGAGCAGCATCTCGCCCGACTCGCGGTGCGGCGCGGCGGCGAGCCGCGCGGCCGCGTCGCCGCGCGCGAGCTTCAGCGGCGGGATCACGTAGGATTCGGCCGCGCGCGCTTCCTGCGCGGTCAGGATCGCGGGCAGCTCCTCGTACTCGACCTGCGCGCGGCGCGCGGCAAGCCGCGCGGTTTCATGCGACGTCGCGACGACGATGAACATCGGCTGGCCGACGAACTGCACGACGCCCTTCGCGAGCACCGGATCGTCGTGGATGATCGGGCCGCAATCGTTGACGCCCGGGATGTCGTCGGCCGTGAATACCGCGACCACGCCCGGCGTCGCACGCACCGCGTCGAAGTTCATCGACACGATCTTCGCGTGCGGCTTCGCCGACAACCCGAGCGCCGCGTGCAGCGTGCCCGCGACGACCGGAATGTCGTCGGTGTAGGTGGCGCGCCCGCTCACGTGCAGGTGGGCCGATTCGTGGGCGCGCGAGACGTGCACCTGCGCGGCGTCGGCCTGCGGGTCGAGGGTGCTCAGGAACGGTTCTGCTTGCTGGTTCATGTTCGGTGTTCTCCGTCGTCAGACGCGCGCCGCGTCGTCGGCCACTTCGGCGCCTGCTTCGGCGGCCACTTCGCGCACGTTCAGCGCCTGCGGCGGCAGCGGGTCGTGCGCACGCGTCTCCAGCCAGAAGCGATAGATCAGGTTCTTCGCGGTATCGAGGCGATACGCGCTCGTCGCGCGCATGTCGGACAGCGGCTGGTAGTCGCGCTCGAGCGCCTGCATCGCCGCCTGCGCGGTGGCTTCGTGCCACTGCGCGCCGTCGAGCACGGCTTCCGTGTGGGTCGCGCGCTTCGGCGTCGCGGCCATCCCGCCGAACGCGATGCGCGGCTCGCGGATCGTGTCGCCGTCCGCGATGAACGCGAACGCCGCGCACACGGCCGAGATGTCCGAGTCGAAGCGCTTCGACAGCTTGTACGTGCGGAACCGCAGCTTGTCGCGCGCGCCGGTGCGGGTCGGCACTTTCAGGCCGACGACGAATTCGTGCGGCGCCATGTCCTTCTGCTGGTAGCCCGTGTAGAGCGCCTCGAGCGGCAGCTCTCGCACCGTGTCGCCGCCGCGCAGCACGACGCGCGCGCCGAGCGCGATCAGGCCCGGCATCGAATCGCCGATCGGCGAGCCGTTCGCGACGTTGCCGCCCATCGTGCCCGCGTTGCGGATCGGCAGCGACGCGAAGCGCTTCCACATCTCGGTCAGCTCCGGATACGTGCCGGCCAGCGCCGCATAGGCCTTCTCGACCGTCACGCCCGCGCCGATCCCGATCCAGTCGTCGCCGTGAACGATCTGCTGCAGCTCGGCGATCTGGCCGACGTAGATCAGGTCGTCGAGGCGGCGCATCTGCTTGGTCACCCACAGGCCGATGTCGGTGCTGCCGGCGAGAATGCGCGCATCGGGACGCTCGGCCTTCAGCGCGGCCAGCGCGTCGAGCGTGCGCGGCGCCGCGAAGCGCGCACCGTCGATCGTCGTGTAGTCGAACGTGTCGTCGCGCTTCAGCGACGCAAGCGTGCGGGCAAGCGCGGCCGTGTCGACGGGCGCGGCGGGCGCCGGTGCGCCTTCGCCGGCCGCACCTTCGCCGGCCGCATCGAACATCCGCACGGCCGCATCGACGATCGGGCGATACCCGGTGCAGCGGCACAGGTTGCCGGTCAGCGCATCGGCGATCTCGGTGCGCGTCGGCACGTCCTTCGCCTTCGCGCATGCACTGCCGCAGCCTTCGTGGCCATGCTTCTCGTACAGCGCCCACATCGACATCACGAAGCCCGGCGTGCAGAACCCGCATTGCGAACCGTGGCAATCGACCATCGCCTGCTGCACCGGATGCAGCGTGCCGTCCGGCCGACGCAGGTCCTCGACCGTGAGCAGCGCCTTGCCGTCGAGCGTCGGCAGGAACTGGATGCATGCGTTGACGGCCTTGAACTCGATCGCGCCGGCGTCGGTCAGCTCGCCGACGACGACCGTGCACGCGCCGCAGTCGCCTTCCGCGCAGCCTTCCTTGGTACCGGTGCAATGCGCATCCTCGCGCAGATATTGCAGCACGGTGCGGGTCACGTCCGCGCCGCTGACTTCGCGGATCGCGTGACGATGGTAGAAGCGAATCGGCTCACTCATGTCTCGGTGTTTCTTCAAATTGGGGGCAAGGCGGCCTGCGCGGAGCGCTCGACCGACGTTTTTCCGACAGTTTGCACGCTATCACCGTCAAATTCCGCAACCCATAGCCCATCACGCATGCGGCTCATATAACTGCCGCGATATGCGCGCACGGCCGGCCGATGCCCTTGCCGCGCGGGGCGCTTCGCCCGCTCCCGGCCGCCGACCATCGCCCTCTTCCTGAATAGGGGCGCAGTTAACTAAACGGTACCTGCGGGAAAACCGGTTCCATGGGAAAATCCCGATTCCCTTTCCCGCCGTTTTCCGTTCGTTTCGCCATTCGTTCCGACCCCATGTCATCCGATTCCGCCACACCGCCGCGCAGCGGGTTCGCGCTCACGCTGCAAATCGTGTCCGTCGTCTGCTTCACGTTCATCTGCTATCTGACCATCGGCCTGCCGCTCGCGGTGCTGCCGGGCTTCGTCCACGACGAGCTCGGCTTTTCCGCGATCGTCGCGGGCGGCGCGATCAGCGTCCAGTACTTCGCGACGCTCGCATCGCGGCCGCTCGCCGGGCGCCTCGCCGATACGCTCGGGCCGAAGCAGACGGTGCTGCGCGGGCTGGTCGGCTGCGGCGTGTCGGGCGTGCTGCTGCTCGTCGCGCTGCTGCTCGCGCACTGGCCGGTCGCGAGCCTGGTGCTGCTGGTCGCGAGCCGGCTCGTGCTCGGCGTCGGCGAAAGCCTGTGCGGCACCGGCGCGATCCTGTGGGGCATCGGCCGGGTCGGCGTCGCGCACAACGCGAAGGTGATCTCGTGGAACGGCATCGCGACCTACGGCGCGCTCGCGCTCGGCGCGCCGGTGGGCGTCGCGATCGCGCATACGCTGAATCCGGCGCTGATCGGCGTGATCGTGATCGCGCTCGCCGCGCTCGGCTTCTACCTCGCCCGCCTGATCGCGCCGGTGCCGCTCGTGCACGGCGAACGGATGTCGTATGCGAGCGTGTTCACGCGCGTGCTGCCGCACGGCCTCGGCCTCGCGCTCGGCTCGGCCGGCTTCGGCTCGATCGCAACCTTCGTCACGCTGTACTACGCGGCGCGCCACTGGCCGAACGCCGCGCTGTCGCTGACCGTGTTCGGCACGCTGTTCATCGGCGCGCGCCTGCTGTTCGCGAACACGATCAAGACGTACGGCGGCTTCCGCGTCGCGATCGTGTCGTTTGCGTTCGAATGCGCGGGCCTCGTGCTGCTGTGGCTCGCGCCGGTGCCGCACGTCGCGCTGGTCGGCGCGGCGCTGACGGGCTTCGGCTTCGCACTGATCTTCCCGGCGCTCGGCGTCGAGGCCGTCGCGCTCGTGCCGGCCGCGAGCCGCGGCGCGGCGCTGTCCGCGTATTCGGTGTTCCTCGACCTGTCGCTCGGCATCACCGGTCCGCTCGCCGGCTATGTCGCGGGCGCGTTCGGCTATCCGCAGGTGTTCCTGTTCGCGGCGGTGGCCGCCGCGGCAGGCGTCGCGCTGTCGATGATGCTGTACCAGCGCCAGGCGCGGGTGGCGGGGAGCGGTGCGGCGGCGTGAGAAGCGGGAGGCGCGTTGCCGCGCCCGCGACGCACATCAACGCAGTAGTACGTTGAAGTCCCGCAATACGCGGGCCGCATCGGGATGACGCCTGAACGGGACGGCGCGCCCGAGCGAGAGCTTCGGTTCGGCACGATCGAAGAGCACGAGCGCTTCCGACGTGTTGAGATGGCGCGACATGTACAAAAACCCGTCGACGCGGCGGGGATGCCGGTGGAGGGCAAGCGACCACCGTTGCGGAACGTCGTACGGTGCGATGGTCGACAACGCACCATCGCCGCCCAGGTTTTTTAACGGCAACCCATGCAGGACGGCCACGGTCAGCGGCGCGCCATCGAACGACAGGACATAGCGGTCAAGTTCGGTCGTCACGAGTGGAAAGCCACCCAGCACCAGATCGGCGACTTCGTCGTGCAGCACCGTCTCGGCGAACGCGCAATGCAGATCGAAACCGAAGTAGCTGGTGCCGTACCGCCGCCGTTTGCGCGGATCGTCGAAGCGGTTGCCGCCCGACTTGCCGAAATACGGCTCGCCCGTCGCGAATCGCGAGATGCGCACGAGCGCCGTCGGCGCCACCTCGCGCGTCACCAGTGTCGCGCTCGCGAAATGTTCCCCCGGCGCCGTCAGCAAACGGGCCGCCTAGCGCTCGGCGAACGCCGTGGCGGCGCGCTCGACTTCGTCCACCTTCCCGCGCGACAGCGCGACGAGCGGCGTAACGTTGCCCAGCGACGCCTTCGGCGTCGTGAAGAACTGCCATTTGCTCCATCCCGGCAAACCGCCCAGACATTGCGTCACCCTGCCCAACGTCTTCCGATCGATATCTCCCGTCAGGTAGAAGGCCGGATAGTACTGTGCGGCGCCGACATCGACCGTGAAGATCCGGCCGGACGCCACGGCCTTGCTGAGCGCCTGCCGCGTCATGCCCAGGCCGGCCCATGTCTGCGCGGCAGGCAGCAGCTTGCCGTCGGCGACCAGCATGCGCCGTTCCGCCTGCACCTGCCGCTCCGGATCGGCGGCGACGCCCGCCGCCCGCTTCTTCCCGCCGGTCGGCTTCCTGTCGCGCGTCGCGGCAGCAGCGATGCCGAACGTGATCGTGCCGGCCAGATCGATGACCTGCGCGATGCCGGCCTTGAACAGATGCCCCAATTGCTCGTCGGACAAGCTGAGCAGCGCCCGCGCGCGATCGGGGCCGAGCATGGTCGCGGCGCCGACAGCGCTGCGCAGCGCTTCCTCCGCCTCGACATCAAGAACGACGGCCGTCCCTTCCAGCGTATGCGCTCGCGCAATCATCATCACCTCCCGTCACGTCCGGAATGATCGAGCGTAGCCCCGAATCGAAACCAAGTCAACCGCGTCAACCAAGTCGACCGTTCGCCGGTTTCCTCGAACGCGGGTTCACGCAGCGGCGAACTTCATCAGGCCGTCCGCAGAAACAACCGCCGCGTGAGGTCGAACGCGACGAGATTGCCGGCCACCACGAGCAGCAGCCCGATCACCGCGAGCAGCGACCACTGGTAGCCCTCGAACACCGTCGACACGGCCAGCGCGACGATCGGGAACAGCACCGTGCAGTACGCGGCCCGCTCCGGCCCGATGCGGCCGACGAGCGTGAGGTATGCGGTGAAGCCGATCACCGAGCCCGGCACGGCCAGGTACACGAGGGCGCCGAGATAGCGCGGGCTCATGTCGAGCGTGAACGGCATTCCGGCCGCGGCGCTGCCGACGGTCAGGATCGCCGCGCCGATCAGCATCGCCCAGCCGTTGGTCGCGAGCGGGTGCAGCCCCATCGACTGCATCCGGCTCGACAGCAGGTTGCCCGCCGAGAAGCACATCGTGCCGGCGAACGCGATCGCGAGCCCCGCCCAGGTCGCGTGGTCGTCGAGATGGCCGGCCATCTGCTGCCAGAACAGGCACGCGATGCCGGTCAGCCCGAGCAGCGCGCCGGCGATCGCCGACGGCCGCAGCGGGCGGCCCATGAACAGCCGGCCGTTGATCGAGTTCAGCAGCGGCGCGGTCGAGAAGATCACCGCGACGAGCCCGCTCGGCACGACCTGCTCCGCGTAGTAGAAGCACAGGAAATTCAGGCAGAACAGCGCGAAGCCCTGCGCGACGAGAAAGCGCCACGCTTCGCGCGGCGGACGCACCGGGCGGCGCATCACGCGCAGCAGCGCGAACAGCACGGCGGCCGCGAGCCAGAAGCGCCACGCGATCGACACGGGCGGCGGCACCGAGCCGAGCTGCCATTTGATCGCGATCCAGGTGGTGCCCCAGATCAGCACGGTGACGAAATAAAGCGACAGGTTCATGGCGGCAATCCGGACAATCGGGTGAATCGGGATTCCGACTATGCCGCCGCACGACGCGTGCCGATTGTCCGGAATTGCGGTCTTTTTCGGCGCGCCGCACGCGGCGCCGCGCGCCCGCTTATACTCGGCGCATCATGAGTCTCTCCCTCTGCGCCCCGCCCATCGACCGCGCCGCCGCCCTGGCCGGCGGCGATCTGCCGTTCGGCCTGCAGTCGGTGTGCCGCACGCTCGCCGACGCGAACGCGACGCTCGAGCGCTTCGCGTGGCTCGGCGACCATCTCGCGATCGCCGAATGGACGCGAATCACCGACGAAAGCGAGACGGTCTACGAGCAGCCCGGCCACCACACGCTGTCGTGCTACCTCGACGGCGGCTACCGGACCGAGCGCCAGCGCGTGCCGCGCTACGGCGCGCCGAGCCTGCTGTGTGCGTTGCCGGGCGATCACGAATCACGCTGGTGGGTGCGCGGCGAAATGCATTTCATCCACTTGTATTTCCTGCCCGAGCACTTCACGCAACGCGCGATCCGCGAGCTCGATCGCGAGCCACGCGAGCTGAAGCTCGCCGATCGCACCTATTTCGAGGATGCGCGCGTCGCCGCGCTGCTGCGCTCGCTCGCGCTGGACGGCTGGGACGATGCCGACGAGCGGCTGCGCGTGAACGAGACCGCGCACGAAGTACTGAGCCTGCTGCTGCGCGGGCAGAGCACGATGCGCACCGACACGTCGTTCCGCGGCGGGCTCGCGCCGGCCGTGCGCCGCCGCGTGCGCGACTACATCGACACGTACCTGACGCAGCCGCTGACGCTCGGCGAACTCGCGGAGGTCGCCGCGCTGTCCGAATATCACTTCTCGCGGATGTTCCGGCTGTCGTTCGGCCGCGCGCCGCACGCGTGGGTGGCCGAGCAACGGCTCGCCCGGGCCCGCGAGCTGCTGCGCACGACCGCGCTGCCGCTCGCGCAGATCGCGGCCGACTGCGGCTACGCAAATGCCGGCCACTTCAGCCATCGCTTTCGCGACGCGCACGGCACGACGCCGAATACGTACCGGCGCGCGATGCAGCGCCGCTGAGCGCGGCCCGTGCCGCGCCTCCCGGCTTACGCGCCGCGCCGCGACAGTTCCTGTTCGAGCGCCGCGACGCCGGCCGGCAGGTCGACCGGCACCTTCAGGTCGACCATCGTGCGGCCGAACGCATGCAGCGTGCGGAACAGGTTGTGTTCGCGGCACTGCTCGCCCATCTGGCCGATCCGCACGATCGGCAACCCGAACGAACCCGAGATCTCGACCTGGTACTGCTTCGAGATATGGCCGCACACCATCCCGGGCGTGAGCCCTTCCGGCGTCTCGATCCCGACCACCGAATTGAGCCGGCAGTCCTTCGGCGCATACAGCTTGAGCCCCATCGATTCGACGCCCGCCTGCAGCGCCAGCGAGCAGCGCAGGTGGCGCGCGAAGCGGCTCTCGAGCGTCTCCGCGCACACGAGCCGCAGCGCCTCGTGCAGCGCGAGCACGCCCGACACGGGCGCCGTGTAGTGATAGCCGGCGTTGTGCCAGAAGTTCTCCGCGAGCGCCATGTCGAGGCACCAGTGCGCATTCGGCTCGGAACGGTGTTTCATGCGTTCCCACGCGGCGTCGGAGAACGCGATCAGCGACACGCCCGGGATCGACGACAGCCCTTTCTGGCCGCCGGTGATCACCGCGTCGATGCCCCACGCGTCCATCTCGAGCGGCATCGTCGACAGCGTGCATACCGCATCGACGACGACCAGCGCGCCGGCCGCCTTCGCGAGCGCGGCGATGTCGCGCAGGTCGCGATTCCACACGGTGTTCGACGTCTCGCCCTGCACGATCGTGACGATCTCGGGCCGCTCGCGCGCGATCGCGTCGGCGATCTCGTCGATGCTCGCGACCGCGCGGTCGGCCACTTCGAGCGTCGCGACGTCGGCGCCGACGCGCGTGGCCATCTCGGCCATCCGCGCGCTGAAGAACCCGTTGCGGATCGACAGCACGCGCGTGCCGCGCCACGCGAGGTTCGAGATCGCCATTTCCATCGCGGCCGAGCCGGGGCCCGCGACGCCGAGCACCCATTTCGTGCGGGTCTGGAACACGTAGCGCGCCATCTCCTTCACCTGCTCGATGATCTTCGCCATCGTCGCGCCGAGGTGATTGATCACGATCGTGTTCGCCTTGGCGACGGCGGCCGGGATCGGGACCGGGCCGGCCCCCATCATCAGCAGCGGTTCTTCGGGCAGGATCGCGTCGAGCGGCACGACGACGGGACAGGGAATCGGTGAATGATCGATGGACATGGCTGGAAAAGTGAGGAAAGGAAGCGCGCGAACGCCCGCGGGACGGCGCACGTATGCACGGCGCCCGTTGCACGCGCAGCGAACTGAACGATCATTCCGTGTTCCGCCGCCTTGCGCAAGAGGCACCCCCGTTCGGACAGCACGACGGTGGCCCGGTCGCCGGACCGGGCCAGCCGGCCGCGCACCACGCGCGCGACGGCCGTCCGGATTGAAAAGGGCGGGCCGCCGGTTGCGAAACGGTTCCATTCGCGTTCCGCAGGCGCGATTTTCTCCGCCAATATCGAGACTATTCGTCGAAACCGACAGTTCAGCCCCATTGGCGGGATCGGAACGAATAGACCGGTACCTGATACAAATCGCGGAACGAATTCGATACACAAAATCCGAACGTGGAAAAAACATCTATTATTGTGGCATGTATTGGGGAGCGACTCCGAAAGGCGCTGTCCCGGCGCGCAAGAATTTCATACAAGTAATTGATTTATTTTGAAATATTCGCCAACCCGACGAATCCACCAATACCGCTCTGGTTTTACGCCGCACCTCCTTGCTGCACCGCAGCGTTAAACCGTTACTCGCGATTTCGATTTTACGCAACCCGCCCGTTTTCGCAGGTTGACGGATATCGGTTCTTTATTGAACAATCGTCTGCGGAATCGAAATTCCATTTTCGATACGAGGGAGCGCTAGGGGCCGCGCGATGCGCTTTCGGCGTTGCGCGGCGATAAATCACAACCAAAATCAATCAACCGGGCCAGAAATACGCAAGCCATGAACCAGATTCAGACCATGCGTGTATTCGTCTGCGTCGCCGAGCAGCAAAGCTTCCGGCGCGCGGCGCACCATCTCGGCGTGTCCAATGCGCTCGTCACGCGTTCCATCGCGATGCTCGAGGGCCACCTGAACACCCGGCTGATCCATCGCACCACGCGCAACCTGTCGCTCACCGAGGCCGGCGTGCGCTACCTCGACGGTTGCCGCGCGCTGCTCGAGGAATTCGACCACCTCGAATCGTCCGTCGCGCATGCCGTGCGCGAACCGGCCGGCACGCTGCGCGTCGTCGCGTCGGGGCTGCTGTCGCCGCTCGCGCTGACGCCGCTCGTCAGCAGCTTCCGGCACCGCTATCCCGAGCTGCGGGTGCAGCTGACCGTCGCCGAAGGGCCGCTCGACGTGCTCGATTCAGGCTACGACGTCGGCATCGTCACGGGCACCCGGCTCGACGGCAACCCGTCGCTGATCGGCCACACCCTCGCGCCGAACCCGTTCGTCGCGTGCGCGGCGCCCGCCTATCTCGACCGCCGCGGCGAGCCGCGCGTGCCCGACGACCTGCCGGGCCACGACTGGGTCACGCTCGCGCCGCACCAGCACGCGCCGACGTGGCAACTGATCGGCCACGACGGCGTCGTCCATTCGGTCACGGTACGCCCGGCCTGCACGGTCAACCAGCTCGCGCTCGTCCAGGCGGCGGCGGTGGCCGGCGCCGGCATCGCGGTGCTGCCCGAGCCGTGCGTGGCCGACGCGCTCAACCACGGCACGCTCGTGCGGCTGATGGCCGGCTACCGGATCGACGATCCCGACGCGCAGTTGTCGCTCGTCTATCCGAACCGCCAGTACGTGCCGGCCCGCACGCGCAGCTTCGTCGAGCACGCGCTCGAGCACTTCGGCGCGCCGTCCGGTCGCGAGCGGACGGACTACGGCTTCCTGCGGCCGGTGCGCGGCCCCGACCGCTCCGACATCGTCACGGGCCTGCAGTAAACTGCGCGCGTCAGCCCTCGGAGGTGCAGCGTGCGCGTGATCCTGTTCAGCAGCCGGCAGTACGACGACGATTCGTTTACCGCCGCCAACCGGCAGTTCGGCTATCGGCTGCACTTCCAGCCGTCGCACCTCGACGCGGAAACCGCGATCCTCGCGCACGGCTATGACGTCGTCTGCCCGTTCGTCAACGACACCGTCGACGCGGCCGTGCTCGAACGGCTCGCCGACGGCGGCACGCGGCTGATCGCGCTGCGCTCGGCAGGCTTCAACCATGTCGACCTGGCCGCCGCCGAACGGCTCGGCGTCACGGTCGTGCGCGTGCCCGCGTATTCGCCGCACGCGGTCGCCGAGCATGCGGTCGCGCTGATCCTCGCGCTCAACCGCCGCCTGCCGCGCGCCGTCGCCCGCACCCGCGAAGGCGACTTCTCGCTGAACGGGCTGCTCGGCTTCGACCTGCACGGCAAGACCGTCGGCGTGATCGGCACCGGCATCATCGGCAGCGTGTTCGCGAAGATCATGATGGGCTTCGGGATGCACGTGCTCGCGCACTCCGTGCCGCCGTACAACGACGAACTGATCGCGTTCGGCGCGCGCTACGTCGAGCTCGACGAGCTGCTGCATCGCGCCGACATCGTCAGCCTGCATTGCCCGCTGCTGCCGTCGACCCACCACCTGATCAACGAACGGACGCTCGCGCGGATGAAGCATGGCGCGATGCTGATCAACACCGGGCGCGGCGGGCTCGTCGACGCGCAGGCGCTGGTCGACGCGCTCAAGAGCGGCCAGCTCGGTCATCTCGGGCTCGACGTGTACGAGGAGGAAAGCGGGCTCTTCTTCGAGGATCACTCCGACCTGCCGCTGCAGGACGACGTGCTCGCGCGCCTGCTGACGTTCCCGAACGTGATCGTCACGTCGCACCAGGCGTTCTTCACGCGCGAGGCGCTGGCCGAGATCGCGCACACGACGCTGCTGAACATCGAGGCGTGGCGTGCGGGCGCGCCGCGGAACGTCGTGACGGCAAACCGCTGAGAAACCACGAAAAACGGCCCGTTTGACGGCCGGCAGCGCATTCGCAATCGTTTGCTTGCGCCGGTTGCCGCACACCGCACTCGCCATCATCCACAATTCCGCGCATTGTTTCAGGTGACGTAACGATTCCCGCGCGCGCCGTCTGCTATCGTTGCGTCGACGTCATCCCTGCCTTTGCCGCTCATGCGTTTCGACGATTCCGACATCGCCGCCGTCTACCGCGCCATCTTCGAACGGCGCGACATGCGCCATTTCACGCCGGCGCCCGTCGATCCGGCCGTGCTCGCGCGCCTGCTGCGCGCGGCGCACCACGCACCCAGCGTCGGCTTCATGCAGCCGTGGCGCTTCATCCGCATCACCGATCCCGCATTGCGCACGTCGATCCACGCACTGGTCGAGGCCGAGCGCCGCGCGACCGCCGACGCGCTCGGCGAACGCCAGGACGAATTCATGCGGCTGAAGGTCGAAGGCGTGCGCGAATGCGGCGAGTTGCTGATCGTCGCGCTCGCCGACGGCCGCGAGCGCCACGTGTTCGGCCGCCGCACGCTGCCGGAGATGGACCTGGCGTCCGCCGCGTGCGCGATCCAGAACATGTGGCTCGCGGCGCGCGCGGAAGGGCTCGGGATGGGCTGGGTGTCGTTGTTCGACGTCGATGCGCTGCGCACGCTGCTGCGGATGCCCGACGGCGCGAAGCCGATCGCCGTGCTGTGCATCGGGCACGTCGATGCGTTCTATGCGAAGCCGATGCTGGAACAAGAACGCTGGGCCGCGCGGATGCCGATCGAAGCCTGCCTGTTCGAGAACGGCTGGGACGATCCGGCGGCGACCGACGGGGCCGGATCGGCTGCGTCGTCAATAGAGACCGAAATGGAAGAAACGTCGGCCACGATGCCCGGTGGATTGTCCGAACCCATCGCCTGATCCACGGTCCGGCAACCGCCATCGCCTCGCGACCGAATCGCCGAAAATCCCACAGTATGAACTTCCCGCTTGCCGCCCCGTCGCACGCCGGCAACACCCGTTTTGACCCCAAACATAAGGGTTTTCACTGAAGTAGAATCGCGGCTGACGTTCGCCTCACCGACCGCCCGCCCCGCGTCTCCCGCGCTTGGGCTCGAGCGGCCTCTTTTCCCGAGCCTACCGCGATGCCCCTGCCTCTTTTCGCCCTTGCCGTCGCCGCATTTGGAATCGGTACCACCGAATTCGTGATCATGGGGCTGCTGCCCAATGTCGCGCGCGATCTCGGCGTGTCGATCCCGGCCGCCGGGATGCTCGTGTCCGGCTACGCGCTCGGCGTGACGATCGGCGCGCCGATCCTCGCGATCGTCACCGCGAAGATGCCGCGCAAGCGCGCGCTGATGGGCCTGATCGGCCTGTTCATCGCCGGCAACCTGTTTTGCGCGATCGCGCCCGGCTATGCGGTGCTGATGGCCGCGCGCGTCGTCACCGCGTTCTGCCACGGTGCATTCTTCGGCATCGGCTCGGTGGTCGCGAGCAACCTCGTCGCGCCGAACCGCCGCGCGCAGGCGATCGCGCTGATGTTCACCGGCCTCACGCTCGCGAACGTGCTCGGCGTGCCGCTCGGCACCGCGCTCGGCCAGGCGTTCGGCTGGCGCGCGACGTTCTGGGCCGTCACCGGCATTGGCATCGCCGCGGCCGCCGCGCTCGCGGTGTGTCTGCCGAAGCACCTCGCGATGCCCGACACCAGCATCACGCGCGAATTCAGCGTGCTGAAGCACCCGCAGGTGCTGATGGTGCTCGGCATCAGCGTGCTCGCGTCCGCGAGCCTGTTCAGCGTGTTCACGTACATCACGCCGATCCTCGAGGACGTGACGGGCTTCTCGCCGCATCAGGTGACCTACGTGCTGCTGCTGTTCGGCCTCGGCCTGACGGTCGGCGGCACGCTCGGCGGCAAGCTCGCCGACTGGCGCCGGATGCCGTCGCTGATCGCGACGCTCGCGCTGATCGGCATCGTTCTCGCGCTGTTCGCAGGCACGATGCATCTGCCGTTCGCCGCGCTCACGACGATCTTCGTGTGGGGCATCCTCGCGTTCGCGATCGTGCCGCCGCTGCAGATCATGATCGTCGATCGCGCGAGCGACGCGCCGAACCTCGCGTCGACGCTGAACCAGGGCGCGTTCAACCTCGGCAACGCGACCGGCGCGTGGCTCGGCGGGATGGCGATCGGCTCGGGCGTATCGCTCGTGAACCTGCCGTGGGTCGGCGTCGCGATGGCCGTCGCGGCGCTCGCGCTCACGCTGTGGTCGGCGGCGCTCGAACGCCGGCCCGTGGTCGTGCCGACCGAGTACGTATGACGCAACCCTGCGGTAATCGTTGCGTGCGCAACGCCATTCAAACGTGACGGCCTTCATGGACCTTTGAAGGGCCGCGGTGTAGCATCCCGGCCGATGAAAGCCATTCTCAATCGCGATTTCCTCGCGCTGATCCTGAGCGTCGCGGTCGTCGGCCTCGGCACCGGCGCCACGCTTCCCCTCACCGCGCTCGCGCTGACCGAAGCCGGACACGGCACCAACGTCGTCGGCATGCTGACGGCCGCGCAGGCCCTCGGCGGCCTCGCGATCGTGCCGTTCGTCACCGCGCTCGCGCGGCACATCGGTGCGCGCCGCGCGATCGTCGTGTCGGTCGTGCTGCTCGCGGCTGCCACCGCGCTGATGCAGTTCACGTCGAACCTGATCCTGTGGGGCGTGCTGCGCGTGCTGTGCGGCGCCGCGCTGATGCTGCTGTTCACGATCGGCGAAGCATGGGTCAACCAGCTCGCCGACGATTCGACGCGCGGCCGCGTCGTCGCGATCTATGCGACCAATTTCACGCTGTTCCAGATGGCCGGCCCCGTGCTGGTCAGCCAGATCGCCGGCGCGACGAGCATTCGCTTCGCGCTGTGCGGCGCGCTGTTCCTGCTCGCGCTGCCGACGCTCGCGACGATCCGCCGCGCGCCGCTCGCCGGCGACGACGCGCATCACGAAGCGCACGGCCGCTGGCTCGACGTGCTGCCGCGCATGCCCGCGCTGATCATCGGCACCGGCTTCTTCGCGCTGTTCGACACGCTCGCGCTGTCGCTGCTGCCGCTCTACGCGATGGATCACGGCGTCGCGAGCGCGACCGCCGTGCTGCTCGCGTCGATCATGCTGTTCGGCGATACCGCGATGCAGTTCCCGATCGGCTGGCTCGCGGACAAGCTCGGCCGCGAACGCGTACACCTCGGCGCGGGCTGGATCGTGCTGGGCGGCCTGCCGCTGCTGCCGTTCGTCATCGCCAATCCGTGGCTGTGCTGGCCGCTGCTGTTCGTGCTCGGCGCGGCGGCCGGCAGCATCTATACGCTGTCGCTCGTCGCGTGCGGCGAACGTTTCCGCGGCGCCGCGCTCGTCACCGCGAGCTCGCTCGTGTCGGCGTCGTGGAGCGCCGCGAGCTTCGGCGGGCCGCTGGTTGCCGGCGCGTTGATGGAGCAGTTGGGCAGCCATGCGCTGGTCGGCGTGCTGGTCGCCTGTGTCGCCGCGTTCGTCGGGGCCGCGTTGTGGGAACGACGCGCCGCGGTGCAACGCGCGATCTGATGCAGATTGGCGTTGGCGTTGGCGTTGGCGCGCAGCATCATGCACCGGTACGCATCGGCCCGCTCGCGCCCACTCTCCGGTAAACGGAAACGGCCCGCGCAATGCGGGCCGCCCTGTCCTTCCTGACTACGCGTGATCTACACGTGACCTACGCGTGACGTTCCGCGCTGCGATCCGTCACGCGCTCCGCGCCGGCAAGATCTTGCCCGCACACGTGCCGAAGCCGACGCGATAGCCGTCGCCCTGGCACCAGCCGGCGAGCGTCAGCTCGTCGCCGTCCTCGATGAACGTACGGCTGCCGCCGCCGTTCAGCGCGAGCGGCTCCTTGCCGTTCCACGTCAGTTCGAGCAGGCTGCCGAACGAATCCTTCGTCGGCCCGCTGATCGTGCCCGAGCCCATCAGGTCGCCCACGCGCGTGTTGCAGCCGGCAACCGTGTGATGCGCGAGCTGCTGCGCCATCGTCCAGTACATGTGCCTGAAGTTCGTGCGGCAGATCGACGTGGCCTCGGCCGCACCTTCGGCGCGCAGCGTCACTTCCAGCGCGATGTCGAACGCGTGCTTGCCCGCATGCCGCAGATACGCGAGCGGCTGCGGCGACTGCTCGGGCTGCGCGACGCGAAACGGTTCAAGCGCGTCGAGCGTGACGATCCACGGCGAGATCGTCGTCGCGAAGCCCTTCGAATTGAACGGGCCGAGCGGCACGTACTCCCACTGCTGGATGTCGCGCGCGCTCCAGTCGTTCAGCAGCACCATCCCGAAGATATGCGCTTCCGCGTCCTCGCACGCGATCGGCTCGCCGAGCGCGTTGCCGCGGCCGACGATGAAGCCCGTCTCCAGTTCGATATCGAGCTTGCGGCACGCGCCGAACACCGGACGCTCCTGGTCGGGCAGCTTCAGCTGTCCGTTCGGGCGCCGCACCGGCGTCCCGCTCACGACCACCGACGACGCGCGGCCGTTGTAGCCGATCGGCATTTCCGACCAGTTCGGCAGCAGCGCGTTCTTCGGATCGCGAAACATCGAGCCGACGTTGGTCGCGTGCTCCTTCGACGAATAGAAATCGGTGTAGCCGGGAATCTCGACCGGCAGATGCAGCGTCGCGTCGCGCCGCGGCACCAGCACCTTCGCGCGCAGCGCCGCGTCGTCGCGCAGCCGTGCGTTGTCGCGCGAGAACAGGTCGGACAGTTGCACGCGCACGCTGCGCCATGCATCGCGGCCAAGCGCGATGAAATCGTTCAGCGTCGGCTGCTCGAACGCGCGATCGCGCATCTCGAAAAAATCCTCGGGGCTCGGCAGCGGCAACGTCAGCAGCCCGGCCCGCTTCAATTCGGCCAGGTCGACGATCTGGTCGCCAAGCGCGACGCCCGCGCGGCGCGCCGTCTGCTTCGCATCGCTGAAGATTCCGAACGGCAGGTTCTGGATCGGGAAATCGCAGGCGGGATCGTTCGCGGTATCGACCCAGCTCTTGCGAGCCGGGTCGAGCGTCGCGCGCCAGTCTTGGGTATCGCTCACTTTTGCTCCGGATTGAAGTGTTTCTTGATGCCTTGCCAGCATTCGAAGTAATCGGCCTGCAGCTGTGCGGTATCGAGCGCGTAGCGCGTCGGCCGGATCAGCGTGCGGGTTTCGAACATGAACGCCATCGTCGCGTCGACCTTGTGCGGCTTCGTCGTGTCGCTCGCGGACGCCTTCTCGAACGTGTCCGCGTCGGGCCCGTGGCCCGACATGCAGTTGTGCAGGCTCGCGCCGCCCGGCACGAAGCCTTCGGCCTTCGCGTCGTACGCGCCGTGCACGAGCCCCATGAACTCGCTCGCGACGTTGCGGTGGAACCACGGCGGGCGGAACGTATCCTCGGCCGCGAGCCAGCGCGGCGGGAAGATCACGAAGTCGATCGTATCGACGCCCGGCGTGTCGCTCTGCGCCTGCAGCACGAGGAAGATCGACGGATCGGGATGGTCGAAGCTGATCGAGCCGATCGTGTTGAACAGACGCAGATCGTATTTGTACGGCGCGTAGTTGCCGTGCCACGCGACGACGTCGAGCGGCGAATGGCCGATGTCCGCGCGCCACAGGCGCCCGTTCAGTTTCGCGATCAGCTCGAACGCGCCTTCGCGGTCTTCGTATGCGGCCTGCGGCGTCAGGAAGTCGCGCGGGTTCGCGAGCCCGTTCGAGCCGATCGGGCCGAGATCCGGCAGCCGCAGCAGCGCGCCGAAGTTTTCGCAGATGTAGCCGCGCGCGTCGCCGTCCGGCAGCGCGACCGAAAAACGCACGCCGCGCGGGATCACCGCGATCTCGAACGGCTCGACGTCGAGCCGGCCCAATTCCGTCGCGATGAACAGGCGCCCCTGCTGCGGCACGATCAGCAGTTCACCGTCCGCGCTGTAGAAGAAGCGGTCCTGCATCGACCGGTTCGCCGCATACAGATGGATCGCGCAGCCGTTCATCGCGGCGGCCGAACCGTTGCCGGCCATCGTCACGAGGCCGTCGACGAAATCGGTCGGCTCGACCGGCATCGGCAGCGGATCCCAGCGCAACTGGTTCGGCGGCGTCGGCGGCACGTCGGCCGAATCGCCGAACTCCGACACGAGCCGCTGCGCGCCCGCATACGGCTCGAACGGCCGGTGCACGGCGGCGGGGCGAATCCGGTACAGCCACGAGCGGCGGTTGTGGCCGCGCGGTGCGGTAAACGCGGTGCCCGACAACTGCTCCGCGTACAGCCCGTACGGCGCACGCTGCGGCGAGTTGCGGCCGTGCGGCAGCGCGCCGGGCAGCGCCTCGGTCGCGAACTCGTTCGCGAAACCGCTCAGGTAGCCGGCGCTCGCCGGTTTCGACAGGTCAAGCGTCATCGTTTCCTTTCTCCATCAATTCAAGGCGGCGTTCGGCGCCTGCGCGCCGCCGCGCCGCGTCACACCGGCCAGGCCCAGCACGAATAGCGCCGAGCAGAGCACGGGCACCGCGGCCGCGTGGAACAGCGCGCCGTTCGACCAGTTCAGCGCAATCAGTTGCCCGCCGACGAGCGGCCCGAGCACCGAGCCGATCCGGCCGATGCCGAGGCTCCAGCCGATGCCCGTCGAGCGCAGCGACGTCGGGTAATACTGGCCCGCGAGCGCGTTCACGGCCGGCTGTCCGCCGACCACGCAGAACCCGCCCGCGAACACGACGACCAGCAGCCACGGCAGCGCATGCGCGACCGAGCCGATCAGTCCCACCGACACGGCCGCGCACGCGAAACACGCGAACAGCACGCGCACGAAGCCGTAACGCTCGATGAACCAGCCGAGCGACAGCGTGCCGATCACGCCGCCCGTCTGCAGCACCGTGCCGACGATCACCGCCGTGCCCGGCGAATAGCCGGCATCGCGCATCACGGTCGGCAGCCAGTTCGACAGGAAGTACAGGTCGATCAGGTTCATGAAGCTGATGGCCCACAGCAGCAGCGTGACCGGCAGGCGGCCATGGCGGAACAACTCGGCGACCGGCGCGCCGCTCGCCGCGCGTTCGCGCACGACGAGCCGCGTGTTCGCATCGATGCCGGCGGCCGGCGCGAAGCGCGCGAGCCAGTCGCGCGCCTGCGCGACACGCCCTTTCAGCACCAGGAACTGCAGCGACTCCGGCAGCCGCGCGACCATCGCGATCGTCAGCACGAGCGGCACCGCGCCGCCGACGAAGAACACCGAGCGCCAGCCGAGCGCCGGAATCAGCGCCGCGCTGATGAAGCCGCCGAGCGCCGCGCCGAGCGTGAAGCCGCACGACACGATCATCATCCGCTTCACGCGATGCGCGGCCGGGCTGAATTCGCCGACCAGCGCCATCGCGTTCGGCATGATGCAGCCGAGGCCCAGGCCCGTGACGAAGCGCAGCGCCATCAGCACGGGGATCGAACTCGCGAACGGCGTCGCGAGCATCGTCACCGAGAAGAACAGCGTCGAGCCGATCAGCACCGGACGCCGGCCGATCCGGTCGGCCAGCACCGACAGCCCGAGCGCGCCGAGCAGCATCCCGAACAGGCTCGCGCTGAACACCGGCCCGAGCGCCTGCTTCGGCACGCCCCATTCGGCGATCACGCTCGGCGCGACGTAGCCCATCGCCTGCGCATCGAAACCGTCGATCACGAGGCACAGCCCGCACAGCGCGAGCAGCATCCAGTGAAAACCCGGGCGATGGGTCTCGTCGATCACGCGCTCGACTTCGAGCACGCGCGTATCGGCCGGCGCCGCGCTCATCGCGCCACCTCGGCGGACGGATGCACGGGCGGCGTCACGCCCTGGCGCGCGAGCGCCATCGCTTCGCGCAGTACGTCGGCGTCGCCGACCTGGTTCGCGAGCAGCAGGATCAGCTTCGCGTTGACGAGCTGGCTGTCGGCGTCCGACAGGTCGCGATGCATGTCGATCAGCGCTTCGTAGAACGCGTCGGGGTCGGCCAGGCGCGGGCGGGTATCGAGTGAGGGCATGACGGTGTCTCCGGTGTCTTTATCGTAGTCAGCGTGCGCAGGTCGCGCGCGCCAGTGCGTCGGCGATCGCCTGACGCTCGAGCGTGCGCGTGCGTGCGCACACGCGCTGGTCGGGACGCAGCAGGTAGAACGTGCCGGGCTGCGCGTCGTAGCGCTGCGCCGCGAGGCCGTCGACGTCCTCCACGACGTCGACGCCGGCTGCCGGCCGCGCGTGCCCGGCCGGCACGACGAGCACCGGCCGCACCGTCGGCGCGAGACCACTGACGGCCTGCGCGAGCGCTGCCGCGTCGCCCGGCAATCCGAACAGCACGCCGGTGAAGCCGCCACGCAGATGCTGCAGCAGCCAGCCCGACGCACCATGCGCACGTACCGGCGCATCGGCCGCCGCCGCGCCTGGGCGCATCGCGCATGCGAATGCGTCGCCGCCGCGGTCCGGTGTGTTCAGCGGCGAATCGGCCAGCACGGCCGGCACCGACAGGCGCCCGCTGTTCACCAGCCTGCGCGCGAATTCGCAGTCGCGCGCGAGCTTCAGCGTCGCATCGCGGAACACGCGCGACACCGCGCTCTTCGGCGTGATGAAATCGGTCGAGCGCGTCGAGTGGCGGATGTTCTCGTCGGCCGCGAACTCGCGCTCGCTCGCATAGGTGTCGAGCAGGCGGTCGTGCGCGTGGCCGTCGAGCACCAGCTTCAGCTTCCACGCGAGATTGTCCGCGTCCTGCACGCCGCTGTTCGCGCCGCGCGCGCCGAACGGCGACACGCCGTGCGCGGAATCGCCAGCGAACAGCACGCGGCCGTGCCGGAACGTGTCCATCCGCTGGCAGCGGAACGTATAGACGCTCACCCACTCGAGCTCGAACTCGACGTCCGGCCCGAGCAGTGCGCGCACGCGCGGGATCACGCGCTCCGGCTGCTTCTCGGCGACGGGATCGGCATCCCAGCCGAGCTGGAAGTCGATGCGCCACACGTTGTCGGGCTGGCGGTGCAGCAGCACCGACTGGTTGCGATGAAACGGCGGATCGAACCAGAACCAGCGCTCGGTCGGAAACTCCGCCTTCATCTTCACATCGGCGATCAGGAAGCGATCCTTGAACGTGCGGCCGCGGCTCTCCAGGCCCATCATCGTGCGCATCGAGCTGCGCGAGCCGTCGGCCGCGATCACGTACTGCGCGCGCAGCGTCGCGACGCCGTCCGGCGTCTCGATCGTCAGCACCGCGTGTTCGGCCGACTGCGCGACGCCCGTCACCTTGTGCTTCCAGCGGATGTCGATGTTCGGCAGCTCGAACGCGCGATCGGCCAGATAGCCTTCGACGTAGTACTGCTGCAGGTTGATGAACGCGGGGCGCGCATGCCCTTCCTCGGGCAGCAGGTCGAACGCGTACAGTTGCTCGTCCTGCAGGAACACCTTGCCGACGTGCCAGCTCACGCCCTTGTCGACGAAGCGCTCGCCGCAGCCGAGCCGGTCGAAGATCTCGAGCGTGCGCTTCGCGAAGCAGATCGCGCGCGAGCCGGTCGACAGCGTGTCGTCGTCGTCGAGCAGCACGACCGGCACGCCCTGCTGCGCGAGGTCGATCGCGGCCGCGAGGCCCACCGGCCCGGCGCCGACGACGATCACCGGGTGGACGGCCGCGTCGTGCGCGCGGGCGCGGTACTCGAACTTCAGCGTCTGGTAATCGATGCTCATGGTCGCCATCCGCTCCTCAATCCCGCCGCGCGCGCACCGCCGCGCCCGTCGTCGCGTCCGTCTCCTGCCGGCGCGTGTGCCCGCCTGTCCTGTCAACCGCCACGTCTCGCTCCTTGCTTCCTGTTGATTCGTGAACGGCGCCGTTTCGCGACGCCTGCCTGCCGCATTTCTTGATCGGCGACAAATCTTTGGATTTACGAATAGTAAAACCAATTACGAATAGTGAAAACAACGTAAACCCTAATCGTTCGCTCGGAGACGGGATAACCATATGAGCGAAACGCCGAGCCGAGCGCGGCGCGCGCTGCTAATATCAAGACAACGAGGCGGCCCTTTCGGCCGCCATTTTTCCTTTTCACGCCGATGATTCCGCCTACCATCCCCGAGCTGGTCGCCCGTGCCGGGCAACTGCCGTATTTGCGGGAACACCTCGCGCTTGCCGAAGGCGGCACCGCGTGCGCGAATCTGCCCGAGCGCACGCTCGCCAGTGCGTACGAGCCGATCTACGACGTGACGATGCCCGGCGCGCCGCAATCGACGTCGTTCGCCGACGCGATCGAGCGCTACGGCGACGAGCTCGGCTTCCAGGCCGTCACGCTGGTCACGGGCGCGCAGCACGATCCGGTCGACGCGGCCGTCGACGACCAGACGCTCGTCGCGATCGACCGCCTGTCGCGCGCGCTGCACGCGATCAATTTCTTCGGTGCGCAGCGTCACGGGCTGCTGTTCCTGCGCGTGCACGAGCGGCTGCTCAAGAGCGTGAAGTACGACCACGGCAAGCATTTCTCGTCGGTGCTGCAGCGCTTCGGGCTGCCGCCCGAGCGGATCGTGATCGAGCTGCCGGCGGTCGCGGTCGCCCACAAGACGTTCCTCGGCTACCTGACGCGCAGCTACCAGCATCACGGCTTCAAGGTCGCGGACAAGCTGCCCGACCCGGGCCGCATCCTCGCGGTCGAATCGGACATGGCGCGCCCCGACTACATCAAGATGGATGCGGGCATCGCGCTGCGCGACGGGATGGTCAAGGCGCTCGTCGCCTATGCGCAGCGCGTGCGGATTCCGCTGATCTTCGACGGTGTGGTCGACGAGACGCAGTGCGAGCTGCTGCGCCAGCACGACGTGCGGTTCATGCAGGGGCCGGTGTTCGCGAAGGTCGTGACGGCCTGAGCGGCGCGGCGGAAGGTGCGCGCCGCGCGCGGGGCGTCGCACGCCGAATGACGGCGTGTCGTGCCGCTTCGGGTTTCAGGTTTCAGGTTTCAGCACGCGGCGTCGCTCGACGCCGGCCGGTTTCTCGTTCGTTACGCGCAAAGGTCGGACCTGCTTGCGCGCGAGATCCACACCGGCGCGTCGGCGTGAACCAGCCGCCTATTCTTATTCTCTTCCACCGTCGTCGTACTTCGGCAGATCGTCGTCGATCTCGATGCCCGGGAAACGATCTCCGTACCAGACATGCCACGCCGGACGCAGCCGCGACGGCTCGTCGAGCGTCGCGTAATTGATCTCGACCGTCCGCGGCGCCACGGAGCGCCGGTATTCGAGCTGCGCGCCGCAGCGGCCGCAGAAACGCCGCTCGCCCCACGCGCTCGACGCATAGACGGTCGGTTCGCCCTGCAGGTATTCGAATGCGTCGATCGGCACCGATGCCGATGCGACGACCGCCGCGCCCGTCGTACGCTGGCAGAGCCGGCAGTGGCAGAAGCCGGCATCGGCCGGCAGGCCGGCGATCCGGTAGCGAATCGCGCCGCATGCGCATCCGCCTTCCATCGTTTCGGGGTGCGGCATCGCGAACCTCGTGATCGTCAGGACACAGGCGAACGATGATGAGCGCGGTTCGCCCGTCGCACAATACGCAACCGCGCCGCCCCTTCCGCTTCCGCCCCCGCGACCAACGAACCCGTTGCCGGGCGACGGCGACCTGCGCGCGCGCTCGTTGCTCAGACCGTCTGCCCGAGCCGTTGCGCGAGCGCCTTCAGCTTCGGCCCGACTTGCGTGCGGAACACGCCCTCGTCCATCGACGATGCGGGGCCGCTGCAGCTCAGGATCAGCCAGCGCCCCTCGCGCGGCTCGCGAAACGGCACGGCTGCCGCATTCACGTCCGTGTGCCACGCGCGGAACGAATAGCAGCAACCGCTCGCCGAGAACTCGGCCACCGCGTGCTGCGCGGCGGTGACGAGCGCATCGGCATCGGCCGCGCCGCCGGCCGCGCGGTGCAGCTCGGCATAGAGCGCGCCGCGCACGTCCTCCGGCTGCACGGCCAGGTACGCGCGCCCCATCGAGCTCGTCAGCATCGACAGCCGCGAACCGGGCGCGAGCCCGAGCGTCAGCGCCGTCTCGCTGCGGATCGTCTCCAGATAGATCATGTCGAGCCCGTCGCGGCAGCCGAGCGACACGGCCGCGCCAATCTCGCGCGCGAGCGCCTGCATGTGCGGCCGCGCGAGATCGATCGTCCCCGAGCCCGACAGCAACGCGTAGCCGAGCGACAGCACGCCGGCGTCCAGCGCATACTTGCCGAGCGTCTCGTCGTAGCGCAGATAGCCGAGCACGGTCAGCGTATAGGCGAGCCGGTTCACCGTCGCCTTAGGCAGGCCGGTGCGTTCAGCGAAATCGCGATTGCCGAGCATCGTCTCGCCGGGCCGAAAGGCGCGCAGCAGGTCGAGCCCGCGTGCGAGCGCGACGACGAACTTGCGCTCGTCGATCGTGGTGTCGTCGATGGTTGAAAGCGTCATCCGGTGCTACACTGAGTTCAATTTGCAAAACATTGTTCCGCACAGCGGAACCATAGTCAAGCGAACTTTGGCATGGGGCCGGCTGGAAGACCGGACCAACAGGAGATGAGACGATGAGTGCTGCAACTTTTCATTGGGACGATCCGCTGCTGCTCGATCAGCAACTGACCGAGGACGAGCGGATGGTGCGCGACGCCGCGCAGGCCTACGCACAGGACAAGCTCGCGCCGCGCGTCACCGAAGCGTTCCGCCACGAACGCACCGACGCGGCCATCTTTCGCGAGATGGGCGAACTCGGCCTGCTCGGCCCGACGATTCCCGAGGAATATGGCGGCCCCGGCCTCAACTACGTGAGCTACGGGCTGATCGCGCGCGAAGTCGAGCGCGTCGATTCGGGCTACCGGTCGATGATGTCCGTGCAGTCGTCGCTCGTGATGGTGCCGATCTTCGAATTCGGCTCCGACGCGCAGAAGCGGAAATACCTGCCGAAGCTCGCGACCGGCGAATGGATCGGCTGCTTCGGGCTGACCGAGCCGAACCACGGCTCCGACCCGGGCAGCATGGTCACGCGCGCGAAGAAGGTGCCGGGCGGCTACGCGCTGTCCGGCGCGAAGATGTGGATCACCAACTCGCCGATCGCCGACGTGTTCGTCGTGTGGGCGAAACTGGAAGAAAACGGCAAGGACGCGATCCGCGGCTTCATCCTCGAGAAGGGCTGGAAGGGCCTGTCGGCGCCGGCGATCCACGGCAAGGTCGGGCTGCGCGCGTCGATCACCGGCGAGATCGTGCTCGACGAGGTGTTCGTGCCCGAAGAGAACCTGATGCCGAACGTGAGCGGCCTGCGCGGCCCGTTCACCTGCCTGAACTCGGCGCGCTACGGGATCGCGTGGGGCGCGCTCGGCGCCGCCGAGTCGTGCTGGCACACCGCACGCCAGTACGTGCTCGACCGCCAGCAGTTCGGCCGGCCGCTCGCCGCGAACCAGTTGATCCAGAAGAAGCTCGCCGACATGCAGACCGAAATCACGCTCGGCCTGCAAGGCGTGCTGCGCCTCGGCCGGATGAAGGACGAAGGCACGGCCGCCGTCGAGATCACGTCGATCATGAAGCGCAACTCGTGCGGCAAGGCGCTCGACATCGCGCGCCTCGCGCGCGACATGCTCGGCGGCAACGGCATCTCCGACGAATTCGGCGTCGCGCGCCATCTCGTGAATCTCGAAGTGGTCAACACGTACGAAGGCACGCACGACATCCACGCGCTGATCCTCGGCCGTGCGCAGACGGGCATCCAGGCGTTCTTCTGATGATTCGGCCATGACGCACGCGGCGGCGGCGATGCCGCGCCTGCGAGCGCCGCCACGTAAAAGGCCCGCCCGGCATCGCTGCCGGACGGGCCTTCGTCATCGCAGCCGCGGGCAGGAGCTGCGTCGATGCTTACTTGTTCGGCTGCGGCGTCAGGCGCAGATACGGACGCACCGCGTTGAAGCCCTTCGGGAAGCGCTTTTTCAGTTCTTCCGGATCCTGCAGCGACGGCACGATCACGACGTCGTCGCCGTCCTTCCAGTTGCCGGGCGTCGCGACCTTGTAATTGTCGGTCAACTGCAGCGAATCGATCACGCGCAGCACTTCGTCGAAATTGCGCCCCGTGCTGGCCGGATAGGTGATCGTGAGCCGCACCTTCTTGTTCGGGTCGATCACGAACAGCGAACGCACCGTCAGCGTTTCGTTCGCGTTCGGATGAATCATGTCGTACAGCTGCGACACCTTGCGGTCCGCGTCGGCGATGATCGGGAAGCCCACGACCGTCGACTGCGTCTCGTTGATGTCGTTGATCCAGCCCTTGTGCGATTCGACGCCGTCGACCGACAGCGCGATCACCTTCACGTTGCGTTTCTCGAATTCGCCCTTCAGCTTCGAGGTCAGCCCGAGTTCGGTCGTGCACACCGGCGTGTAGTCGGCCGGATGCGAGAACAGGACACCCCAGCTGTTGCCGAGCCACTCGTGAAACTTGATGGTGCCCAGGCTCGATTCCTGCTCGAAATCCGGTGCGATGTCGCCAAGACGCAGACTCATGATGTTCCCTCCTCGAACGATGCTGGTTGAAACCGCGCGCCGGACAGCGCGGGGCAGTCCATCAGCTTACGGGAAGCAATGGGCCGTGCGAACGATTATTCCGTTTGATATTCATACTTTTTTGTCATTTTTACCCGGCGTCGTGGGAGAACGGACGGCAGCGGGGAAACTTTTCAATCCGTTTGCCGCTCTGTTCATCATTACAAGTCGTTTACCATGCAGTCTTGCGCTGCCGCCGTGCGTCTTCCCGGCTCGCCAGCAGGCACGGGTTTCGCTACGATGTGAACCTGCAGCATGACAGCACGAAGGGAGTTGCAATGTCGGAAATCAACAAGGAGAAACTGATGTCGGATATCAAAACCGTTCTCTCGGACGCCGAAGACCTGCTCAAGCAAGCTGCGAGCAGCACGGGCGACCGTGCGGCCGAGTTGCGCGAGAAAGCCATGTCGCGCCTGAAGCAGGCCAAGGAAAAGGCAGCCGACGTCCAGGTCGTGGTGGTCGAGAAAGGCAAGAAGGCCGCGCGCGCGACCGACGACTACGTGCATGAGCATCCGTGGACGTCGATCGGCGTGGCTGCCGGCGTTGGCGTGCTGATCGGCCTGCTGATCAACCGCAAGTAACGCGCTTTGCGCCGGTTCGTCCCGCGGGCCGCATGATGACGCGGCGCGCGGGCGTCGAAGCCGGCCGGCCTGCGCCGGCGGCTTTGTCCTAGCTGCTCACTGTACGCGCAAGCACCGCATCCATGACGACAGACACCCCCTCGCAGCCGTCCGGTCAAGGACCGCTGCGCCGCCTCGTCGGCTCGGCCATCGGCCTCCTGCAAACGCGCCTCGAACTGGCGGGCATCGAGCTTGCCGAGGAGAAGGAGCGCCTGATGGGCGTGCTGTTCCTCGGCCTCGCCGCGATGATGCTCGCGACGATGGCACTCATCAGCCTGACCGTGCTGATCGCGATCGCGTTCTGGGATACCTACCGCTGGCAGTCGCTCGCCGCGATCACCGCGCTGTATGCCGTTGGCGGCATCGTATGCGGGCTGAAGGCGCGCTCGGGCCTGCGGGGCGCGCCAACCGTGTTCGAGGCGACGCTCGCCGAACTCGAGAAAGACCGCGACCTGTTCCGCGGCAAGCCGTGAACGCCCTCGCGCTCATCCCTTCCACCTACTTCGCCGACGCGCCATGAGCCAGAACATCACGGGCAATCCATCCCGCTCCCATTCGTCGCGATCGAACTGGAGCGCGTCGCAGCACCGCGCGCTGCGCAAGGAACTGCTGATCCTGCGATCCGAAGTCGAGCGGCTCGAACTCGCGGAAGCCGCCGCCGAAATGCGCCAGGCCGTCACGCGCTTCAGCTGGCTCAAGGTGTTCATCCCCGGGCTGTCGACCGGCAAGTTCGGCCAGTCGGCCAGGAACCTGAACGCAAGCCTCGGCCACCTCGTCAACCAGTATCCGATGCTGAGTTCGCTCGCATCGCTCGTGCTGGCGAAACCCGTTCGCTCGCTGCTGCGCGCAAGCGCGGGCCCCGCGTTGAAGTGGGGCACGCTCGGCTTCGCCGCATGGGAGGTCTACCGGATCTGGAAGCAGTCCCGCGACGAGCGCGGGCTCGACGCACGCGACGACTGACTGCGGGCCTCCTGCGCGCACGGCCATGCGCGGCCGCGCGCGTTCGTTGCGCGCGTTCGTTGCGAACTCAGCGCACGCCCCAGCAGGCAGCGCCTGGTTCGTCGGCGCCCCCACTTCCCGCATTGCCTTTCGTCCCGTCCGAGCGCAGCGTGAACATGCCGCATGCATCGTCGCGCATCGGCCCCGTGTCGAGCGGCGTCGCTACCAGTTCATAGCTCACCGGCGACTCGTCGCCGTCCGGCCGCCCGAGCGTCAATCGATACACGGCCGGCCCGTCCGGCGGCGCCTGCGCGAGCGCGTCCGGCAATGCCGCCGGCGGTGCACCGTCGAGCGTTTCGAGATACTGGGCCGCACGGTACAGCGCGGACACCGCCGACGCGCGGTGAACCCGCACGACATGCTCGCGATACGACGGGATACCCCACCCGGCCAGCACCGCGACGATCGCGAGCACGATCATCAGTTCGATCAGCGTGAACCCCGCCGCTCGAACCCTGAACAGGCGGCCGTTCATCGAAGCACCGCCGCGACACGACGCCAGCGCAGCACGACGATATGGCCGTCCCGCATCGCAACCTGGTGCTGCAACCATACGGCACTCGACGCGTGCGCGCCGACACCGCGCGCGGTCACAAGATAAGCGCGGTCGCGTGCCTGCCCTGCCGGACGCCGCCACGCCTCGATCAGGCATCGCGGCGGCTGCTCGGCCATCGGCCATTCGGCGAATGGCGTGAACGCTTCGGCAGCCGCCAGCGGCGGCATGCGTCGCCATGCGTCGGGCTCCGCATGCGATTCGCTTTCGTACACATACGGCGCCGAGCCGCGCAGCAATCGCGCGGTACACGCAGCAAGCGCGGCATCGGCCGCGTGGAATGCAATCAGCCGATCGGACAATGCGCGTGTGCGGCGCGACTCCGTCAGCGCGGCGTCGAACCATGTACCGGTCAGTGCCGCGACCGCTGCGCCGATGGCGATCACCGCAGGCAACGCAAGGCCCGCATCGCGCCGCCACGCACGGCGACCGGGCCAGAAACGCATGTTCGGCTCGCGCGGAGTCGCCGCTGGAACGCGAGCACGTACGGCGTGCTGCCGATCGCCGCCGCTCGCGACGCCGCGCTCGTGCGCGTGGCCAGCCTCGCCGCGTCGCAAGATGCCATCCCGCGCGTATCGCGATGCTCCGCTCATCGCGCCACCTCGCTTGCTCGAATGGCATCATGCGACGCAGCGTCGGCGGCGAGCGCGACGTTGCGCAACGCGACGATGCGATCGAGCGTCAAACGGGCGCGGCCGTCCGACGCCACGGCAACGCGGCCGTGGCAGTCGACCTGACGCGCCGGTTCGCGTATCGGCTCGCCGCGCGCCCTGACGCAGACATGCACGGCCACGACCTCGCGCCAGTCGTCGGCACGCATCGCGTCGGCGTCGACGAACCGCATGGCGCCGCGACGCAAATAACGGATGCGCAACTGATCGATCCCCGCCACGACGGGCTGCGGCGTGCCCGGACGGCCGCTTCCTTCGCAATACAGTTCGGGCTCGCCCGTCGACGGGCTGACATGCGCATCGAAGCGATTCTCCACCGGCGCCGGCTCGCCCGGCTCGCCGACACCCTGCCCGAGGCAATCCGACGCCTGGCCGCTCACCGTCGTCCACGTGGACACGGCATCGCCGACATACCGGACCAGCAACGCGTCCGACGCCGAACGCGCGGGCTCGCAGCGCACCTGTGCGCCGCTACCGCGCACGCGTGCCGTCGAACAGCCGAACACCGGCGGCAACGGCGATGCCGCTTCGGCATCGAGCGGCCGGAAACCCGCCATCTGGATCTGCTGACCGATCAGCATCAGCGCGGCCGCCGCCGCGTCGCGCATCCTGAACCCGTCTTCCGCGCGACGCTGCGCAATGCGCTGCGCGTGGTACAGCGCACCGGCCGCCGCGAGCACGAGCAGCCCGACGGTCATCGCAATCAGCACTTCGAGCAGCGTATGGCCACACGTACGGCGATCAGCGCTCATCGCGTGCCCTCTCCCGAAACGGTATCCGGACACACGATCGCGGCTGCGCTGACGACGCCCCTGCCGCATCGCAGCGCGGCGACGCGCCCCCGTTGCCGCGCCGCCAGCCGACGACCGCGTAGCGGACGCCGCCCGGCCCGCCGTCGAGCGCCATCGCGCCACCGGGCAACGACGTCGCCGCCGACGCCTCGAGGCCGTCGTCGACCGCCGCGGCGGCATGCAGCCGCTCGATACGTGCATCGGCCAGCCACAGCGCGCGTTCGCGCCAGATCGTCGCGCGCTGCGCACGCGCCATCGCGAGCTGGCTGCCGGCGACCGCCAACATCACGGTGGCGAGCAGCGCGATGGCGAGCGTCGCCTCGAGCAACGACGTACCGCGCATGGCATGGCGCATGGCGATCATGCCGCGTCGCAGCGACCGGCGACCATCCGCGCGCGGCCGCCGGCCGCGATGCGCACGCAACGCGATGCGCGCGCGTCGTCGGCATCGGACACGCCGCGCCTCGGACGCAACTCGAAACGCCGAATCCCGCCGATCGACTGGCCGGCCGGCGGCGCAAACGCGAGCTCATGTGCCGCGCCCACGACGGCCACTTCCGCATCGCGCGGGTAGCGTCGCAGCACACGCGAGTGCCCGTCGACCTGCCCGCTGACGATCCAGTCGCACGACCATTCGGCCGGATCGCACCGCTCTCCGGCACGCAGGCAGGCGCCGTCGCGCCCGGCGCGGCACAGCGTGACGCGCGTACCGAGGCGCGTTGCCTCGGTACGCGCAAACGACAGCGCACCGAGCAGCGCGCGCGAGCGGGCATCCACGCGTTCACGCATGCGCCACTGGTCGAACGTGGGCACCGCATAGAGCGCGAGCCCCGCCGCCAGCGACAGGGCGACCATCAGCTCGACGAGCGTGAATCCGCCCGATCGTTGCACCACATTCTTCAAGGATTGAGCGCCCGGTTCCATCGCAATCGTCCTCCGCCACGGTGATGCGACGACTGTAGCGGCGCGTGCGGACGCACGCCATTGGCCGAACGGCCGACTGGCGACATGCGATCGCGACCGACACAATCGGCGCGAATCGAACCAACGGAGCAGACGATGAACGAACGCAGCGCGTCAGCGCTTACGCGGGGTCTTGGCGGGAGAGGCGCGACGGAACTCTTCGATCACGTCGGCAAATTCGGAGACATCCTCGAACTGGCGATACACCGATGCGAAGCGCACATAGGCAATCGTATCGAGGCCGCGCAACTCGTTCATCACGAGCTCGCCCAGCTTCTCGCTACGCACTTCACGCTCGCCAGTCGCGAGCAGTTGATATTCGATGCGGGCGACCGCCGCATCGATCGCGTCGGCGGCAACCGGCCGCTTGCGCAGCGCGAGTTGCATGCTGGCGACGATCTTGCGACGGTCGAATTCCGTGCGGCTGCCGTCCTTCTTCACGACGAACGGCAGCGACAACTCGACCCGCTCGTACGTCGTGAAGCGCTTGTCGCAAGCCGAGCAGCGGCGGCGCCGCCGAATCGCGGCGCCATCTTCGGACACGCGCGAGTCGACGACCTGCGTGTCGTCATGCCGGCAGAACGGGCAGCGCATCGGCGATCAGCGATAGACCGGGAAACGCTTGGTCAGCTCGGCGACCTGCGCGCGCACGCGCTCGATCGTCGCCGCATCTTCCGGGTTCTCCAGCACGTCGGCGATCAGGTTGCCGACCTGCTCGGCTTCCGCCGGCCCGAAGCCGCGCGTCGTCATCGCCGGCGAGCCGAGACGGATGCCGCTCGTCACGAACGGCTTTTCCGGGTCGTTCGGGATCGCGTTCTTGTTCACCGTGATGTGCGCCGCGCCGAGTGCCGCTTCCGCTGCCTTGCCGGTGATGTTCTTCGCACGCAGGTCCACCAGCATCACGTGGCTTTCCGTGCGGCCCGACACGATCCGCAGCCCGCGCTTGACCAGCGTTTCGGCCAGCACGCGCGCGTTCTCGACCACCTTCTGCTGATATGCCTTGAACTCCGGCGACAGCGCTTCCTTGAACGCCACGGCCTTCGCCGCGATCACGTGCATCAGCGGGCCGCCCTGGATCCCCGGGAAGATCGCCGAGTTGATCGGCTTCTCGTACTCGGCCTTCATCAGGATCACGCCGCCGCGCGGGCCGCGCAGGCTCTTGTGCGTCGTGGTCGTGACGAAATCCGCGTGCGGCACCGGGTTCGGGTACACGCCCGCGGCGATGAGGCCCGCGTAGTGCGCCATGTCGACCATCAGGTACGCGCCGACCGACTTCGCGATCTTCGCCAGACGCTCGAAATCGATCTTCAGCGCGAACGCCGACGCACCCGCGACGATCAGCTTCGGCTTGTGTTCGTTCGCCAGCTTCTCGGCCGCGTCGTAGTCGATGTCTTCGTTTTCGTTCAGGCCGTAGCTCACCACGTTGAACCACTTGCCCGACATGTTCACCGGCGAGCCGTGCGTCAGGTGGCCGCCATGCGCGAGGCTCATGCCCATGATCGTGTCGCCCGGCTTGAGCATCGCGAAGAACACGCCCTGGTTCGCCTGCGAACCCGAGTTAGGCTGCACGTTCGCGGCTTCCGCGCCGAACAGCTGCTTCACACGGTCGATCGCCAGCTGCTCGACCACGTCGACGTACTCGCAACCGCCGTAGTAGCGCTTGCCCGGGTACCCTTCCGCGTACTTGTTCGTGAGCTGCGAGCCCTGCGCGGCCATCACGGCCGGGCTCGTGTAGTTTTCCGACGCGATCAGCTCGATGTGATCTTCCTGGCGGCGGTTTTCCTGCTCGATCGCTGCGAAGATTTCGGGATCGACGTTCGCGATGGTGCTTTGGGCTCTGTCAAACATACGGTTTCCGTTAAGTGTGTACAGGTTGACCGGAGTGGCCGAGTACGGTGCGCTGCTGGCGAGACCAGCTCGACGTGGCGGAAGAATCCGTATGACGCGAGGCAGGACAGCCACCGGCGATGCACGCGACGGCGCACAACGGCTGCCCAGGCGAACGGCAAAAACGGCGCCCCGCGCTTCACGGTGGGATGCTCCACCTTGAACCCGAAGGGTTCTATCGCCAGTCACGCAGGGGTGATGAGCGCATTAGTGTATTGGATGCGTCATGAATAGGCAACCGCGCGGCAGGGCGCCCGAATCAATTGGGGCCGGACTCTACGCGCCCGTGCCGACACGCTTTGCCGCCTTGCCGCGGTGCGGCATTCTCAGTAGGCTTGCGGGATTCCACCCGCTATTCCGTTACCGACCAGGAGCAGCAATGATCGTGTTCGTCACAGGCGCGTCCGCCGGCTTCGGCGCCGCCATCTCCCGTGCCTTCGTCAAGGGCGGCCATCGCGTCGTCGCGACCGCACGCCGCAAGGACCGTCTCGACGCGCTCGCCGCCGAACTCGGCGACGCCCTGCTGCCGCTCGAGCTCGACGTGCGCGACCGCGCCGCCGTCGAGGCCGTGCCGGCCGCCCTTCCCGCCGAATTCGCGGCGCTCGACGTACTCGTCAACAATGCCGGCCTCGCACTCGGCGTCGAGCCGGCCCAGAAGGCGAGCCTCGACGAGTGGCAGACCATGATCGACACGAATTGCTCGGGTCTCGTGACCGTCACGCACGCATTGCTGCCCGGCATGATCGCGCGCGGTCGCGGCCATATCTTCAACCTGGGCTCGGTGGCCGGCACCTATCCGTATCCGGGCGGGAACGTGTATGGCGCGACCAAGGCGTTCGTCAGACAATTCAGCCTGAACCTGCGCACCGACCTGATCGGCACGCCGTTGCGCGTCACCGACATCGAGCCGGGCCTGTGCGGCGGCACGGAGTTCTCGAACGTCCGCTTCCGCGGCGACGATGCAAAGGCGGCGAACGTCTACCAGAACGTCCAGCCGCTCACCGCCGAGGACATCGCCGACACGATCTACTGGATTGCGACGCGCCCCGCGCACGTCAACATCAACACGATCGAAATGATGCCGGTCGCGCAAGCCCCGGCCGGCCTCACCGTCCATCGCGGCTGACACGTCGCCCGCAGCCGCGGGCCCGCCTCCGGCCGGCCCGCGGTGTGCCATGACGGTGTGCCACGACGCACTACATTCCGTTACGAATCGGTTACGAATCCGGTCTTTGCCTTCCGGTAGAATGCGCGCCATGACTCAGCCCACCCGCTCCCCGGAAGCGCCGTCCGGCTTTACCTGGCCGGTGCGCGTGTACTACGAGGATACCGACGCAGGCGGCATCGTCTTCTATGCCAACTACCTGAAGTTCTTCGAACGCGCCCGAACCGAGTGGCTTCGCGCCTGCGGCGTCGACCAGCGTCGGCTCGCCGACGATACCGGTGCGATCTTCATCGTGCGCAACACGTCGCTCGACTACCGCGCGCCGGCGCGACTCGACGACACGTTGACGATCACGAGCCGGCCCGGACGCATCGGCCGCGCGTCGGTGGAATTCACGCAGGAAGCCTGGTGTGGCGACACGCTGCTCGTGGTCGGGCACATCCGCCTCGGCTGCGTCGACCGTCACGGCATCCGGCCCGCGGCCATCCCGCCGGCCGTGCTCGACGCGCTGCAACGCGGGCCCGTCATCGACGCCGGGCAGACTGGTTTGTCAACGAAGCTCGCATGAGCGCCGTTTAGACACAGCCTATGAACTTGCCGTTCTGATTCGATACTAAGCAAGGTTCGGCGTCAGGCATGGCCGGCGCGCCGCGCCGCACGCACGCCGGACGCCCTTGCCGGGCACCCCCGAAGGGACGTTACTCAAACCTCTATGAATACTGTTCAAGACCTGTCGATCATTTCCCTCGTCCTCAACGCGAGCGTGCTGGCCCAGGCCGTGATGGGGCTGCTGCTGCTGCTGTCGCTGATGTCGTGGACCTTCATCTTCCGCAAATGGTTTGCCATCCGCCGCGCGCGCGCGCAGACCGAACGCTTCGAAAAGGACTTCTGGTCGGGCGGCGACCTGCAGGCGCTGTATCAGAGCGCAGCCAACAACCGCCATACGATCGGCGCACTCGAGCGGATCTTCGAATCGGGGATGCGCGAATTCCTGAAGGGAAAGGAAAAGCGCCTGAGCGACCCGGGCCTCGTGCTCGACGGTGCGCGCCGCGCGATGCGCGCGTCGTTCCAGCGTGAAATGGACGTGCTCGAGGCGAACCTCGCGTTCCTCGCGTCGGTCGGCTCGGTCAGCCCGTACATCGGTCTGTTCGGCACGGTCTGGGGGATCATGAACTCGTTCCGCGGCCTCGCGAACGTGCAGCAGGCCACGCTCGCGAACGTCGCGCCGGGCATCGCCGAGGCGCTCGTCGCCACCGCGATCGGCCTGTTCGCCGCGATTCCGGCGGTGGTCGCGTACAACCGCTACGCGCACGACATCGATCGCCTCGCGATCCGCTTCGAGACCTTCATCGAAGAGTTCTCGAACATCCTGCAGCGTCAGGCCCAGTAAGGAGCGCGCCATGGCAGGAAGCCCCATCCGATCCAGCATGCGCGGCGGCCGCTCGCGCCGCGCAATGGCCGACATCAACGTCGTGCCGTACATCGACGTGATGCTGGTGCTGCTCGTGATCTTCATGGTCACCGCACCGCTCGTCGCCCCGTCGATCATCAACCTGCCCACCGTCGGCAATGCCGCGCCGCAAGAGCAGACGCCGCCCGTCGTCGTCAACATCAAGGCCGACCGCACGATGAGCGTCAAGTACAAGGGCGACTCGGGCGCGACCCAGGAAGACACGATGACGAAGGCCGAGCTCGACAGCTTCATCTCGGCCCGGCAGGCCGATCACCCCGACCAGCCGGTCGTGATCGCAGCCGACAAGACCGTGCAGTACGATGCCGTCATGACCGTGATGTCCGATCTGAAGGCGCGCGGCGTCAAGCGCGTCGGCCTCCTCGTCAAATCGCAATGAACCGGCAGCAATCCACGCGCAGATCCGCGTACCCGCTCCAGCCTCCCCGCGAGCGCGGGACATGGCGCGCGTTCGCGCTCGCCGCGCTGATGCACGTGCTGCTCGCGCTGTTCCTCTATCACGGCGTGCAGTGGCAGAACAGCACGCCGGCCGGCGCCGAGGCCGAGCTGTGGACCGAAGTGCCCGACGTCCCCGCGCCGCGGCCGGTGGTCACGCCCGCGCCGCCCGCGAAGGTCGCGCCGCCCCCTGCCCCGGTGCGCGACGAACAGGCCGACATCGCGCTGCAGCAGAAGAAGCGTCAGCAGGAAGCGGCCGCGCGCGAAGCGCAACTCGAGCAGCAGCGCCGCGCCCAGCAACTGAAGGCCCAGCAGGAAGAGGAAGCCCGGCGTGCGCAGCTCGCCGCGCAGCAGGCGGCCGCCCTCGCCGCCCAGAAGGCCGCGGAACGCGACAAACAGAAGCAGGCCGAGAAGCTCAGGCAACAGCAGCTCGCCGAGCAGCAGAAACTCGAACAACAGAAGCTCCAGCAGCAAAAGCAGGCGCAACTCGAAGCGCAGCAGGCGGCGAAGGCGAAGGCCGACGCAGCCGCGAAGGCCAAGGCGGAAGCCCAGGCCAAGGCGAAGGCCGAAGCCGCGGCGCGCGCGAAGGCCAATGCGGCGGCGAACGCGAAGCTCGACCGCGAGCGCAGCGCGCGACTCGCGCAACTGCAAGGCCTGTCCGGCGCCGGCGAAGGCGGCGGCGACGGCCTGGCGAAAGGCGGCACCGGCACGGGCTCCGGCGGCAATGCCGCGACGCCCGGCTATGCCGACAAGGTGCGCCGCCGCGTCAAGCCGAACATCGTTTGGGGCGGCGAGCGGGCAGGCCTGACCACCGTCGTCAAGATTCGGTGCACGCCGTCCGGTGACGTATTGAACGCATCGGTCTCCCGCTCGAGCGGGAATTCGGGGTGGGATCAAGCCGTGGTGAATGCGATCCACGCGTCGGTCCCGTTGCCGCCCGATTCCAACGGCCGTACCCCGTCCGACATTACGATTACCTTCAAGGCGGCGGAGTGAAGCGAAATGCGCTTACACTCCGGGCGTCGCTGTCGGATGGGAACGAATCGGGTATTTTTACTGTCTCTGCGGTTGCGCAGCGATCCAAGCCATACGGGAAGCAAGAAGCATGAGTTTGATGACAAAGCTAGGTTTCAGGGCACTCGTGGCCTCGTGTCTGATTACGGCGGGCAGCGCCGCTAACGCCCAGGTCAACGTGCTGATCACCGGTGTCGGGTCGACCCAGTTCCCCATCGCCACCGCGAATTTCACGAACGAGGCGAACCTGCCGCAGCAGGTTACGTCGATCGTGCGCGCCGACCTCGCCCGCAGCGGCAAGTTCACCAACATCGACGCAGGCAGCACGCCCGTGCCCGAGACCGCCTCGGTCGATCTCGGCGCATGGAAGGCCAAGGGCGCGAACGCGTTCGTCGCCGGCAGCGTGAACCGCGACGCGAACGGCCAGTACAAGGTCAATTTCATCCTGTACGACACCGTGAAGCAGCAAAGCCTTGGCGGCCTGTCGCTGACGGCCACCGACACCACGCTGCGCACGGCCGGCCACAAGATCGCCGACTACATCTACCAGAAGCTGCTCGGCGTGCGCGGCGTGTTCGCCACGCGCCTGTCGTACGTGATCAAGACGGGCAATCGCTACCAGCTGCAGATTTCGGATTCGGACGGCCAGAACGCGCGCATCGCGCTGTCGAGCACCGAACCGATCATCTCGCCGGCGTGGTCGCCGAGCGGCACGAAGGTCGCGTACGTATCGTTCGAGCGCAAGAAGCCGATCGTCTACATCCACGACCTGCCCACCGGCCGCCGCTACATGGTGTCCGACCAGAAGGGCAACAACAGCGCGCCGGCGTGGTCGCCGGACAGCAACACGCTCGCCGTCGCGCTGTCGCTGACGGGCAATACGCAAATCTATACGGTCAACGCGAACGGGGGCGGCCTGCGCCGTCTCACGCAGAGCAGTTCGATCGATACCGAGCCGTTCTACTCGCCGGACGGCCGCTGGATCTACTTTACGAGCGATCGGGGCGGTGCGCCGCAGATCTACCGGATGCCCGCACAGGGTGAAAGCGCCGGTGCCGCGCAGCGCGTGACCTTCACCGGCAGCTACAACACGAGCCCGCGCGTGAGCCCGGACGGCAAGCTGCTCGCTTACATCTCCCGCACGGGTGGGGGCTTCAAGCTGTACGTTCAGGATCTGCAGACTGGCGCGGCGAACGCCATCACGAATACCAATCGCGACGAATCGCCGAGCTTCGCGGCAAACGGCCAGTACCTTCTGTACGCTACCCAGTCGGGTGGCCGCAACGTTCTGGCCGCCGTGCCTTCCGACGGCAGCGCGCCGCCGCAGATCCTGTCCGTCCAGGGCGGCTCCGTTCGCGAGCCGTCGTGGGGGCCCTTCATGCAATGACCACAAGGAGAGTAACCATGATGTCGAATAAAGCTCGTCTGGCCCTGGCCGTGATGATGATCAGCGCGCTCGCCGCGTGCAAGTCGGGCGTGAAGCTCGACGACAAGGCAAACAACGCGGGCGCAGTCAGCACGCAGCCGAGCGCCGACAACGTCGCGCAAGTGAACGTCGACCCGCTGAACGATCCGAACAGCCCGCTCGCGAAGCGCAGCATCTACTTCGACTTCGACAGCTATTCGGTGAAGGACGAGTACCAGCCGCTGATGCAGCAGCACGCGCAGTACCTGAAGAGCCATCCGCAGCGTCACGTGCTGATCCAGGGCAACACCGACGAACGCGGCACGAGCGAGTACAACCTCGCGCTGGGCCAGAAGCGTGCGGAAGCCGTCCGCCGTGCGATGGCGCTGCTCGGCGTGAACGACTCGCAAATGGAAGCCGTGAGCCTCGGCAAGGAAAAGCCGCAGGCAACGGGCCACGACGAAGCATCGTGGGCGCAGAACCGTCGCGCCGACCTCGTCTACCAACAGTAAGTAACGGAAGAATCGCCGTATGACGCACCGTTCAACCTGGCTGCGCGTTGCCGCAGCATTCTGCGTCGCGGGCGCGGCGTGGTCGGCCGCGCCGGCGCACGCCGGCATGTTCGACGACAACGAGGCGCGCCGCGCCGTGCTCGATCTGCGCAGCAAGAGCGACAATCTGTCGAGCCAGTTGTCGGCCGCCCAGCGTACGATCCTCGATCAATCCGGCCGTATCGACCAGCTGAACCAGCAGGTCGCGACGCTGCGCGGCGAGAACGAGGATCTGACGAACCGGCTGACGACGCTCGAGCGGCAGCAGAAGGAGTACTACCAGGATCTCGACACGCGGCTCAAGAAGTTCGAGCCGCAGCAGGCGACGATCGATGGTGTCGAAGGCACCGTGCAGCCGGGTGAAACGGATGCGCTCAGCGCGGCGCAGCAGCAGTTCCGCAACGGCAACTTCAAGGCGGCGGCGGCTTCGTTCCGCGCGTTCATCGCGAAGTATCCGCAGAGCCCCTATCAGCCGACCGCGCAGTACTGGTACGGCAACGCGCAATACGCGCTGCGCGACTACCGTGGTTCGACCGCGACGTGGCAAGGGATCGTCAGCAAGTTCCCGCAACATCCGCGCGCGGCCGACGCTCTCGTGGCGATCGGCACGAACCAGCTCGAACAAGGCCAGAAGGCGGCCGCGAAGAAGACGTTCGAGCAGGTCGTGTCGCAGTACGCCGGGTCGAACGCGGCGCAGACGGCGCAGGGCAAGCTCGAAACGATCAAATAATTATCGTGGCGCGTTGTTGACAGTCCATCAACCCGTCGCTATAATCTTTTGCTCTTTAGGTCGCTGCCCAAGTTGTCGAGGCAACGAACCAGCAGGTTTCAAGAACGTGGGGTGGTAACTCAGTTGGTTAGAGTATCTGACTTTTAATCAGAGAGTCGAGGGTTCGAGTCCCTCCCACCCTACCAACTATCTTCGATAGTGCAAAAAAGCCTCCCTCGCGGAGGCTTTTTTGCGTCTGTCGCCTTTGCCGCGTTGGACGCCCTTCGCTGAGACCCGCGAGCGCGCCGATGAAGCCCCCCCGCAAACCTCGATCGCGCTGCCCCTCACGGCTGCCGCAAGTTTGCCTCCACGGCCCCTTCGGACGTCGCCGCCGCAACCGGCACCTGCGCCACGGCGCGCCCGACGCGCGCCATCGCACGATTCCGTCGTCACCGACTTCGACCAGCAGATCGCCGTTCGGCGCGACGGCCATCCCCGCCGGACGATTCAGCGCATCCCGCAACGCGCCCGGCCGATTGCCGCGTGAATCGAGCCGTCCAGCGACCACCGCCGCATCGCCCCGGGCGTCGCTCCACAACACGGTATGGTTGCCGCGGTCGATCGCGTACACGTTGGGTGCATGGCCGGTCTGCCCCGCCACCGCGACAGGGTGATCGCGTCGCGCGCGAACGGCGCGAGCAGGTGCTCGAGCCAGTCGCGGGCCGGCCGGCAATCGGCATCGCAGAATCCGACGATGTCGCAACGCGACGCGTCGACGCGATCGAAGCCGTCGTTCCTCGCTTCGTCGTAGCCGGTGTTCGCGCCGATCTCGACGAAGTCGATCCGGCGCCCGCCGCGCGCGCCGTTATTCCTGAATCGACGGCGCGGAATCCGCGTCGGTATAGCGCGGCTTCGCGTTCTGCAAGTCGCGCGTGTTCTTCTGCACGGCCACCGAGCCGAACAGCGCGAGCACGAACGACATCGCGTAGAAGCCCTTCTCGCTCAATTGCAGCGTCGCGTTGAAGAGGCCGACGATCAGCAGCGCGATCGACAGCAGCAGCGCGATCCAGCTGAGGCCGTAGTAGATGCCGGTGACGGGAATGCCTTCCGCGCGGTCGCGCACGCTCTTCTGCAGCGAGATCGCCGCATAGAGGCCGAACACCAGCACGGTGAAGTAGTAGCCCTTCTCGTTGAGCTGCATGCCGGCGTTCCAGAGCCCGATCAGGAATGCCGCGAAACCGGCGAGCAGCGCGGCCCACGACGCGGCCACGAATGCGAACGACGGTTGCTGGATGGTGGTCTGGTTCATTGCTTTGCCCTCTCTTTCTTGTTGTTCGAAATCGTTGTCGTTGAACTGCGTTTTGCGCATGGTAGCAGCTTCGGCGCGCGACATCGCGGCCGCGGCGCCGAGCGATTCGACCGTCCACGGTTGCGCCGGCGCCTGCAGCACGGCCTGGCCCGGCGGGCCGAGCCGCGCATCGGCACGCGAGCATGAACACGTCGTCCGCGCCGGGAAACAGCACGAAATCGCCGTCAGAGCGTTGCAGCGTGCGTGCGTCGGCGACACGCAGCCGGCAGGTTCCAGCCGGCGCCAGGTGGAACGCCGCCTCGCCGGGCGGCAGCGGGCCGTGCGGCATCGCGAACCAGGCCGTCGAGCAGGCAGCGCATGTCGAGCTCGACATGGCTGCGACCCAGCGACAGCAGTTGACTCAATGCATCCATGAGACGATTGCGCTAAAAATCGACACTCCCGCCTATCGAAACCCTCATCGAGAGCGATCAGAATAGCCTTGCATCGCCCGAGATCGCGGCAGCCGCCGCGCTCGTCACTCTTCTCGAAAAAGGACGCATCATGCTGAACTGGAACGAATACCGGAAGGAGCTCTCGACGCGTATCGGCGACATCGCCAAGCTGTCGCCCGACACGCTGGCCGGCTACCAGGCGCTGTCCGGCGCCGGGGCCAAAACCGGCCATCTCGACGCGAAAACGCGCGAGCTGATCGCGCTCGCGGTGGCCGTCACGACGCGCTGCGACGGCTGCATCGCCGTGCACACGGCCGAAGCGGCCAAGCATGGCGCGACCCGGGAGGAAGTGGCGGAAGCGCTCGGCGTCGCGATTGCGTTGAATGCCGGCGCGGCGCTCGTCTATTCGGCGCGTGTGATGGACGCGCTCGGCGACTGAGCCGACGCGGTGCGGCACTGCCGTCGTGCCGCACCGCAGCGTCGAACGGCTGCGTTGCGTCACGCCGGCAGTGCGGCCGCACGGTGGTCCATCGCGCGTATGCGGCCGCCATGTATGACGATTGCCGGTGACGCGCCTCGATGCGGCATCGCCGCTCAGTCGGCTACCATGCGCGAACGATACATCGTGAAGGAGCGTTCCATGTGCCGCTGGCTCGCCTATACGGGTAATCCGATCCATCTGGAAACCGTGTTGTTCCGCGCGAAGCATTCGCTGATCGACCAGAGCCTGCATTCGGAGCTGGGCGCCACGACCACCAACGGCGACGGCTTCGGCATCGGCTGGTACGGGCATCCCGACGAACTCCCGTTCCGCTATCGCTCCGTGCATCCCGCATGGAACGATCGCAACCTGCGCGAAGCCGCGCGTGCGATCCGCTCGCGGATGTTCATCGCGCACATTCGCGCGGCGACCGATACGCCCGTGCAGGAAACCAACTGCCATCCGTTCCGTCACGGCCGCTGGCTGTTCGCGCACAACGGGCTGATCCGCGACTTCCACAAGTTGCGCCGCGACCTGACGATGAAGGTCGATCCCGCGCTGTTCCCGACGCTCGAAGGCTCGACCGACTCCGAGCTGATGTTCCGCCTCGCGCTCACGTACGGTCTCGAGCAGGCGCCGCTGCCGGCGCTCGAACGGATGGTCGGCGTGGTCGAGGAAACCGCCGCGCGGCATCGCGTCACCGACCCGCTGAACATGACGATCTGCGCGACCGACGGCGAACGGATCGTCGCGGTGCGCTATTCGAGCGAACGGCAATCGCGCTCGCTGTTCCACAGCACGTCGTTCAAGCATCTGCACGAGCTGTATCCACATAACCCGCGCATCGCCGAAGCCGGCGACGACGCGTTCATGGTCGTGTCGGAACCGCTCGTCGACCTGCGCGGCGCGTGGGAGGAAGTGCCGGAGGGGATGGCGATCGTCGCGCACGGCGCCGACGTGCAGCAGCGGCCGTTCGGGCCGCGGCACAAGTGACATGCCGCAGTTCTGACGAATCGAGCGCGTCCAGGTGGCGAGTACTTCGGTGCGATACGGCCGTTTCGCCGATCCGGTTGCGCCGGGCCGACGCCCGGTACTGCCAGATCAATCGAAAGCGATACGAATCGTCGCTCGACGAATACGATCGGGCAAACGCCTCGGATAATTCCCCAATTCGATAATGAGCGACGGAGTCGCATGGCGAAAGCGGATGCTGCGCACTAGCACAGTTTTCGCTGAATAAAAAAATCGATACCCTTGCAATTCATCCCGACCGGGAACCACGGCAATAATCGACACACGGTCGAGAACCCTGTCAGCGACACGCATTCATTTCGAATTATTACGGCGGATCGGCAATCATTACCGTGCGGGCGATGCTCGCACGCCGTCACGCCGACTGAAGGCGAACGTTTATTCCTGATTAAAATATTCAAGTTACCAATTTTGAAAAGCACCGCTACAATTCGCCGACGGATGAATCCGCTTCACAATTAAAGTACGAGGCCGTTACCGGCACATCGAATCCGAGATGGCTCAAGATCTCCCCCGTTCTCCCCCTGTCACGCTCACGCGCGATCCATCCGTGCTTTCCAGCATGAAGCAGGACCATGCCTTCGTGGTATGGCTCACCGGTATCTCCGGCGCCGGCAAATCGACCCTCTCGAACCTGCTGAAGCAGCAACTCGATGCGCGCGGTCTGCGGACTTTTCTGCTGGACGGCGATCGGCTTCGCGAAGGATTGAATCAGGACCTCGGATTCAGCGACGCAGACCGCCACGAGAACATTCGTCGGACAGCCGAGGTCGCGCGCCTGATGGTGGATGCCGGGCTCGTCGTCATCGTTGCCCAGATCTCGCCGTTTCGCGAGGCACGCGCCAAAGCGCGCGCACGTTTTCCGCAGGGCATGTTCTTCGAAGTCTTCGTCGACGTCGCGCTGGACGTGGCGGAAGCGCGCGACCCCAAAGGGCTCTACGCGCGGGCAAGGCAAGGGACCCTTCGGCAGTTCACCGGCATCGAATCGATCTACGAGCAGCCGGTATCGCCCGACGTGCATGTGCGCACGGGCGAGGCAGGTCCGCTGGAATGCGTGCACGCGATCATGCGGAAATTGCCGTTGAACGGCTGATGCCCATCGTCGAACGTCGTCCGCCGCCCGTCGTGCATCGCCCTCACCGCGAGCACCGTGCCATCGTCGGCCACCGCGGCGCGATCTGACTGAAAACCAGCCGACCGACATCCCGCTCGGCACGACGCACCGTCCGGCGAACCCCGGCAAGATTCGGCTCGAACCGATCGAAGTGCAGTCGGGCACGCATCTCGGCGAGGACGACACCGCCCGCCTCGACGGCACCTACGGCCGCGCGGCGCAGCAAGCGACTCGACGCCCGCCGCGCGCCGCGCGCCACGACAGGCCGTCCTCAAACGGGCCGCACGCATCCACGTCCCGCCCGTTTTTCACTACGTCAAGCAATGTCAGCCCGGTTGCCGGCCGCTCGCCGGTCAGGTTATAAAAGCGCACCCATTCCGGTGCATGCGCCGCCCTTTTACCCTTGACTTCGGAGAACGCATGATCGATCTCGCCACCGCCCAGCAATTCCTGATGACCCGTGGCCTCGACTTCGGCCTCAACCTCCTCGCCGCGATCGTCCTATGGTTCGTCGGCCGCTGGGCCATCCGCATCGGCACGCGCGTGCTCGGCAAGGTCGTGCGCCGCAGCGGCAAGGTCGACCCGACGCTCACCGACTACCTGACCTCCGTCGTCGGCGTGTTGCTGACGATCCTGCTGATCCTCGCGATCCTGCAGATCTTCGGCGTGCAGACGACCTCGTTCGCCGCGCTGCTCGCCGGCCTCGGCCTCGCGATCGGCACGGCCTGGGGCGGCCTGCTCGCGCATTTCGCCGCCGGCGTGTTCATGCAGGTGCTGCGCCCGTTCAAGATCGGCGACGTGATCAGCGCGGGCGGCGTCACGGGCACGGTGAAGGAGCTCGGCCTGTTCGGCACGACGATCATCACCGCCGACAACATCGTGACGATCGTCGGCAACAACAAGATCTTCTCGGACAACATCGCGAACTACAGCGCGACGCCGCACCGCCGCGTCGACCTGACCGCGAAGATCGCGAACAGCGTCGATGCGGCCGATGCGATCAACCGCCTGAAGACGCAGATCCAGCTGGTGCCGAACGTGCTGAAAGTGCCGGCGCCGGATGTCGGCGTGCTGCAGTTCACGCCGGAAGGCCCGCTGCTGTTCGTGCGCCCGTCGACTCAACCGGAGAACTACTGGCAGGTGTACTGCGACACCAACCGCGTGATCCTCGAGACGTTCCGCGAAGCCGGCTATCCGACGCCCGAAACGCCGGTCTCGCAACGCAACGCGTGACGGCAGCAGCCGAACCGCACGGCGAACCGCGCGGACGAAAAAAAGCGTGGCCGCCGCCACGCTTTTTTATTGCGTCGAAGCGCGTCGCGTCAGCGCCCGCCCGCCTTCGGCGCCCCGTTCGAGCGCCGCCCGCGCACGAGCTTCCACACCGCGCCGAGCGCGACCGGCACGATCGCCGCGCCGATCCCGACCAGCACGATCACGTTCAGGTACTGGCGGACGAACGGGATGTTGCCGAAGAAATAGCCGAGCAGCACGAGCAGCAGCACCCACACCAGCGCGCCGATCACGTTGAACAACTGAAAGCGCGCGACGCTCATCGACGACGCCCCCGCGACGAACGGCGCGAACGTGCGCACGACCGGAATGAAGCGCGCGAGCACGATCGTCTTGCCGCCGTGCTTGTCGTAGAACGAGTGGGTCTTCTGCAGCGCGGCGCGATCGAGGAAGCGCTCGAGCACCGGGATATGCGTATTGAACACCTTCGGGCCGACCCAGCGGCCGATCAGGTAGTTCACGGTGTTGCCGGTAATCGCCGCGACGAGCAGCAGCACGATCAGCAGGCCGACGTTCATTTCACCCGTCGCCGCGAACGCGCCGCCGATGAACAGCAGCGAATCGCCGGGCAGGAACGGGAAGACGACGAGCCCCGTCTCGCAGAACACGATCAGGAACAGGACGAGATAGACCCACGCGCCGTATTGCCGAATGAAATCGCCGAGGAAAGCGTCGATATGCAGGACAAGGTTGACGAAATGAAGCAGCGTATCCAAATGCGATTCCTCGAAGGCGATGGGGCCGGAACGGCCGGGACAGGCCAGAGATGGCCGACGCGCCTGCCGGCCAGGGCGGCGCGTGCAACGGGGTGATGATACCGAAACTCCCTTGAGGCTCCGTGAAAAAACGTAACGGCCGCTCGCGCCGGCACGCGTTCGCCGCCTCGCTATAATTCGGCCATGTCCGATATCACCGAAACGGCCGCGGGCGCCGCGCCCGCCCCCGCCGCGCGCCCGCTGCGCGCGATCCAGCCCCTGCCCGACCAGCTGATCAGCCAGATCGCCGCCGGCGAGGTCGTCGAACGCCCGGCGTCGGTCGTCAAGGAGCTGCTCGAGAACGCGATGGACGCCGGCGCGACGACGCTGCGCATCGTGCTGGAGGAAGGCGGCGTCAAGCGCATCTCGATCACCGACGACGGCTGCGGCATTCCGCCGGACGAACTGGCGCTCGCGTTGATGCGTCACGCGACCAGCAAGATCCGCTCGCTCGAGGAGCTCGAGGCGGTCGCGACGCTGGGTTTTCGCGGCGAAGCGCTCGCATCGATCGCATCGGTCGCCGAGATGTCGATCACGAGCCGCACGGCCGATGCCGCGCACGCGATGAAGATCGATGCGCAGACGGGCGTGCTGTCGCCCGCCGCCGGCTCGATCGGCACGACGATCGAGGTGCGCGAGCTGTACTTCAACACGCCCGCGCGGCGCAAGTTCCTGAAGAGCGAGCAGACCGAATTCGGCCACTGCCTCGAAATGATCCGCCGCGCGGCGCTCGCGCGGCCGGACGTCGCGATCTCGGTGCTGCACAACGGCAAGGCCGTCGAACACTGGAACGCGACCGAGCCCGCGCAGCGCGTCGCGAAGATCCTCGGCGACGGCTTCGCGACCGCGCACCTGCCGCTCGACGAGCGGGCGGGCCCGCTCGCCGTGTACGGTTGCGCCGGCCTGCCGACCGCGAGCCGCGGGCGCGCCGACCAGCAGTATTTCTTCGTGAACGGCCGTTTCGTGCGCGACAAGCTGCTGACGCACGCGGTGCGGGCGGCCTACGAGGACGTGCTGCACGGCGACCGCTACCCGTCGTACGTGCTGTTCCTCGACCTGCCGCCCGAAGCCGTCGACGTGAACGTGCATCCGTCGAAGATCGAGGTGCGGTTCCGCGATTCGCGCTCGATCCACCAGTACGTGTTCCATGCGGTGCAGCGTGCGCTTGCCCGCCATGCGGGCGCGTCGCCGGAAACCACCGCGGGCGGCCATGCCGCGCAACTCTCCCCGGCGCCGCGCGGGCCGGCGTCGTTCGTCGACACGCCGCTCGGCCAAAGCCAGGGCCACGCGGCAGGCGGCAGCGGCTTCTCGTCGCCGTCGTCTTCATCGTCGGCGGGCAATACCTGGATGCGCCAGGCGCGGATGACGCAGGGCACGCTGCCCGTCGCGCAGCCGCTCGCGCTCTACGATGCGCTGTTCGGCCGCAAGGACAGCGGCGCGGGCACGCCGGACGGCACGACGAGCAGCCGCTCGGCTTCGCGCTCGGCCAGATCCACGGCATCTACGTGCTCGCGCAGAATGCGTACGGCCTCGTGATCGTCGACATGCACGCGGCGCACGAGCGAATCCTGTACGAGCAGTTCAAGAACGCGCTCGCCGATCGCTCGGTCGCCGTGCAGTCGCTGCTGCTGCCGATCTCGATGACGGCCACGCCGGTCGAAATCGGCACGGTCGAGGAAGAGCGCGACACGCTCGAATCGCTCGGCTTCGACCTCGCGGTGCTGTCGCCGACGACGCTCGCGATCCGGGCGGTGCCGGCGCTGCTGAAGGATGCCGACCTGCAATCGCTCGCGCGCGCGGTGCTCGCCGACCTGCACGCGTTCGGCGGCTCCCGTGTGCTCACCGAGCGCCAGCACGAGCTGCTCGGCACGCTCGCGTGCCATCACGCGGTGCGCGCGAACCGGCGCCTGACGCTCGACGAGATGAACGCGCTGCTGCGCCAGATGGAGGCGACCGAGCGCGCGGACCAGTGCAATCACGGCCGGCCGACCTGGTACCAGCTCACGCTGAACGATCTCGACCGTCTCTTCATGCGCGGGCAATGAGCGCTTCCTCGCAGCCCACTCCGACGACGATCGCCTGCCTGCTCGGCCCCACCGCCTCGGGCAAGACCGCCGCGGCGCTGGCGCTCGCCGCGCGCCGCCCGATCGAGATCGTCAGCGTCGATTCGGCGCTCGTCTACCGCGACATGGATATCGGCACCGCGAAACCGTCGCGCGACGAGCGCGCGAGCGTGCCGCATCACCTGATCGACATCATCGACCCGGCCGATGCGTATTCGGCCGCGGAATTCCGCACGGACACGCTGCGGCTGATCGGCGAGATCGTCGCGCGCGGCCGCACGCCGTTGCTTGCCGGCGGCACGATGCTGTACTACAAGGCGTTGACGCAAGGGCTCAACGACCTGCCGGGAGCCGACCCGGAGATCCGCGCGACACTCGACGCCGACGCCGCGCGCGACGGCTGGCCCGCGCTGCACGCGCGGCTCGCGCAGGTCGATCCCGACACGGCCGCGCGGCTCGCGCCGAACGATTCGCAGCGGATCCAGCGGGCGCTCGAAGTCTTCATGCTGAGCGGGCAGCCGATGTCGGCGCTGCTCGCCGCGCCGCGCCGCACGGATGATGCGGCCGCCGCGTACCGCTTCGTGCCGGTCGCGCTCGAGCCGTCGGATCGCGCGGTGCTGCACGCACGGATCGCGCAGCGCTTCGACGCGATGCTCGATGCGGGTTTCATCGACGAAGTCGAGCGGCTGCGGCGCCGCGACGATCTCCATCCCGATCTGCCGTCGATGCGTTGCGTCGGCTATCGGCAGGCGTGGGAATTCCTCGACGGCGATACCGACTACCGGACGATGCGCGACAAGGGCATCTTCGCGACACGTCAGCTGTGCAAGCGCCAGATCACGTGGCTGCGCGCGATGCCGGAACGGATCGTCGTCGACTGCATCGCGCCGGATTCGACGGCTCGCGCGCTCGACGCGCTCGAACGCGTGCTCGACGGCCGCACGCCGCGCTGACCGCTCAATCCGCCCGACGCGCCGCCAGGCGCGCGCGGGCGCCGTCGACGATCCATGCGATGCCGCGCTCGAACGCTTCGTCGCCGCCGCGCTCGCGCAGCACGGCCCAGCCTTTCGCGAACAACGGATAGTCGGCCGCGTCCGGCAGCGACGCATCGGCGTCCGCGTCCGGCGCCGCCTGCTCTTCCAGCACCCATCCGACCACGAAGCGGCCGATCGCGACCATCACGTCGACCGCTTCGTCCGGCGTGAACCCCGCGTCGCCGAGCAGCGCGATCTTGCGTTCGATCGAGCTGAAATGCAGCGCGCGCGGCCGCGTGCCGGCGTGCAGGCGCGCCCCGTCGCGATAAGCCAGCAGCGCACGGCGGAAACTGCGCGCATTCTCCGCGAGCCACGCATCCCACACGTCGCCGGGTTTCGGCAGCGACGCGCCGTGGCGCTCGAGCATGATCGCCTCGGCCATCGCGTCGAGCAGCTCGGCCTTGTTCCTGAAATGCCAGTACAGCGTCGGCGATTGCACGCCGAGCCGTTCGGCGAGCCGCCGCGTCGACAGCGCGTCGATGCCCACTTCGTTCAGCAGTTCGAGCGCCGCGCGCAATACCGTATCGCGCGTCAGCCGCGCGCCTGTGTCCTTCATCTCTATCACCGATAGGGAAACTATGGAATAATCCTCACTCTATCATCGATAGAGTAATGCCCTTGAATCCGTCCCTGATTGCCATTCTTGCCACGGTCCTGCTCGACGCGATCGGCGTCGGGATCGTGATGCCGATCCTGCCGGGGCTACTGCGCGCGCTCGCCACTGCGGGCAGCACCGACACCCACTACGGCATCCTGCTCGCGCTGTACGCGTTCGCGCAGTTCCTCTGCGCGCCGCTGCTCGGCGCGCTGAGCGACCGTCTCGGCCGCCGGCCGGTGCTGCTCGCGTCGCTCGCGGGCGCCGCGCTCGACTATCTGCTGATGGCGCTCACGCCCACGCTCACGTGGCTTTACGTCGGGCGGCTGATCGCCGGCATCACCGGCGCGAACGTCGCGGTCGCGACCGCGTACGTGACCGACGTGACGGCCGAACCCGACCGTGCGCGGCGCTTCGGCCAGCTCGGCGCGATGATGGGCATCGGCTTCATCGCCGGCCCGCTGATCGGCGGGCTGCTCGGTGTGCTGCACCTGCGTGCGCCGTTCGTCGCGGCCGCGTTGCTCAACGCGCTGAATCTCGTGCTCGTGTGGCGTGCGTTGCCGGAATCGCGGCCGTGCGCGGCCCGGGAAGGCCGGACGGCCGGCACGCTCAACCCGTTCGCGAGCCTGCGCCGGCTGAGCGGCGCGCCCGCGCTCGCGCCGCTGGTCGGCATCTACGTGATCGTGGCACTCGTGTCGCAGGCGCCCGCGACGCTGTGGATCCTGTACGGCCAGGAGCATTTCGGCTGGTCGACGCCGGTTGCCGGACTGTCGCTCGCCGGCTACGGCGCATGCCACGCGCTCGCGCAGGCGTTCGCGATCGGGCCGCTGATCGCGCGGCTCGGCGAGCGGCGCGCGCTCGCACTGGGGCTGGCAGGCGATGCGCTCGGGCTTGTGGTCATCGCGTTCGCCACGGCCTCATGGGTGCCGTTTGCACTGCTGCCGCTGTTCGCGGCCGGCGGCATGACGCTGCCGGCGTTGCAGGCGATGCTCGCGCGGCAGGTGGACGATACGCGCCAGGGCGAACTGCAAGGCACGCTGGCGAGCGTGGCGAGCCTGATCGGCGTCGCGGGGCCGCTGGTCGTTACCGCAACCTACGCGGCGACGCGCACGACGTGGCCGGGGCTCGTGTGGGCTGGCGCCGCGCTGCTGTACCTGCTCGTGCCGCCGCTGCTGGCCGGCGCGCGCCCGGCGAACGCACCGCGAGCGTCCGCTTGAGCGTCGGCGTGCGCCGGCCATACTGAGCGCTCGAGCGGCCGAAAAAAAAGCCGCCCGGATCCATCCCGGGCGGCTTTCCTTGCTGCATCTGCTGCGGCAATGCGTCAGACCACGACCGTCTGCGCCTCGCCTTCGCGGGTCGCACGCACGGTGCCGATCTTCCACACCTGTTCGCCGGCGGCGGTCAGGTCGGCGAGCGCTGCGTCGGCATCGGCCGCCGAGACGATCACGGCCATGCCGATCCCGCAGTTGAACACGCGGTGCATTTCCGCATCGGCGACGCCGCCGTGCTCCTGCAGCCACTTGAACAGCGGCGGCAGCGGCCATGCCTTCTGGTCGAGCTCCGCGGTGAGACCTTCGCGCAGCACGCGCGGAATATTCTCGACGAGGCCGCCGCCGGTGATGTGCGCCATGCCCTTCACCGTCAGCTTCTGCATCAGCGCGAGCAGCGGCTTCACGTAGATGCGCGTCGGCGCCATCAGCGCGTCGGCGAGCGAGCGGCCGTGGAAATCGGCGGACAGATCCGGGTTCGCGCGCTCGATGATCTTGCGCACGAGCGAGAAGCCGTTCGAGTGAATGCCGCTCGATGCGAGGCCGAGCACGACGTCGCCTTCGGCGATCGTGCTGCCGTCGATGATCTTGCTCTTCTCGACCGCGCCGACCGCGAAGCCGGCCAGGTCGTATTCGCCGTCCGGGTACATGCCCGGCATTTCGGCCGTTTCACCGCCGATCAGCGCGCAGCCCGACAGTTCGCAGCCCTGCGCGATGCCCTTGACGACGGTGGCGGCCGTGTCGACGTCGAGCTTGCCGCACGCGAAGTAGTCGAGGAAGAACAGCGGCTCGGCGCCCTGCACGAGGATGTCGTTCACGCTCATCGCGACGAGGTCCTGGCCGACGGTGTCGTGCTTGTTCAGATGAAAGGCCAGCTTGAGCTTGGTGCCCACCCCGTCGGTGCCCGACACGAGCACGGGCTCCTTGTACTTCTTCGGCACTTCGAACAGCGCGCCGAACCCGCCGATGCCGCCGAGCACGCCGTCGCGCAGGGTTTTCTTCGCAAAAGGCTTGATCTTGTCGATGAGCGCGTCGCCGGCGTCGATGTCGACACCTGCGTCGCGATAGGACAGACCCTGAGCGTCGGGAGCGGATTTCGGAGGATTCATGGGGGAATGCGAGAAGGTCGGTAAAATGCGATTTTACCCGAAGCCGGCCCGTTGGCCGGAATTCCGAGCACCGAATCGTCAGGGATTGCATCTTGGTCAACACGTCCCCGTTTTCATCGCCGGGCGAAGCGCGCCGAAGCCCGCGCCGCGCCGCCGTGCGTACGGTCGCGCGTGAAGCCGGCCGAGGCGCCTTCCCGCGCGCGCGCCCGGCGTACGGCACGCGTTTTTTCAACCGATCCGCACTGTGACTGCTGTGTCCCGTCAACTGACGCTCGATCTCGGCACGCCGCCGCCCGCCACGTTCGACAACTTCATCATGAGCGACGAGAACGACGAGCTCGTCACGCGCCTGCAGAAGCTCGATCTCGCGCTCGCGGCCGGCCCCGTGCCGGACCGGTCGTTCTATATCTGGGGCGAGCCCGGCAGCGGCCGCACCCACCTGCTGCAGGCGCTCGTGAGCGATGCGTCGTACGGCTATGCGCGCTACCTGAGCCCGCAGAGCCCGCTCGGCGCGTTCACGTTCGACCCGCGCATCGGCATCTACGCGATCGACGACTGCGACCGGATGAGCGACACGCAGCAGGTCGCGCTGTTCAACCTGTTCAACGAAGTGCGCGCGCACCCGTCGAGCGCGTTCGTCGCGGCGGGCCCGGCGGCGCCGCTCGCGCTCGACGTGCGCGAGGATCTGCGCACGCGCCTCGGCTGGGGGCTCGTGTTCCACCTGTCGCCGCCGTCCGACGCCGGCAAGATCGCCGTGCTCAAGCTCGCGGCGAAGGAGCGCGGGATCGCGCTCACCGACGACATCGCCGCGTACCTGCTGACCCATTTCCGCCGCGACATGCCGAGCCTGATGGCCTTGCTCGACGCGCTCGACCGCTTCTCGCTCGAGCAGAAACGCGCGGTCACGCTGCCGCTGCTACGCCGGATGCTCGCGCGTCCCGGCGACGACATCACACCACCGGGCACGGGCCCGAACCGCTTCGAGTAAAATGCGCTTCCATGACTAATCTGGCACTCTTTGACCTCGATCACACGCTGATCCCCACCGATAGCGACCACGAATGGGGTCGCTTCATGGTGAAGCTCGGCATCGTCGACGCGGAAAGCTTCTCGCGTCAGAACGACCAGTTCTTCGCCGACTACAAGGCCGGCAAGCTCGACATCCACGCGTACCTGTGCGCGATGCTCACGCCGCTCGCGAAGTATTCGCGCGCGCAACTGGCCGAATGGCACGAGCAGTACATGCACGAGGTGATCCGCCCCGCGATGACGCCCGCCGCGCTCGAACTCGTGCGCAAGCACGTCGATGCCGGCGACCTGTGCTGCGTCGTGACGGCCACCAACGAATTCATCACGCGTCCGATCGCGACCGCGTTCGGCGTCGACACGCTGATCGCGTGCGAGGTCGAAACGACCGACGGGCATCCCGACTCGCCGTACACGGGCCGGCCGACCGGCACGCCGAGCTATCGCGAAGGCAAGATCGTGCGCACCGAAGCATGGCTCGCATCGCTCGGCAAGCAGTGGGACGACTTCGAACATAGCTACTTCTACAGCGACTCGCACAACGACATCCCGCTGCTCGAGAAAGTCACCGACCCGATCGCGACCAACCCTGACGACACGCTGCGCGCGCATGCAAGCAACCGCGGCTGGCGTATCCTCGATCTCTTCTGAACGTCGTGATCAAAAAATTCATCCGCAAGCTGCTCGGCCAGGACGAAACCGAGCAAACGCCTCCCGCCGCGGCCCCGGCCGACGAAGCGGCCCCAGCCGCCCCGCGCGCCCCGAAGGGCGCCCGCGGCAGCGCGAAGAAACCGCGCAGCAACCATGAGCCGACCGTCGTGCCGGCCAGCGTGCACGGCATCAACCCGGCGCTGATCTCGAAGAACGCGGTGCGCGTGACCGACACGCTGCAGCAGGCGGGCTTTCGTGCATTCATCGTCGGCGGCGCGGTGCGCGACCTGCTGCTCGGCATCGCGCCGAAGGACTTCGACGTCGCGACCGACGCGACGCCGACCGAGGTGCAGCGCCTGTTCCGCCGCGCGCGCCTGATCGGCCGCCGCTTCCAGATCGTGCACGTGCAGTTCGGCCAGGAGCTGATCGAGGTGTCGACGTTCCGCGCGCTGGTCGACGCGCCGCCCGAGGCGGCCGCGGCTGCGGCCGAGCCGCCGAGGCGCCTGAAGCGCGACGAACTCGATCGCCGCACGCACGCGGTCGACGCGAGCGGCCGCGTACTGCGCGACAACGTGTGGGGCGAGCAGCACGAGGACGCCGCGCGCCGCGACTTCACGATCAACGCGATGTACTACGACCCGTCGACGCAGACGGTGCTCGACTACCACGACGGGATGGCCGACGTACGCGCCCGCCTGCTGCGGATGATCGGCGATCCGGCCACGCGCTTTCGCGAGGATCCGGTGCGAATGCTGCGCGTCGTGCGCTTCGCGGCGAAGCTCGATTTCGAGATCGAGCCGCATACGCGCGAGCCGATCCACGCGCTCGCCGACCTGATCAACAACGTGCCGGCCGCACGCCTGTTCGACGAAATGCTGAAGCTGCTGCTGTCGGGCCACGCACTCGCGTGCCTGAAGAAGCTGCGCAAGGAAGGCCTGCATCACGGGCTGCTGCCGCTGCTCGACGTCGTGCTCGAACAGCCGCAGGGCGAGAAGTTCATCACGCTCGCGCTGAACAACACCGACGCGCGCGTGCGCGCCGGCAAGCCGGTGTCGCCGGGCTTCCTGTTCGCGACGCTGCTGTGGCACGACATGCGCCAGCGCTTCGAGCAATACACGGCCGACGGCGAAATCCCGGTGCCGGCGCTGCATCGCGCGATGGACGACGTGCTCGACATGCAGACCGAGAAACTCGCGATCCACAAGCGCTACTCGGCCGACATGCGCGAGATCTGGGGCCTGCAACTGCGCCTCGAGAAACGCTCGGGCCGCAGCGCGATGCGGCTGCTGGAACACCAAAGGTTTAGAGCGGGGTATGATTTCCTCCTGTTACGCTGCGAATCCGGCGAGCTCGATGCGGAAGTCGGACAGTGGTGGACGGATTTCATCGAAGGCGACGCGGCCGCTCGCGAGGCATTGCTCACGCAGGGCGGCTCGAAGGAAAAATCGCCCCGCAAGCGGCGCCGCCGCGGCGGTGCGCGAAACCGCAAGCCGGGTGAAGGTGCCGCCGAGCAGGCGCCGGATACCGCGGGCGGGTCCGACGACTGACGCGCCCGCCGGCGAACGACGTAGGAAGTGATGCCATGACGGTTGCATATATCGGACTGGGGGCGAATCTCGGCGATGCGCGCCAGACCTTGAAGGACGCGGTGGTGTGCCTCGCGCAGCAGCGCACCATCTCGATCCTCGGCAAATCGAGCCTGTATCGCACGGCGCCGTTCGAAGCGGGCGGCGACGACTACTACAACTGCGTCGTCAAGCTCGACACGACGCTGTCGGCCCGCGAGCTGCTCGCGCTTTGCCAGAAGATCGAACATCACTTCGGCCGCGAGCGTCCGTATCGCAATGCGCCGCGCACGCTCGACCTCGACATCCTGCTGTTCGGCGCCGATTCGATCGACGAACCCGACCTGATCGTCCCCCACCCGCGCCTTACCGACCGCGCGTTCGCGCTCGTGCCGCTCGTCGAGATCGAGCCGGCGCTCGACATCCCCGCGCGCGGCCGTGCCGATGCCTTTCTCGCCGCCGTCGCCGATCAGCGCGTCGAAAAGGTGCAGACCTGCCAGTGCCCGATGCAGAAGGCGCTCGCGGCCGACGCAGACGCCGACAAGACCCGCTGCCGATGAACTCGACTCCGCTGACCGTCACCGCGCCCGACCTGCGCGCCCCGCACCGCTATCTCGTGATCGAAGGCCCGATCGGCGTCGGCAAGACGACGCTCGCGCGCCTGCTCGGCGAGCGCTGGTCGATGCAGGCGCTGCTCGAGCGCCCGCAGGACAACCCGTTCCTCGAACGCTTCTACCGCGACACCGCGCGCTACGCGCTGCCCGTCCAGTTGTCGTTCGCGCTGCAGCGCGCGCAGCAGGCGCGCGAGCTGATCGGCGCGCTCGACACGGGCCGCCCGGTCATCGCCGATTTCATGCCGCAGAAGAACGACATCTTCGCGCGGCTGAACCTGCCGGAAGACGAATGGCAACTGTATCGCTCGGTCGCCACGCACGTCGACGTGCCGCAGGCGCCGTCGCCCGACCTCGTCGTCTATCTGCAGGCCAGCCCCGAAGTGCTGTTCTCGCGCATCCAGAAGCGCGGGCTGCCGATGGAGCTGCAGATCAGCGATGCGTACCTGCGCTCGCTCGTCGACGCGTACAACGAATTCTTCTACCACTACGACCGCACGCCGGTGCTGACGGTCGCAGCCGAGCACCTGAACCCGCTGGATTCCCCCGAAGACCTTGCCCTGCTGGTCGAGCGCATCGAGACGATGCGCGGCCGCAAGGAATTCTTCGTCAAGGGCGAGACGACGCGCTGACGCGTCCCCGCCTGTCGTTCTTCCCCACCGACCCGGATTTCCCATGACCTATCTCCAGGAATCGAGCCGGCCTGCCGTGACCGTACCCAAGCTGCAGGCAATGCGCGACGCCGGCGAGAAGATCGCGATGCTGACCTGCTACGACGCGAGCTTTTCCGCGTTGCTCGATCGCGCCGGCACCGACGTGCTGCTGATCGGCGATTCGCTCGGCAACGTGCTGCAGGGCCACACGACCACGCTGCCCGTGTCGCCCGACGACATCGCGTACCACACCGCCTGTGTCGCGCGGGCTCAACCGCGCGCGCTGGTCGTCGCCGATCTGCCGTTCGGCACGTACGGAACGCCGGCCGACGCGTTCGCGAACGCGGTCAAGCTGATGCGCGCGGGCGCGCAGATGGTGAAGCTCGAAGGCGGCGAATGGCTCGCCGATACGATCCGCTTCCTCGTCGAACGCTCGGTGCCCGTGTGCGCGCACCTCGGCCTCACGCCGCAATCGGTGCATGCGTTCGGCGGCTTCAAGGTCCAGGGCAAGACGGAAGCCGGCGCCGCGCAACTGCTGCGCGACGCGCGCGCGATCGAGGATGCCGGCGCGCAGCTCGTCGTGCTCGAAGCCGTGCCGACGCTCGTCGCGGCCGAAGTCACGCACATGCTGAAGATTCCGACGATCGGCATCGGCGCGGGCGTCGACTGCTCGGGGCAGGTGCTCGTGCTGCACGACATGCTCGGCGTGTTCCCCGGCAAGCGGCCGCGTTTCGTGAAGGATTTCATGCAGGGGCAGCCGAACATTCAGGCGGCCGTCGAAGCGTACGTGCACGCCGTGAAGGACGGCACGTTCCCGGGCCCGGAGCATTCGTTCTGATTTCGGACGAGATGGCGGCTCGATGCGAAGGCAAAGGCCGCCACCTGCTCGACGACACCCGTCGTTCGATTTGGCAGCACTGCATTTTCAAACACGTCCTATATCCGTAGGCCTTCGTTGCGGAGACCATTGCGCTTCCATCATTCCACGGAGGCGAAATGTCCCACGTATACGAACGCGCAGCCGAATTGGCCGGCGAACCACTACAAGGCGATGGTGAGTGCGTTGCGCTCGTGAAGGTCCATACCAAAGTGGGCGCGACCTCGGGCTGGCGACCGGAAAAGACGGTAAAGGGCGATTCGACCATTCGTCCGGGCACGGTCATCGCGACCTTCGAAAGCGAACAATATCGAAACAGGTCGTACGGCAACCATGCGGCGTTTTATCTGAGTCAGGATTCGAAAGGCATCTACGTCATCGAACAATGGCGCAGTCTGTCGAAAATCCGGAAACGGCACATCCGGTTCCAGGGCAAGGACAGAAACGGTCGCTATATCGATCCGAGCAACAACGCCGATGCGTTCTCGGTGGTGCGATGACGATGGCACTCGCCTGTTTTCCAGCCAATGCGGCGCTCGCCGCGTTGCTGACAGCTAGTTGCATCTCGTCGGCGTACGCCACTTCGGCGCCTGTTCAGTGTCCGGCCCGCCTGGCGGTTTCACAGACGGTCACAGGTCCCGCGCCCGACGGCTGGCGCCCTTACGACTCACAGAAGGCACATCCGCTGATCGGTGTGTCGTTTTGGTCCGGGCCGCCCGATCAACTCGCCATGCTCGCCCCATCGAGCGGCGTCAAACGGCGCGATATGCTCGTCAACACGTGGCCACTCGCGGCAGCCGAAACCGATTACTGGGTGAGTTGCGAGTATTTCGACACGGCCGCGATCATTGCCCGTCCGCTGGGCACTGCCGCGCGAACCTGCACGGTCCGCTACGACGCGAAGCGGACGCCGCCGAAGATGATCGACTGGCACTGCGTGTGAGGGTGCAGCGGAAGGTGAAGACAATGTCGACGCCCGCTCGAGAACATCTATCACGCGTCGTACACATCGCAATTCCATACGCGTCCCATATTCGCACGGCAATCAAGAGACGATGTATTCCATTCAAGGGCAAGGACAAAAATGGCCGTTACATCGATCCGAGCAACAATGCCGATGCATTTTCGGTGGTGAAATGATGACGTTCATCCGCCAAACGCCGTACCGGCTGCTCACCATTACCGCGTTCGCATTCAGTTCGCTCACTGCCTTACCGGTGTCCGCTGCCACGTCAGATTGCCCCGCACGCATTGCCGTCACCCAGCAGCTCGACGGTCAACCACCCGATGGCTGGAAAAACTTCGACACGCAACGCACCTATCCGCTTGCCGGTGTCACCTTCTGGTCGGGGCCGCCGGACCGGATAATGTCATTGCTGCCCAATCGCTCGCGCACCGAGCCCAAAAGCGATGTGTACACCTGGTCGCTGGCCGAAGCCCGTGAAGACTACTGGGTCTCGTGTGACTACGGCAATACGAGCGTCGTGATCGCACGGCCACTCGGCAAACATGCGCAAACTTGCGTCGCGCGCTATAAACGAGGGCACGCCATCGTACAAACCTGGCAATGTACGCCACGAAAGTAATCCGTTCAGGCCGATGCGCAGTCGCGAATCAGCCGCGCCGTCATCGGCCCGCGCAACGCATTGCAGATCATCAACGCGTCTGCGTTCAGCACATCGTCGAGCGTCAGCGCGCGCTCCGTTGCGTTTAGCGCCGGATCGTCCAGCAGCACGCCGCGCATCACGCCCGGCAGCACGCCGCTCGCGAGCGGCGGCGTCACCCATTGCCCGTCGAGCTTCACGAACAGGTTCGAGCGCCCGCCTTCCGTCACCTCGCCGCGCTCGTTGACGAACAGCATGTCGAATCCGCCGAGTGCTTCGGCCGCCTGCCACGCGCGGTCGTATTCGGCACGGCGCGTGGTCTTGTGCAGCAGCAGCGCGTCGCTCGCGCAGGTCGGCGCAAAGCCGTGCTCGGACGCGAGCATCACGCTAACCGGCCCGGTGGGCAGCGCCTTCAGCGGTGCGGCCGTGATGTCGAACGCGCCGTCCTTCGCGAGCGCGAGCTTCATCCGGTATGGACTGTCACCGTCGAGCGCCGCGCAGCGTGCATCGATCTCGCGATGCAACGTGTCGGCGTCGAAGCGGAAGCCGAACGCATCGGCACTGCGCTGCAGCCGCGCGAGATGGCGCTCCAGATGCCGGATGCCGCCCGCGCGCGTCGCGGCGGTCGTTTCGAACAACTGGAAGCCGGGGTCGGCATCGGTCAGGAATCGCGCTTTCAATTCGCACTCCGCATATTCGTCGGCCGCGACGCTGTCGAGCACGATACCCGCGCCCACGCCCATCGTGCCGCGCCGCCGGCCGGCCGCGGCGATGCCCGTGCCGTCCGCGTCATTATCGACGCCAGCCGCATCGAGCGTCAGCGTCCGGATCGCGACCGACAGGCAGAAATCGCCGCAGGACGCCGCACGGCCCGGCGACGCACCGGCCCCGTCAACCTGTCGCGCGGCGCCGTGGCTCGCCGACGGAACGTCTTGCGCGACGTCCTCCACGGCGCCGTCCCGCGGCGCATCGAGCCACCCGATCGCGCCCGTATAGAGCCCGCGCGGCGTCGACTCGATCGCGTCGATCAATTCCATCGTCTTGTACTTCGGCGCACCGGTGATCGACCCGCACGGAAACAGCGCGCGCAGCATCTGCGCGAACGTCGTTCCATCACGCCAGCCGGCTTCGACCGTCGACGTCATCTGCCACACCGACGCATACGGCTCGACGGAGAACAGTGCCGGCACCTTGACGCTGCCCGTGCGCGCGATCCGCGACACGTCATTGCGCAGCAGGTCGACGATCATCACGTTTTCCGCGCGGTTCTTCGGATCGCTCGCGAGGAACGCGGCGGCCGCCGCATCGTCGCGCGGATCGGCCGAACGCGGCGCGGTGCCCTTCATCGGCCGCGCGCGCAGCACGTCGCCCTGCTTCTGGACGAACAACTCGGGCGAGCACGATACGACCCACGCGCCGCCGGGCAGCGCGATCAGCGCGCCGTACCGCACGGGCTGGCGCGCGCGCAGCCGCCGGTACAGCGCGAGCGGCGTGCCGAACACGTCGAAATTCAGCCGGTACGTGTAGTTGACCTGATACGAATCGCCTGCGCGCAGCGCGTCCTGCACCGCGCCGATCGCCGCGTCGAACGCGTCGCGCGACACGCTCTTCGCGACGTGCGCGACACCGGCGATCGACGGCGGGCCGCCGCCATCATGCTGTGCGAGCCACGCGTCGACTTCGTCGCGCGACAGCCGCTCGCAGCGCGCATATAGCAAAAAGCGCAGCGGGGCATCGCCCGGCTGCGCCTTTTGCAGGTTGCGTCCGAATTCGTAATCGCCGACGACGACCGCATGCAGCCCGTCGCGCAGATCCCGCGCGAGCGCCGCATCGATGGCGTCGAGCTGCGCCGGGTCCGTGCACACGCGTTCGCGCACGAAGCCCGAATACAAACGACTCGACCGCGCGGACGCGGTCGAGTCGCAATCGTCCAAGAGCGCGAACGACGCGCTCTCGTTGCCTTCAGTCATGCCCGTTACTCGAAGAAGCTCTTCACCCGATCGAACCAGCTCTTGCTCTGCGGGCTGTGACGCGCGCCGCCTTCGGCCAGCGACTTCTCGAACTGCTTGAGCAGGTCGCGCTGCTGGTCGGTCAGCTTCACGGGCGTCTCGACCTGCACGTGCACGTACAGATCGCCCGCGATGCTCGAACGCAGCCCCTTGATGCCCTTGCCGCGCAGGCGGAACGTCTTGCCCGACTGCGTGCCTTCCGGCACCGGGAACGATGCACGGCCGGCCAGCGTCGGCACCTCGATCTCGCCGCCGAGTGCGGCGGTCGTGAACGGAATCGGCATCTGGCAGTGGAGATCGTCGCCGTCGCGCTCGAACACCGAGTGCGGCTTGATGTGGATCTCGACGTACAGGTCGCCCGGCGGCCCGCCGTTGATGCCCGGCTCGCCGTTGCCGGCCGAGCGGATCCGCATCCCGTCGTCGATCCCGGCCGGAATCTTCACTTCGAGCGTCTTGGTTTCCTTCACCTTGCCCGACCCGTGGCAATGCGCGCACGGCTCGGGGATGTAGGTGCCGGTGCCATGACACTTCGGGCAGGTCTGCTGGATGCTGAAGAAGCCCTGCGACATGCGCACCGTGCCCTGGCCGTGACAGGTCGGGCAGGTTTCCGGCTTCGTGCCGGGCTTCGCACCCGAGCCGTGGCAGACTTCGCACGACACCCAGCTCGGCACGCGGATCTGCGTGTCGTAGCCGTGCGCGGCCTGCTCGAGCGTGATTTCCATGCTGTAGCGCAGGTCGGCGCCGCGATACACCTGCGGGCCGCCGCGGCCGCCGCGCGCGGCGCCGCCCGCGGCCTGGCCGAAGATGTCGCCGAAGATGTCGCCGAACGCATCCGCGAAGCCGCCGAAGCCCTGCGCGCCCGCACCGCCCATGTTCGGATCGACGCCCGCGTGGCCGTACTGGTCGTACGCGGCCCGCTTCTGGCCGTCCGACAGCATTTCATAGGCCTCCTTCGCCTCCTTGAAATGCTCTTCCGCATCCTTGCTGTCCGGATTGCGGTCAGGGTGATACTTCATCGCAAGCTTGCGATATGCCTTCTTGATTTCGTCGTCGCTCGCATTCTTCGCGACGCCCAGAACCTCGTAGTAATCCCGTTTCGCCATATCGATTCACTGTGCCGCCACGCATCGCGCACGCGGCGGCTCCTTTCGCCCGCAGTAAAGTCTCTCGACTCGTCTGGCGCTGCACCGTCCGCGGACGGCTCGCGCAGCACCCGCCAAAAAACAAATGTGCCCGGAGGGCCGCAAGGCCCGCCAGGCGTGGAGTCGATCCGGCCATCCGGAAGGAAAGACAGACCGCTTTTCAGCCGCTGGTCAGTCGCGCCGCGCGCGTTTTTGCGCGCGCGGCATGCGGTGCCATTGCAACCTGGCTTAGTCCTTCTTCACTTCCTTGAACTCGGCGTCGACGACGTCGTCGGCAGCCTGTTGCGCACCGCCTGCGTGGGCCGCGCCTTCCGCCGCACCGGCCGCGCCGGCCGCACCAGCCTGCTGGGCCTGCATGTCGGCGTACATCTTCTCGCCGAGCTTCTGCGAGACCTTGCCGAGCTCCTCGACCTTCGCGTCGATCGCGGCCTTGTCGGCCGACGTGTCCTTCAGCACGTCCTCGAGCGACTTCAGCGCCGCTTCGATCGCTTCCTTCTCGCCCGCGTCCAGCTTGTCGCCGTACTCGGTCAGCGCCTTCTTCGTGCTGTGAACCAGCGCGTCGCCCTGGTTGCGCGAATCGGCCAGCTCGCGCAGCTTGTGGTCTTCCGCTGCGTTCGCTTCCGCGTCCTTGATCATCTGATCGATTTCAGCCTCGGACAGGCCCGAGTTCGCCTTGATCGTGATCTTGTTTTCCTTGCCGGTCGCCTTGTCCTTCGCGCCGACGTGCAGGATGCCGTTCGCGTCGATGTCGAAGGTCACTTCGATCTGCGGCACGCCGCGCGGGGCCGGCGGAATGCCTTCGAGGTTGAACTCGCCGAGCAGCTTGTTGCCCGCCGCCATTTCGCGTTCGCCCTGGAACACCTTGATCGTCACGGCCGACTGGTTGTCGTCCGCCGTCGAATACACCTGTGCGTGCTTCGTCGGGATCGTCGTGTTCTTGTTGATCATCTTCGTCATCACGCCGCCGAGCGTCTCGATACCGAGCGACAGCGGGGTCACGTCGAGCAGCAGCACGTCCTTGCGGTCGCCCGACAGCACCTGGCCCTGGATCGCCGCGCCAACCGCGACGGCTTCGTCCGGGTTCACGTCACGGCGCGGGTCCTTGCCGAAGAACTCCTTCACCTTCTCCTGCACCTTCGGCATGCGGGTCTGGCCGCCGACCAGGATCACGTCGTCGATGTCCGACACCTTGACGCCTGCGTCCTTGATCGCGATGCGGCACGGTTCGATCGTGCGCTCGACGAGGTCTTCCACCAGCGCTTCCAGCTTCGCGCGGGTGATCTTCAGGTTCAAGTGCTTCGGGCCCGACGCGTCCGCCGTGATGTACGGCAGGTTGATTTCGGTCTGCTGGCTCGACGACAGCTCGATCTTCGCCTTTTCGGCGGCTTCCTTCAGGCGCTGCAGCGCGAGCACGTCCTTCGACAGGTCGACGCCCTGCTCCTTCTTGAACTCGCCGATGATGTAATCAATGATGCGCTGGTCGAAGTCTTCGCCGCCGAGGAACGTGTCGCCGTTGGTCGACAGCACTTCGAACTGCATTTCGCCGTCGACGTCCGCGATCTCGATGATCGACACGTCGAACGTGCCGCCGCCGAGGTCATACACGGCGATCTTGCGGTCGCCCTTCTCGGCCTTGTCGAGGCCGAACGCGAGCGCGGCCGCGGTCGGCTCGTTGATGATCCGCTTGACTTCGAGGCCCGCGATGCGGCCGGCGTCCTTGGTCGCCTGGCGCTGGCTGTCGTTGAAGTATGCCGGCACCGTGATCACGGCTTCCGTGACCGGCTCGCCGAGGTAGTCTTCGGCCGTCTTCTTCATCTTGCGCAGCACTTCGGCCGACACCTGCGGCGGCGCGAGCTTTTCGCCGTGCGCTTCGACCCATGCGTCGCCGTTGTCGGCCTTGATGATCGCATACGGCATCAGGCCGATGTCCTTCTGGACTTCCTTCTCTTCGAAGCGGCGGCCGATCAGGCGCTTCACCGCGAACAGCGTGTTCTTCGGGTTGGTCACCGACTGGCGCTTGGCCGGCGCGCCGACGAGCACTTCGTTGTCGTCCATGTACGCGATGATCGACGGCGTGGTGCGAGCGCCTTCCGAGTTCTCGATGACCTTGACCTGGTTGCCTTCCATGATGGCGACGCACGAGTTCGTGGTGCCGAGGTCAATACCGATGATCTTTCCCATTTTTTCCTAATCTCCAGAAATGCTTGTTTGCTGCGCGAAACGCCACGTTTTTGGGCGGTTTCGCACGCCAGAATTCAACTCTGTTCCCGAAATGCGTCCGCCCGATCCGTTTTCAAGACCCGACGAGCGATGCGGATATTAAATTTTTTCAATCGCCGCCAGCCAGCGGATCGTGTGGGCCGGTGCCCTCGCGGGACGGGGCACCGGCCGCCGCGGCACCGGCCGCCGCGCCGATCTTCGCGCGTGCCGCCGCAATCGCTGCCTGGAACTGCGCGAGACCATGCCAGCCCGTCGCGCGGCCCAGCCGCTTGCCGCGGTGGAAGAAGAACCACGTCGGCACGCCGTGCAGCCCGAAGCGGCGCCCCAGCTGATGGTGCTCGTACACGTTGCAATGGAACCACTTCAGGCCCAGCGCGCGGATCGCGTCGGGCTGGGCGAGCATCGCCTTCTTCGCGATCTCGCAGTTGAAGCAGTCGACGCCCCAGAAGAACACCACGGCCAGCGCATCGCCCGCGCCGTCGATGGCCGCGTCGAACGTGCCGGCGTCGAGCGCCTGCATGTCGAACGCGTCGAACGCGGCCGGATCGACGCCGGCGGGCACCATGTCGGCCGCCTTACTTCGGCTGCGCGACGGTGACGAGCGCCGGGCGCAGCACGCGGTCGGCGATCATGTAGCCCTTTTGCAGCACCGCGACGACGGTGTTCGGCTCCTGCTCGGCCGGCACCATCGAAATGGCCTGGTGCTGGTGCGGATCGAACTTCTCGCCGACCGGATTGATCGCGACGACGCGGCCCTTCTCGAGCGCGCTCGTCAACTGGCGCAGCGTGAGCTCGACGCCCTCGCGCACCTTCGCGATGTCGCCGGAGGTATCGTTGACGGCCGCTTCCAGGCTGTCCAGCACGGGCAGCAGGTGCTCCGCGAAGCTCTCGATCGCGAACTTGTGCGCCTTCGACACGTCGTCCTGCGCGCGGCGGCGCACGTTCTCGGTTTCGGCCTTCGCCCGCAGGAAGCTTTCCTGGAGCTCGGCGACCTTGGCTTGAGCCTCCGCGAGCGCCGCGTCGGCGGCTTCGGCGGCGGGTGCGGCGCCTTGCTCCGCCTGCTTCTCGCTGCCGATGTCTTCGGCCGATTGGGTAGCCGGGTTCTCTTGCGTGTTTTCCATGTCGCTGAAAGTCGATTAGAGGTTGAAGCCAAATCGGCAACCGCCGGACGTATACCCGGCGGCACCGCACATTACTGGTGCAAATAAGGGCGAAAACTGCGGTTTCAAGAGGGTTATTCGCCGGCATTCTCCAATGCCGCGAAACAACCGCGCGTCTGCCGGGGCAGGCGCCGCATCGTCCGCCGCCTCGGGCGAAACGGCCTGTAACAACGCTTACCCGGCAAGTACTAGCTGCACACAGGCCGGCTGCACTACACTCCACTCAAGCGTCGGAAAAGCGTGTTTACCCTAGCTGACCGCCGCGTGACCTTCCACCTGGCGCCGTTTTCACCCTTGTTCTCGAGGGGAGTACCGTGAAACTGACCTTTGCGATATCGGTGGTCGCGCTGGTACTCATTGCCGGCACCACCACCATCTGCCTGTCGGGGGCAGTCACCGACCGCACGACCGAATACGGCAGCGCGCGGGCGACGTTCGACCAGATGTTCAGCTCCCACCAGAAAATCTGTCGATAATGCGCCGGTCGCGCTTCGTCGGCCGGCCGTGCAATTCGGCCGCCGGCTCGCGATACGTCCGGCGCCGCTCCAGTTCGGCGAGCCGCGCGGCTCGCCCCGCAGCCGTTTCCTCGTAGAGCGTCTGCGCGACGCTCGCGGGCCCGCGCACGTCGCACACGCCCAGCACGGCAATGTGCCAGACGATGCCGTCGATCGCAATCTCGACCTCGTCGCCCACCCGTACGTCCTTCGCCGGCTTGACCGCCGCGCCGCCGATCTTCACGTGCCCCTTGTCGACCGCATCGGTCGCGAGCGAGCGCGTCTTGAAGAATCGGGCTGCCCACAGCCATTTGTCGATGCGCAGCTTCGCGCCCGGCTCCGTGGAAATCCTGTAGTTCATGCAAGCCTCCGCCGGGCCGCCGTGTGAAGGCTGACCGCCGCCCCGGGGAACGGCGAACAACGCGCGCGTGGGAATCGTTTCATCTCAATTGACCGGTTCAGGCTGCGCGGCCTTGACGGGCCAGCCCTGCAGATTTTCCGCGACGATCTCGCCGAGCGCGCCGATCCATGCGGAGGCACCGTTCAGGCACGGAATGCGGTGAAAGGTCTTGCCGCCGCCGGCGAGAAACTCGTCGCGCACTTCCATGCCGATTTCCTCGATCGTCTCGAGGCAATCGGCCGTGAAGCCGGGACAGAACACGTCGGCCCGCCGCACGCCGGCCTCGCCGAATTCGCGCAGGGTCGGCGCGGTATACGGCTGGAGCCATTCGGCCTTGCCGAAGCGCGACTGGAACGTGACGCGGCATTCGGTGGCCGACAGCCCGAGCGCGGCCATCAGCAACGCGCCCGTCTGCTGGCACTGGTCGTGATAGGGATCGCCGAGGTCGAGCGTGCGCTTCGGCACGCCGTGGAAACTCAGCACGAGCTTGTCGCCGGCCGCGAAATCGGGCCGGCCGTGCTGCGCCCAGTACTGGCGCACCTGCTCGGCCAGCGCGTGGATATAGGCCGGATGGTCGGCGTAGTGCCGCACCGTGCGCACTTCCGGCTGATTGCGCATGCGCGCGAGCGCGCCGAACGCGGCATCGAACGCGGTGGCGGTGGTCGACGCCGAGTATTGCGGATACATCGGCATCAGCAGCACGCGCTCGACGCCCGCGCGCTTGAACTGCGCGAGCGCGTGCGCAATGTTCGGACTGCCGTAGCGCATCGCGTAGTCGACCATCACGTGATAGCCGTTCGACGCGAGCAGGTGCCGCACGCTGTCGGTCTGGCGCTCGGTGTAGACACGCAGCGGCGAGCCCTCGGGCATCCAGACGGCCGCGTATTTCTTCGCGGACGCGCGGCCGCGCAGCGGCAGGATCAGCGTGCGCAGCAGCACCTGCCAGACGGCCTGCGGAATTTCGACGACCCGCGGATCCGACAGGAATTCGGCCAGGTAGCGCCGCACCGCGCGCGGGGTGGGCGCGTCGGGCGTGCCGAGATTGATCAGCAGCACACCGATGCGATGGGCAGCCGCGACGCTCGATGGCGGCTCAAGATCGAAACGCATGGGCAGGAACGTGCTCGGGGCACGCAGTCGGACGGCCCTCAATTATAGCGGGCCGCAGCGCTCGGGTCGGCTGGCCGTTCGGCCGACTGGCGGCGCACGCGACGCCGCGGCACGATGGCGGGACGGCGTCGGGGGCGGCTGCTACTGCTGGCTCAGCGTGAGCGACAGCAGGCGCGCGGTGATGTCGACGATCGGTATCACGCGGTTGTACGCCATGCGGGTCGGGCCGATCACGCCGAGCGTGCCGACGATCTTGCCGTTCACCTCGTAAGGCGCGGTCACGACGCTCATTTCCTCGATCGGCACGAGCGTCGATTCGCCGCCGATGAAGATCTGCACGCCCTGGGCGTGGCTCGACACGTCGAGCAGTTGCAGGAGGCCCGTCTTTTGGTCGAATACGTCGAACAGCTTGCGCAGCCGCGCCATGTCGGACGACAGGTCCGCCACCTCGAGCAGGTTGCGCTCGCCGGAAATCAGCACGGTGTCCTCGGTGTCGGGCACCTCGGTGCTGGCCGTCACGGCCGCGTGCATCAGCGTCGTCATGTCGCCGCGCAACTGGTCGATCTCGTCGCGCAGGCGGCGGCGAACCTCGTCGAACGACAGGCCGGCGAAATGCGCGTTGATGTAGTTGGACGCCTCCGTCAGCTGCGACGGCGAATAGTCGCGCGGCGTCGCGAGCATGCGGTTCTGCACGTCGCCCTCGGGCGTGACGATGATCAGCAGGATGCGCTTGTCGGACAGGCGCATGAATTCGATCTGCTTGAACACGTGGCTGCGACGCGGCGTCAGCACGACGCCCGCGAACTGCGACAGGTTCGACAGCACGCTCGCGGCGGCCGCCACCACCCGCTGCTGCGGCTCGCCGGCCTGCAGCGTGTTCTGCACCTGACGCGCGACGGCCTCCGCGTCGATCGGCGCCTCGACCGTCAGCATCGTGTCGACGAACAGCCGGTAGCCGCGCGGCGTCGGCACGCGGCCGGCCGACGTGTGCGGGCTCGACACGAGGCCGAGCTCCTCCAGGTCGGACATCACGTTGCGGATCGTCGCCGGGCTCAGCTCGAGCCCGGAGTAACGGGACAACGTGCGCGATCCGACTGGCTGACCGTCGGCGATATACCGTTCGATCAGGGTTTTCAGGAGGGTTCGTGCGCGAGGATCTAGCATGGTGGAAAATTTTAGCGCAACCGCGCAAGCACGGCGAGTGGCGTCGACCACCATTGCGCGGGCCGGCCCGATCCGGCCCCGTCGGCGCACGGGCGGTTCTTTTCGTCAACGAGCTATGGTGTAATGCCGGCATGAAAACCGGTAATCAGTTCAACACTGTCGCGCTCGTCGGCCGGAGCAACACGCCCGGCATCGCCGAGCCGCTCGCCACGCTGGCGGACAGCATTGCCACGCTCGGCTTCGAGGTCGTGTTCGAAGGCGATACCGCGCGGGAAATCGGCATCGCCGGCTACCCGGCGCTCACTCCGGCCGAAATCGGGGCACGAGCGGACGTGGCAATCGTGCTCGGCGGCGACGGCACGATGCTCGGCATCGGCCGCCAGCTTGCGCCGTACCGGACACCGCTGATCGGGATCAACCACGGGCGGCTCGGCTTCATCACCGACATCGCGGCCTCCGACATGCAGGCGCTCGTGCCCGTGATGCTGGCCGGCAAGTTCGAGCGCGAGGAGCGCTCGCTGCTCGAGGCGCGGATCGTACGCGACGGCGAACCGATCTACCACGCGCTCGCGTTCAACGACGTCGTCGTGAACCGCAGCGGCTTCTCCGGGATGGTCGAGCTGCGTGCGTCGGTCGACGGCCGCTACATGTACAACCAGCGCTCGGACGGCCTGATCGTCGCGACGCCCACCGGCTCGACCGCGTATGCGCTGTCGTCGGCCGGCCCGATCCTCCATCCGCAGCTGGCGGGCATCGTGCTCGTGCCGATCGCGCCGCACGCGCTGTCGAACCGGCCGATCGTGCTGCCCGACGATTCGAAGATCGCGATCCAGATCGTCGGCGGCCGCGACGTCAACGTGAACTTCGACATGCAGTCGTTCACGTCGCTCGAGCTGAACGACACGATCGAGGTGCGCCGCTCGAAGCACACGGTGCCGTTCCTGCACCCGATCGGCTACAGCTACTACACGACGCTGCGCAAGAAGCTGCACTGGAACGAACACGCATCGAACGAAGACGACAAGGCGTCCTGACGCCGCTCCGCCCGACACCATGCTCCGCCACCTCTCGATCCGCGACTTCGTCATCGTCGCCGCGCTCGATCTCGAATTCGACAGCGGCTTTTCCGTCTTTTCAGGCGAAACCGGGGCCGGCAAGTCGATCCTGATCGACGCCCTCGCCCTCGCGCTCGGCGAACGCGCCGACGCGAGCGTCGTGCGCACCGGCTGCGGCCGCGCCGACATCACGGCCGAGTTCACGCCGCACGACCGTGTCGCGCGCTGGCTCGACGACCACGCGTTCGACGCCGAGGACACCGTGATGCTGCGCCGCGTGATCGACGCGAACGGCCGGTCGCGTGCGTTCATCAACGGCACCAGCGCGACGCTCGCCCAACTGCGCGAACTCGGCGAGATGCTCGTCGACATCCACGGCCAGCACGCGCACCAGTTGCTGATGCGGCCCGACGCGCAGCGCGAGCTGTTCGACACGCACGCGGGGCTCGTCGCCGATGCCGCGAACGTCGCGCGCGCGTGGCGCGTGTGGCGCGACGCGACGCAGGCGATCGACGCCGCGAAGGCGCACGAGCGCGAATTGCAACTCGAGCGCGAAAAGCTCGCGTGGCAGCTCGCCGAACTCGACAAGCTCGCGCCGCAAGCCGGCGAATGGGACGAAGTCAGCAACGAACACAAGCGCCTGTCGCATTCGGCGAACCTGATCGAAGGCGTGCGCGGCGCGCTCAACGCGCTGTCCGAGTCCGACGACGCGATGCTCGCACAGCTCGGCGCGATCGTGTCGAAGCTGCGCAGCCTGGCCGACTACGACACCGCGCTCGGCGATGCGCTGGCATCGCTGGAGCCGGCCGAGATCCAGTTGCAGGAAGCCGTGTATTCGCTGTCGCACTATGCCCAGCGCGTCGATCTCGACCCGGAGCGGCTCGCGCAGGTCGAAACGCGGCTCGACGCGCTGCACTCGACCGCCCGCAAGTTCCGGCTGCCGCCCGACACGCTGCACGAGGAGCATGCGGCGCGCCGCGCGCAACTCGCCGCGCTCGACGCCGCCGCCGATCTCGGCGCGCTCGAAGCTGCGCAGGCCAAGGCGCGGGAAGCCTATCTCGCCGATGCGAAACGCCTGTCGAAGGCGCGCGCGCAGGCCGCGAAGGCGCTCGGCACGGCCGTCACGGCCGGCATGCAGGAACTGTCGATGGCAGGCGGCAGCTTCGAAGTCGCGCTCGTGCCGCTCGCCGACGGCGGCCCGCACGGGCTGGAACAGGTCGAATTCCGCGTGGCCGGGCACCCGGGCGTGCCGCTGCGGCCGCTCGCGAAGGTTGCGTCGGGCGGCGAGCTCGCACGGATCAGCCTCGCGCTCGCGGTCATCGCCAGCGCCGCGAGCCCGACGCCGACGCTGATCTTCGACGAAGTCGATACGGGAATCGGCGGCGGCGTCGCCGAAGTGGTCGGCCGCCTGCTGCACCAGCTCGGGCGCGACCGCCAGGTGCTGTGCGTGACCCACCTGCCGCAGGTCGCCGCGCGCGGCGACCATCATTTCCAGGTGGCGAAGGGCGCCGACGAGCGCGGTGGCACGGTATCGACCGTTGTCGCGCTCGACCGCGCCAGCCGGATCGAGGAAGTCGCGCGGATGCTCGGCGGGCTCGAAATCACCGCGACCACACGCAAGCACGCGAAGGAAATGCTGGCGGCCTGACGCCGGCTCCACGTTGGTCCGGATGCGGAAAGACCGGCGCATGCGCCGGTCTTTTTTGTTACGGCAGGCCAGCCGCTCGATCGCGGCCGGCCTGCGCCGCCGATTCGTACGCCGGATTCGAACGGGCGACTCAAACGCCCGTTTCGACCGCCCCGAACACGCGCGCCCACAGCGCCGTCACGGCCGCCCGCTCGTCGGCCACGAGGGCCGGATCGACGCGCGCCTTCTCCATCCCGTCGAGCCGCAGCTTGTGCTGCAGCTTGCGGTACTTGCGATACGCCGCGCCGACGCGCTCGGCCTCGTCCGCGCCCATCAGCCCGAAGCGCGCGACCTCGCGCAGCAGCGCGATATTGCCGGTATTGCGGATCAGCTCGGCGTCGCTCGACGCGTGCAGCAGCACCCAGTACTGGACGATGAACTCGATGTCGACCATCCCGCCGCGATCGTGCTTCAGGTCGAACAGCCCGGTCTGGTTCGGGTGGCCGGCAAACACCTTCCCGCGCATGTCGACGATCTCCTTCGCGAGGATCGCCCCGTCGCGCGGCGTCGTCAGCACCTGCTGGCGGATCGCCTCGAAAGCCGCGCCGATCCGCGCGTCGCCCGCGCTGTAGCGGGCGCGCGTCAGCGCCTGGTGCTCCCACACCCACGCGGTGTTCGCGGCGTCGCCCTCGCGCAGTTGATAGCGGCGGAATGCGTCGAGATCGGTGACGAGCAACCCGGCCTCGCCGTTCGGCCGCAGCCGCAGGTCGATGTCGAACAGCGCGCCCGCGCCGGTCGCCGTCGTGAGCCACGTGATCAGGCGCCGCGTGAAGGTCGTGTAGACGTCCGCCGAACGCTCGTCCGGATCGTCGTACAGGAAGATCAGGTCGAGATCGGACGCATAGCCGAGCTCCTTGCCGCCCAGCTTGCCGTACGCGATCACCGCGAACATCGGCACGTCGCGATGGCGCTTCGCGAGCTGCGACCAGACGACTTCGATCGTCACGTCGAGCACCGCGTCGGCCAGCTCGGACAGCCGGTCGCTCACGTGCTCGACCGACAGTTGCCCGGCCAGGTCGATCAGCAGGATCCGGAACACCTCCGCGTGCTGCGCATGGCGCAGCAGGTCCATCTGCTGCTCGGGGCCGTCGGCCGCGGCGAGCCGCGCGCGCAGCGCCTCCTTGAACGCGGGCCAGTCGAACGGGCTCGCGATCGCCTCGTCGTCGAGCAGCTCGTCGAGCAGCTGCGGGTGGCGGATCAGGTAGCCGCCACCCCAGCGCGTCGCGCCGAGCACCGACAGCACGCGGTCGAGCGCGGCCGGGTATTCGGTCAGCAGCGCGAGATAGACGCCGCGCCGGCTGACCGTCTCGAGCAGGTCGAACAGGCGCACGATCGTCTCGTCGCGGCGCGCGGCGTCGATCGTCGGCGCGGCGTCGAGCGCGCGCTGCGCGACGCTGTCGAAGCGCTGCCGGCTCTTTTCCGGCAGCCCGGTATAGCGCGACGATTGCCAGATCGCGCGCAGCCGCGCGAGCACGGCGGCCGGATCGGCGAAGCCCAGGCCGTCGAGGCGCGCGACCAGCGCGTCGTCCTCGCCGTCGTCGGCCAGCGCGCCGCTCCAGATCCACGCGGCGGCCGTATCGTCGCCGGCCGTGCAAGGGCCGCCGCCCTTCACCTTGTCCGCGAAGATCTGGTCGAACTGCGCCTCGACGAAGTTCCGGTGCTCGTCCAGCACCGTCATCAGCGCCGCGTAGTCGGCAAACCCGAGCGACGCGGCCAGCGCCGCGCGCTCGTCGGGCTCGACCGGCATCGCGTGCGTCTGCGCGTCGTTGCGGTATTGCAGCCGGTGCTCGAGCGTGCGCAGGAAACGGTAGGCGTCGGTCAGGCGCGCGCATACGTCGTCGCCGATCAGCCCGCGCGCCTGCGCATGCCGCAGCACCGCGAGCGTCGGCCGCACGCGGAACTCCGCATCCTGGCCGCCGCGGATCAACTGGAACACCTGCGCGCTGAACTCGATCTCGCGGATCCCGCCGCGCCCGAGCTTGATGTCGTCGGCCTTGTCGGGCCGCATCGACGCCCGCCGCGCGGCTTCTTGCCGGATCTGCTGGTGCAGCGAACGGATCGCGCCGATCACGCCGAAATCGAGATAGCGACGGTACACGAACGGCTTGACGATCGACTCGAGCTGCGCCGCGAGCCGCCGCGCCGCGTCGCTGTCGCCTTCCGACACGAGCCGCCCCTTGATCCACGCATAGCGCTCCCACTCGCGCCCCTGCACGTAGAAATATTCCTCGAGCATGCCGATGCTGCAGACGAGCGGCCCCGAATCGCCGTTCGGGCGCAGCCGCATGTCGACGCGAAACACGTAGCCGTCGGCCGTGACCTCGGACAGCACGCCGATCAGGCGCCGGCCGAGCCGCGTGAAGTATTCCTGCGTGGACAGCGGCGAACGCGTGCCGCCCGTCGTCTCGCCGTCGTCCTCGTAGACGAAGATCAGGTCGATGTCCGACGACACGTTCAGCTCGCGGCCGCCGAGCTTGCCCATCCCGACCACGCCGAGCACGACGCGCTGGCCGTCGGCGCCGCGCGGCTCGCCGTACAGCGCCTCGAGTTCGGCCGACAGCAGCGCGAGCGAACGCTGCACGGCCACTTCGGCGAGATCGGTCATCGCGCCCGTCACTTCGGCGACGTCCGCCAGCCCGCGCAGGTCGCGCTCCGCGACCGCGCCGAACGCCTCGGCCCGCAGTTGCCGCAGCGCGCGCTTCAGTTGCTCCTCGTCCGGCGCGGACGTGCCGGCCGGCGTCGCGAGCAGCTCGGTGAGGCGCGCGTCGAGCCGCGCGCGGCCGAGCGGCGCGGCCGCCCACGCGGCGATCTGCGCGGCCAGCGCGGGCCGGGCGGCCGCCGCGCGGGCAAGGTAGCGGGAATAGGACGTGCTGAGCAGGGCGGAAGCGTCGGTCATCGAGAAGCGGGCCTGGCGGAAAGACCGGCGGGCAGCGGGCCGGCACGTGCGCGCCCCGCTGCCGACCGGCCCGAATGGACTCGGCGCGGCCGCGCCGGACGCGCGTGCGCCCGTCGCGACGCCGCGCGCCGGAAAGCCCGTGCCGTACGGCCCCCAACGGCCGCCGACACGAACCCGTGTGATACATTTCAACGTCAGCCTGCAAAACTACCATATCGCCGCCCGTCCGCCGCATGTCCGACCGTCAGGAATCCGCCGTAGCAGCGCCCGAAGCGGGACCTCCGAAGCACGATCATCCGGTCCTGCGTCGCGTGTTCAGGGTGACGCTGGCAGTCGGGATCGGCACCTACTTCGTCGCGTCCGGCGCGTTCCTCGGGCTGCGCTACGTGCTGCTGCCGCGCATCGACGAATACCGCCCGCGCATCGAGCGCGCCGTGTCCGACAAGCTCCACGCGCAGCTTTCGATCGGCAAGCTTTCCCCGAACTGGTCCGGCATGCAGCCGGGCGTCGAACTCACGAACCTGACGATCCGCGGCCGCGACGGCAAGGTTGCGCTGTCGGTGCCGCACGCGACGGCCGCGCTGTCGTGGATGTCGCTGCTGCGGCTGTCGCCCGCGCTGTCGAGCCTGATCGTCGACCAGCCCGACCTCGTCGTCGCGCGTGCGGCCGACGGCTCGCTGAGCGTCGCGGGCGTCGGCGTGGCCACCACCCACGGCGGCAACGACACGTTCGGCACGTGGCTGCTGAAACAGGAGGCGATCGTGCTGCGCGGCGGCACGCTGCGCTGGCGCGACGCGCAGCACGATGCACCGGAGCTCGTGCTGTCGGGCATCCGGCTCGCGGTGCTCAACGACGGCCGCGTGCACAAGGCCGCGCTGCAGGCGCCCGCGAACGGCACGCTGCTGCTCGGCCCGCTCGATTTCCGCGCGCGCTTCAAGCACAAGCCGCTCGCGCCGATCGGCAAGCCGTCGAACTGGACCGGCGACGCGTACCTGTCGACCGGCCCGGTCGACCTGCAGACGCTCGCGCGCTACCTCGACATGCCGCTCACGATCCACGCGGGCCGGATCGACAACGCGATCTGGGCGACCTTCGGCGACGGCCACCTGCGCTCGGCGGGCGGCGATCTGCAAGGCGCCGACGTCGCGCTGCGCGTGCGCCCGACGCAGCCGCGGCTCGACGTGCCGACGGTCCGCTTCGGCTGGGACATGGCGCTCGATGCGGGCCAGGACTACACGCTGCACCTGACGCGCTTCAATGCGGAGCTCGGCCAGCCGCCGCTGCCGGACGGCACGCCGCTCGCCCGCTCGCTCGCGCTGTCGACGCTGACGGCACGCTACCGCGTGCCGACCGCGACCCAGGGACAACTGCTCAGCGTGGTCGGCGACCGCGTCGATCTCGGCATCCTCAGCGAATTCATCCGCGGGCTGCCGCTGCCGGCGCGCCTGCGCAACGAGCTGATCAAGATCGACCCGCGCGGGATGGTGTCGAACTATCACATCGAGGTCGAGCGCGCGAAACCCGCGCACGCCGATCTCGCCGACGAGGACGGGCGCATGGGCGCCGCGCCGATCGTCCGCTACCGCTTCCTCGGCGATCTGCAAGGCATCAGCTTCGCGGCGCAGGAGCCGCCGCCCGGGCTCTCGCCGCGCGGCCACCCGCGCGCCGGCTGGCCGGGCGTCGAGAATCTGTGGGGCCGCGTCGATGCGAACGAGACCGGCGGCTCCGCGCATATCGACACGGTCAACGCGGCGGTCACCGTGCCCGGCGAATTCGACGAGCCGCGCCTGACGCTCGACCGGCTGCGCGGCAACGCCAAATGGACGATCACGCCCGCGCCCGGCGACAAGCACGCGCGCGTCGACGTGTCGCTGCCCGATCTGCTCGTGTCGAACCCCGATGCCGAAATCGCGGTGTCCGGCTCGTACACGAACCCCGGCCACGGCCGCGGCTCGCTCGACCTGCGCGCCGATTTCGCGCGCGCGTCGGTCGCGCGCATTCCGCGCTACCTGCCGACCGGGATGTCCGAGCACCTGCGCGACTATCTCGGCCATGCGCTGCAGGACGGCAAGGTGACCAAGGGCGCGTCGATCGTCGCACGCGGCCCGCTCGAGAAATTCCCGTTCGAACACGAGCCGGACGCCGGCGTGTTCCACATCGTCGCGCCGTTCACCGGCGGCCGCTTCGAGCCGACACCGTACCCGCCGCGCAAGCTCGCGAACGGCACGCCGAGCGTCTGGCCGGCGCTCGACGGGATCGACGGCGTGTTCGAACTCGCGCAGAACAAGCTGCGGTTCGACATCGAGCGCGCGCGCTACAAGCGCGTCACGCTGACGAAGGTCGCGGGCCGCATCGACGATCTCGGCAATCCGTCGCACTCGCCGCTGATCATCGACGGCCATGCGCAGGGCCCGCTCGCCGACCTGATCGACTACGCGGACAACAGCTCGCTCGGCACGATGAGCGGCCACATCGGCCAGCGGATCGATGCGCAGGGCCCCGCGTCGCTCGCGCTCAAGATCACGATTCCGCAGCACGTCCCCCATCCGCACACGCACGTCGAAGGCGCGCTCGCGTTCGGCGGCAACACGCTGTCGACGAGCGGCGTGCCGCCGCTGTCGGCCCTGCGCGGCAGCGTCCGCTTCACCGAGGCCGGCGCGTCGCTGCACGGCCTGTCGGGGCGCTTCCTCGGCGGCCCGGTGCGCGCGAACGGCACGTTCCGGTCGCACGGCCCGTACGCGGTGGACGTCGACGGCCGGCTCGCGCTCGACGCCGCGCGCGGCCTGAACCTGCACGGCGCGGCCGCTGCGCTGCTCGAACACGTGGTCGGCGACGCACCGTACCAGGTCGCCGTGCGCGGCGCGCCGGGCCGCCTGCCCGACGTCAGCGCGCAATCCGACCTGACGGGCGTCGCGCTGAACTTCCCGGCGCCGTTCGCGAAACCGGCCGGCACGCCGATGCCGTTCCGCTTCACGCTCCAGCCGGCGCCGCAGGCGGACGGCAAACGCCTCGAACACGCCGACCTGACGCTCGGCCCGGTGTCCGCGACCTACCTGCTCGACGCGACGCGCGGCCAGCCGCTGCGCGCGGTACGCGGCGCGATGGGCATCCACCGGATGCCCGACATGCCGCAGGACGGCGTGAGCGCGGCCGTCGACGTCGCCGAGCTGGACGCCGACGCGTGGCTCGCGCTCGCCCACACGCTGCGGCCCGACACGCCGCGCGCGCCCGCGCCGCCGGCCGCGCCGCGCGTCGATTTCGCGAGCTTCGCGCCGAAGCGCTTCGCGTTCCATTTCGGCACGCTGAAGCTGCTCAAGCGCAACTGGGAGAACGTGATCGTCGGCGCGTCGCACGTCGACGATCTCTGGCAGGCGAACATCGCGTCGAACCAGGTATCGGGCTACCTGTCGTGGGCGCCGGGCGGCGGCCACAACGGCGCGGGCGTGCTCAACGCGCGGCTCGCGAAGCTCGTCGTGCCGCAGAGTGCGCAGCACGATCTCGTCGGCCGCGCGATGAACCTGCCAACGCCGACCGACCGCCCGATGCCGTCGATCGACCTGATCGTCGACCAGGTCGTCGCGCGCGATCACGACATCGGCCGGCTCGTCGTGAACGCGCGCAACATCGACGAAGACGGCACGCCCGTGTGGCAGCTCGACAAGCTCGAACTGTCGAACCCGGCCGCGAAGCTCACGGCCACCGGCAACTGGCGCACGTCGCGCCGCGCGCTGGCCCGCGGCGCCGACGAAAACGACGCGCCGCGCCGCACCGTGTTCGACTTCAAGCTCGACATCGACAACGCGGGCGCGCTGCTCGACCGCGTCGGCCTGCCGCGCACGCTCGCGGACGGTCACGGCTCGGTCACGGGCAAGGTCGGCTGGCGCGGCGGCCCGACCGCGCTGGACTTCCCGTCGCTCGGCGGCCAGGTCGCGGTCGACCTCGAACACGGGAAGATCCTGAAGGTCGACCCGGGCGCGGCGAAACTGCTCGGCGTGCTGAGCCTGCAGAGCCTCGCGCGCTTCCTGACGCTGAACTTCCGCGACGTGGTCGGCAAGGGGCTGCCGTTCGACAAGATCACCGGCACCGGCCGGATTTCGAACGGGATCGCGCGCACCGACGACTTCTCGATGATGACGGGCCCCGCGAACGTCACCGTGCGCGGCGCGGTCGACCTCGGCACCGAGACGCAGGACCTGCATGCGCACGTCGCGCCGAAGATCAGCGCGGGCGCGGCCGCGATCGGGGCAGCCATCATCAACCCGCTGCTCGGCGTCGGCGTGCTGGCCGCGAACTACGCGCTGTCCGAAACGCTGTCGCACGCGTTCGCGCTCGACTACGCGATCACCGGCTCGTGGGCGCACCCGCACATCGAGCGGGTGCGGAGCGATCAGGGTAAGATGAATCACGGTCCGGCCGATGCATCGAGCCATTGAGCGCATATCGCGCCGCAGGGTGCCGGGCCGCACCCCATTTATGACGCAAGCGATTCCGCGATGACCGACCACGCCCGTTCCGCCACGCCCTTCCAGGTCGCCGCGCTGCAGATGGTGAGCGCGCCGGACGTCACCCGCAATCTCGCCGAAGCGCGGCGCCTGATCGCGGAGGCCGCCGGCGAAGGCGCGCAGCTCGTGCTGCTGCCCGAGTATTTCTGCTTCATGGGCCACCGCGACACCGACAAGCTCGCGCTCGCCGAACCGTACCGGGACGGCCCGATCCAGCAATTCCTCGCCGACGCCGCGCGCGACCACGGCATCTGGGTGATCGGCGGCACGCTGCCGCTGAAGGCGCCGCAGCCCGACCGCGTGCTGAACACGACGCTCGTGTTCGATCCGTCCGGCAACGAGGCCGCGCGCTACGACAAGATCCACCTGTTCAACTTCGAGAAAGGCGACGAATCGTTCGACGAGGCGCGCACGATCCGCGCGGGCGACACGGTCGTCGCGTTCGACGCGCCGTTCGGGCGGGTCGGCCTGTCGGTCTGTTACGATCTGCGCTTTCCGGAGCTGTATCGCCGCATGGGCGACTGCGCGCTGATGGTCGTGCCGTCGGCGTTTACGTATACGACGGGCCGCGCGCACTGGGAAACGCTGCTGCGCGCGCGGGCCGTCGAGAATCAGTGCTACGTGCTCGCGGCCGCGCAGGGCGGCAAGCACGAGAACGGCCGGCGCACGTGGGGCCACAGCATGCTGATCGACCCGTGGGGCGAGATCGTCGCGGTGCGCGACGAGGGTGCGAGCGTCGTGCTCGGCACGCTCGATCCGCAACGCATCGCCGACGTACGCCAGAGCCTGCCCGCGTGGCGGCACCGCGTGCTGACCTGAATCCGCCGCACCGCTTGAAACGCCGCGCGGCCCACCCATCTGCCCGGCAGCACCCGACAACTTTTTTGAGAACTCCCGATATCCGCATGAACATCATCGAACCCGGCATCCGCAACCTCGCGCTGGCGAAGGACATCCTGCTCACGCCGTACGGCCTCGACGAAAGCCTGCTCACGCGCACGATCGCCGACATCTTCACGCATCGCGTCGATTACGCGGACCTGTATTTCCAGGCGACCCGCAGCGAGGCATGGAGCCTCGAGGAAGGCATCGTCAAATCGGGCAGCTTCAGCATCGACCAGGGCGTCGGCGTACGCGCGGTCGCGGGCGACCGCACCGCGTTCGCGTACTCGGACGACCTGTCGCCCGAAGCGATCGCGCAAGCCGCCGCCGCCACCAAGGCGATCGCGGCGGCCGGCGGCGGCCGCCAGAAGATCAAGGCAGCCACGTCGCTGACGGGCATCTCGGGCCGCGACCTGTACCTGCCGTCCGACCCGCTCGCGTCGCTCGACGCGACGGCCAAGGTCAAGCTGCTCGAACGCATCGAACAGATGGCGCGCGGGCGCGACCCGCGCGTCACGCAGGTGATGGCCGGCCTCGCCGGCGAATACGACGTCGTGCTCGTCGCGCGCAGCGACGGCGCGCTCGCGGCCGACATCCGCCCGCTCGTGCGCGTGTCGGTCACGGTGATCGCCGAGCAGAACGGCCGCCGCGAGATCGGCTCGGGCGGCGGCGGCGGCCGCTTCGACTACGGCTACTTCACCGACGAAGTCCTGTCGCGCTACGTCGACGACGCCGTGCACGCGGCGCTCGTCAACCTCGACGCCCGCCCCGCGCCGGCCGGCGCGATGACGGTCGTGCTCGGCCCGGGCTGGCCGGGCGTGCTGCTGCACGAGGCGATCGGCCATGGCCTCGAGGGCGACTTCAACCGCAAGGGCTCGTCCGCGTTCGCGGGACGGATCGGCGAACAGGTGGCCGCGAAGGGTGTGACGGTGGTCGACGACGGCACGCTGCCGAACCGCCGCGGCTCGCTGAACATCGACGACGAAGGCAATCCGACGCAGTGCACGACGCTGATCGAGGACGGCATCCTGAAGGGCTACATCCAGGACACGCTGAACGCGCGCCTGATGAAGATGCCGGTCACGGGCAACGCGCGGCGCGAGTCGTACGCGGCGCTGCCGATGCCGCGCATGACGAACACGTACATGCTCAACGGCGACAAGGATCCGCAGGAAATCATCGCGTCGGTGAAGAACGGCCTGTACGCGGTGAACTTCGGCGGCGGCCAGGTCGACATCACGAACGGCAAGTTCGTGTTCTCGGCGTCCGAGGCGTACATGATCGAGAACGGCAAGGTCACCTACCCGGTGAAGGGCGCGACGCTGATCGGCAGCGGCCCGGAATCGCTGAAGTACGTGAGCATGATCGGCAACGACATGTCGCTCGACACGGGCGTCGGCGTGTGCGGCAAGGAAGGCCAGAGCGTGCCGGTCGGCGTCGGCCAGCCGACCCTGCGGATCGACAAGATGACGGTCGGCGGTACGGCATAACCGCATCGCGGCGCAGACAACCCGCGCATTTCGATGAAAACGCGCGGATTGTCCGCATTTTCGAGCACCCCCGGTTGCCAGCCGCGCGCTGACCGGGTATAAATTCCGAATCAACTTTTTTGACGAGCCGAATTTCCGTCATGTCCGCCAAGTTTTACTTTTACTTTTTTTGGTATCTCAGACCGCTGGCGGATCGAGAGGGTTGATGGCGCGTGAAGCGCAACCGAAATTCCCGAAAAAACCGCCGGCGAACCCGGCGGTTTTTTTTCGCCCTTCGCCAGCCGGTCGCCGCCGCAGCGGCCCGCAGCCCCGACCGGCACCACTGAATTGCCTGAATTGATGAATCTGCCGCACGCGCACTGACCGAACGGCGCCCGGAACCAAGGAGAAACAGCATGCCCCCGCACAACACCGACGACGTCCGCATTCGCGAACTCAAGGAACTGACGCCGCCCGCCCACCTGATCCGCGAATTCGCGTGCTCCGAAGCCGCGTCCGAGCTGATCTACCACGCGCGCCAGTCGATGCACCGCATCCTGCACGGAATGGACGACCGGCTGATCGTCGTGATCGGGCCGTGCTCGATCCACGACACGAAGGCGGCGATCGAATACGCGGGCCGGCTCGTGAAGGAGCGCGAGCGCTTCAAGGGCGAACTGGAAATCGTGATGCGCGTGTACTTCGAGAAGCCGCGTACGACGGTCGGCTGGAAGGGGCTCATCAACGATCCGCATCTGGACAACAGCTTCAAGATCAACGAAGGGCTGCGTACCGCGCGCGAGCTGCTGCTGCAGATCAACGAAATGGGGCTGCCGGCCGCGACCGAATACCTCGACATGATCAGCCCGCAGTACATCGCCGACCTGATCTCGTGGGGCGCGATCGGCGCGCGCACGACCGAGTCGCAGGTGCACCGCGAGCTCGCGTCGGGGCTGTCGTGCCCGGTCGGCTTCAAGAACGGCACCGACGGCAACGTGAAGATCGCGGTGGACGCGATCAAGGCCGCGTCGCAGCCGCACCATTTCCTGTCGGTGACGAAGGGCGGCCATTCGGCGATCGTGTCGACGGCCGGCAACGAGGACTGCCACGTGATCCTGCGCGGCGGCAAGACGCCGAACTACGACGCGGACAGCGTGAACGCCGCGTGCGCGGACATCGGCAAGGCCGGCCTCGCCGCGCGCCTGATGATCGACGCGAGCCACGCGAACAGCTCGAAGAAGCACGAGAATCAGATTCCCGTGTGCGCGGACATCGGCCGCCAGATCGCGGCCGGCGACGAGCGCATCGTCGGCGTGATGATCGAGTCGCACCTCGTCGAGGGGCGCCAGGACCTGAAGGAAGGCTGCGTGCTGACCTACGGCCAGAGCATCACCGACGCGTGCATCGCGTGGGACGACAGCGTGAAGGTGCTCGAAGGCCTCGCGGAATCGGTGAAGGCGCGGCGCGTCGCGCGCGGCAGCGGGAACTGAAGAAACGCCGCCAGGCTGACCGTATGGCCCCCGCCTGGCGGCGAATTGGCCATACGGCCGGCCTGCGGCCGACGTGTTGCTCTGCTAGACTAGCTAACATCATCTAGCTAACCAGAGGATCGATCATGTCGACCGTCAACATGCACGATGCCAAGTCGCGGCTTTCCAGCCTCGTGGAAGCGCTTGAATCGGGGCGCGAAGCCGAAGTCGTGATCGCCCGCAATGGTCGTCCGGTCGCCCGGCTCGTTCCGTACACCGCGCCGAAGCGGATCGGCGCAGCCCGTCAGTTGCTTGCCGGACTGAACATTCCGACAAGCGTCGAGGCATTCAATGCCGGCGATGAATCGATCGCCGCCGACTTCGATGCCAGCTCGGACCAAGGGCTTGCACCGTGAAGCTGCTGCTCGATACGCACATCGCGCTCTGGGCGGCTGAAGGCGCACCGCAACTTTCGGCAACCGCGGCCGCATTGATCGAACATCCCCAAAACACGCTGTACGTCAGCGCCGCGTCGATTTGGGAAATCGCGATCAAGTACCGCAAAGGCAATCTGCCCGTCCATCCGAGAGATGCGCGTTCGGCATTTCGGCTGGCAGGTTTTGCGGAGTTGCCGATCAGCAGCGATCACGCCGAGGCAGTCGCCGCGTTGCCGGATTTCCCGGACCATGCCGATCCGTTCGACCGCGTGATGGTCGCGCAGGCGCTCCATGAAGGCATGCCGCTCGTCAGTGCCGATCCGAAGATGTGGCGCTACCACGCAACGCTGATGTTGCGCGCCTGAAGTCGCCCCAAGGCGCCGCAAGTAAAAAGCCCGGCTCGCGCCGGGCTTCGTCATTGCATCGTTGCATTGGCCGAAACCGGCCGCCGGACCCTCACTCGAGCGCGCCCGACCCGAAGATTTCCGTGTTCACGCGTTCCGGCGCGACTCCGAGGGCGAACAGCGCGTCGCGTTGCGCCTTCATGAACGCGATCGGGCCGCAGATGTAGTAATCGGCATCCGGCACCAGCGCGTACTGCTTCACACGCTCCTGCGTGAGGCGGCCTTCGAGGTCGTGATCGACACCCGCGCGATCGTTCGGGCCGACCAGCTCGTACAGCACCGTGCGCTTGACGTTCGCATGCTCGCGCACCGCGTCGTTCAGCCAGTCGCGGAATGCGTGCACCGCGCCCGAACGGCATGCGTGGATGAAGCGCACGTCGCGCTTGCTGCCTTCGGCGATCAGCGTCGACGCCATCGACATCATCGGCGTGATGCCGACGCCGCCGGAAATCAGCACGACCGGCGTATCGGCCTCGCGCTTCAGCGAGAAGTCCCCCATCGGCGCGGTCGCCTCGACGATCGCGCCCTCTTCCACGCCGTCGTGCATCAGCGTCGACACCTTGCCGGCCGGGATCGCTTCCGGCTTGCCGGCCTCGCGCTTCACCGAGATGCGCAGCCACTTGCCATGCGGCGCGTCGGACAGGCTGTACTGGCGCGGCTGGTCGACGCCGAGATCGCCGACGAAGCGCTTCACCGTGATGTACTGGCCCGGCTCGAACGTCGGCGCTTCGCCGCCGTCGGCGGGCGTCAGATAGAACGACGTGATCTCGTCGCTTTCACGCACCTTGCGCGCGACCTTGAACGGGCGGAAGCCGCTCCACGCGGCATTCGCGTACAGGTCGGCCTCGGCGCCGATCAGGATCTGCGCGAGCTGGCCGTATGCGACGCGCCACGCTTCGAGCGTGCCGGCATCGACCGCGTCGCCGAGCACTTCGACGATCGCCGCGAGCAGGTTCTCGCCGACGATCGGGTAATGCTCGGGACGGATGTTCAGGCTCGCATGCTTGTGCGAGATGCGCGACACCGCGCCGCCCAGCGCGCCCAGATTGTCGATGTTCGCCGCATACGCGTAGACGGCCTTCGCGAGCGTCTCGGGCTGGCTGCCGGTCTTCTGGTGCGTCTGGTTGAACAGGTTCTTCAGTTCCGGATGACGCGCGAACATGCGCTGGTAGAAGTGCTTCGTGATCGTCGCGCCGTGCTCGGCGAGGACGGGGGCGGTGGCCTTCACACGGGCCATCTGGTCGGCGGTGAGGTGGGTCATGTTCGTTCTCCGTTAAACATGCATATACGATACTTGTTTAAAAACGAACGCCCCTCGGGCAAATTGTCGCAGCGCGCAACAAGCGTGACGGTTGGCTAGCGGACGCGCCCGCGCTCCCACAGCACGTCGGCGCCACCGTCGACGCGGTTCAGCACGCGCGCCAGCACGAACAGCAGGTCGGACAGCCGGTTCACGTACCGCCGCGGCGCATCATTGAGCGTGTCGCCGCGCCCGAGGGCGACGATCGAGCGCTCCGCGCGGCGGCACACGGTTCGGCAGACGTGCGCGAGCGACGCCGCGCGCGAGCCGGCCGGCAGGATGAATTCCTTCAGCGGCGGCAGCGTCGCGTTGTAGTCGGCGAGCCACTGGTCGAGGCGCGCGAGATGCGTATCGTCGAGCACTGCGTGGCCGGGGATGCACAGCTCGCCACCGAGATCGAACAGGTCGTGCTGGATCGTGACGAGGGCGGTGCGCACGTCGTCCGGCAGCGCCTCGGCCAGCAGCACGCCGAGATTTGAGTTCAGTTCGTCGACGTCGCCGATCGCGGCGATCCGCGCGTCGTCCTTGCCGATGCGCCGTCCGTCGCCGAGGCCGGTGGTGCCGTCGTCGCCCGTGCGCGTCGCGATCTTGCTCAAGCGGTTGCCCATGCGAATGTCCTCTCGTGCGCGGCCGCCACGCGGCCCGGTTGGCTGGAACGCGATTATCGCAGCCCGCGGCGCGAGGCGCGAGGCGCGAGGCGCGAGGCGCAGCGGACGTTACGGCGTAGAATGAGCCGACAGTACGACAAGCAGTCAGGAGACATTCGTGAATCACCCTGCCCCGCCGGCCGCCACGCGCCGCCCGCTGCCCCCCGCCATGCTCGATGCGCTGCGCGCCGCCTTCGGCGAGCGCGTGTCGACCGCCGACGCGGTCCGCGCCCATCACGGCCGCGACGAATCCCCGTTCGACCCGCAACTGCCCGACGCCGTCGTGTTCGCGCGCAGCACCGACGACGTGCGCGAAGTCGTGTCGCTGTGCTCGCTCTACGGCGTGCCGCTGATCCCGTACGGCGCCGGCTCGTCGCTCGAAGGCCACCTGCTCGCGGTACGCGGCGGCGTGTCGCTCGACATGTCGGAAATGAACCGCGTACTGTCGATCAACGCCGAAGACCTGACCGTGACCGTCGAGCCGGGCATCACGCGCAAGGCGCTCAACGACGCGCTGCGCGACACCGGCCTGTTCTTCCCGATCGATCCGGGCGCCGACGCCAGCATCGGCGGGATGACCGCGACCCGCGCCTCCGGCACCAACGCCGTGCGCTACGGCACGATGCGCGAGAACGTGCTCGGCCTCACCGCGGTGCTCGCTGACGGCCGCGTGGTGAAAACCGGCTCGCGCGCGCGCAAGTCGTCGGCCGGCTACGACCTCACGCGCCTGTTCGTCGGGTCCGAAGGCACGCTCGGCGTGATCACCGAGATCACGCTGCGCCTGCACCCGCTGCCCGAGGCCGTGTCGGCCGCGATCTGCACGTTCCCGACCATGGGCGACGCGGTGCGCACGGTGATCGAGACGATCCAGATCGGCGTGCCGATCGCGCGCGTCGAATTCGTCGATGCACTCGCGGTGCGCTCGATCAACCGTCACTCGAACCTGACGCTCGCCGAAGCGCCGACGCTGTTCTTCGAATTCCACGGCACCGAGGCCGGCGTGAAGGAACAGGCCGAACTCGTGCAGGCGCTCGCCGGCCAGAACGCCGGCCAGGGCTTCGAATGGGCGACGCGCCCCGAGGATCGCACGCGGCTCTGGTCCGCGCGCCACAACGCGTATTTCGCGATGCTTCAGCTGAAGCCCGGCTGCCGCGCGGTGACGACCGACGTATGCGTGCCGATCTCGCAGCTCGCCGCGTGCGTCGAGGAAACCGAGGTCGACCTGCGTGCGTCGTCGCTGCCCTGCCCGATCGTCGGCCACGTCGGCGACGGCAATTTCCACGTCGCGATCCTGATCGATCCCGACAAGCCCGAGGAGCTCGCCGAAGCCGAACACATCAACGACCGGATCGTCGAGCGTGCGCTGCGCCTGGGCGGCACCTGCACCGGCGAGCACGGCGTCGGGCTGCACAAGATGCGCTTCCTGCCGAAGGAGCACGGCGACAACGCGATCGACACGATGCGCGCGATCAAGCTCGCGCTCGATCCGCGCAACCTGATGAATCCGGGCAAGATTTTCACGTGCTGACACGGCGGCGCGACGTCGCGCCCCACGCAGGAGACCCCATGAACGCTCCCGTCGAACTGTCGAGCGCCGCCCGCGCGCAGCGCCAGCGCGAAATCGTGCAGGCGCTGATGGCCGTGCTGCCGACTCACTGCCTGCTGTACCGCGACGAGGATACGGCGCCGTACGAATGCGACGGCCTGTCCGCCTACCGCCGGCTGCCGCTCGCGGTCGCGCTGCCGGAGACGGAGTCGCAGGTGCAGCGGATCGTGCAGATCTGCCGCCGCATGGAAGTGCCGATCGTGCCGCGCGGCGCCGGCACGAGCCTGTCGGGCGGCGCGCTGCCGATCGCGCTCGGCGTCGTGCTGTCGCTCGCGCGCTTCACGCGTATCGTCGAAGTCGACCCGTACGCGCGCACGGCGATCGTGCAGCCGGGCGTGCGCAATCTCGCGATCTCGGAAGCGGCCGCGCCGTACGGCCTGTATTACGCGCCCGATCCGTCGTCGCAGATCGCCTGCACGATCGGCGGCAACGTCGCGGAAAATTCCGGCGGCGTCCATTGCCTGAAATACGGGCTGACCGTGCACAACGTGATGCGCGTGCGCGCCGTGACGATCGACGGCGAGATCGTCGAATTCGGTTCGCTCGCGCTCGACATGCCGGGCCTCGATCTGCTCGCGGTGATGATCGGCAGCGAAGGGATGTTCGCGATCGTCACCGAGGTGACGGTGCGGCTGATCCCGAAGCCGCAGACCGCGCAGCTCGTGATGGCGAGCTTCGACGACGTGGTGAAAGGCGGCGAGGCAGTGGCTGCGATCATCGCGTCGGGCATCATCCCGGCCGGGCTCGAGATGATGGACAAGCCGGCCACGCAGGCCGTCGAGGCGTTCACGCACGCGGGCTACGACCTCGACGCGAAGGCGATCCTGCTGTGCGAATCGGACGGCACGCCGGAAGAAGTCGCCGAGGAAATCGTGCGGATGACGGCCGTGCTGCGCGAGCACGGCGCGACGCGCATCCAGGTGTCGCGCAACGAACACGAGCGGCTGCGCTTCTGGTCCGGCCGCAAGAACGCGTTCCCGGCCGCCGGCCGCATTTCCCCCGATTACTACTGCATGGACGGCACCGTGCCGCGCCGCGCGATCGGCCCGCTGCTCGCGCGCATCGAGCAGCTCGAGACGCGCTACGGGCTGCGCTGCATCAACGTGTTCCATGCCGGCGACGGCAACATGCATCCGCTGATCCTGTACAACGCGAACGATCCGGACGAACTGCACCGCGCCGAGCAGTTCGGCGCGGAAATCCTCGAATGCTGCGTGGAATTCGGCGGCAGCGTGACGGGCGAGCACGGTGTCGGCATCGAAAAACTCAATTCGATGTGCGTGCAGTTCTCGCCGCAGGAGCGCGACGCGTTCTTCGCGATCAAGCGCGCGTTCGATCCGGCCGGGCTGCTGAACCCGGACAAGGGCATCCCCACCCGCGCGCGCTGCGCCGAATATGGCCGCCAGCACGTGCGCGGCGGGCTGCTGCCGCACCCCGACCTGCCGCGCTTCTGAGCGGCAGGCGCGGGTCGCGCCCCCGCACCGGCGGCCGCGGTACGGGGCTCTGCCGTACCCGCTCGGCGCGTTCGCGCGCCGGCGCCGGCGTGCCGCAACCGCGATCGGGCTTAGGGATAGTCGCGATGTGCAATCGCGCCACCCCGGTACAATCGACCGGACAACGAGACGAGAAAGCAACGGAACATGGAAGAGGACGACATCGTCGCCGGATGGGCCGAGCGCATCCGCGCCGCCAGTGCCGACGGCCGGCCGCTGCGGATTCGCGGCGGCGGCACCAAGGACTGGTACGGCCAGGCGCTCGAGGGCGAAATACTCGACACGCGTGCGTTTCAGGGCATCGTGTCGTACGACCCGGCCGAACTCGTCGTCACGGTCCGCGCCGGCACGCCGCTCGCGCAGCTTGAAACCGTCCTCGCCGAGTGCGGCCAGATGCTGCCGTTCGAGCCGCCGCATTTCGGCCGCGCGGCCACCGTCGGCGGCTGCGTCGCCGCCGGGCTCGCGGGCCCGCGCCGCGCCACCTGCGGCGCCCCGCGCGATTTCGTGCTCGGCGTCACGCTGATGAACGGCCGCGGCGACATGCTGCGCTTCGGCGGGCAGGTCGTGAAGAACGTCGCCGGCTACGACGTGTCGCGGCTGATGGCCGGCGCGCTCGGCACACTCGGGCTGATGCTCGACCTGTCGATCAAGGTGCTGCCGATGCCCGTCGCCGAAGTCACGCTGAAGTTCGAGATGACCGCGACCGACGCGGTGCGCAAGCTCAACGAATGGGGCGGCCATCCGCTGCCCGTGAGCGCGAGCGCGTGGCGCAACGGCACGCTCGTGCTGCGCCTGTCGGGCGCGGAAGCCGCGGTGAAATCCGCGAAAACGCTGCTCGGCGGCGAGGTCGTCGACGCGGTCGAGGCCGAGCGCTTCTGGTCCGGCGTGCGCGAACACACCGATCCGTTCTTCAACGGCATCCCGCCCGGCTATGCGCTGTGGCGCCTGTCGCTGCCGTCGATCACCGAACCGATGCACCTGCCCGGCACCCAGTTGATGGAATGGGGCGGCGCGCAGCGCTGGTGGATCACCGACGCCGACGCGCAAACCGTGCGCATGAGCGCGAAGCAGGCCGGCGGCCATGCGACGCTGTTCCGCGCGGGCGACACCTACGACCGCAGCGCGGGCGTGTTCACGCCGCTGCCCGCGCCGATGATGAAGATCCACCGCGGGCTGAAGAGCGCGTTCGATCCCGCGCGCATCTTCAATCGCGGCCGGCTTTACCCTGAACTCTGAGGGCTGGATGCAAACGAACCTCGCCGATTTCATCCGCAACACGCCCGACGGCGACGAGGCCGACGCGATCCTGCGCAAGTGCGTGCACTGCGGGTTCTGCACCGCGACCTGCCCGACCTATCAACTGCTCGGCGACGAACTCGACGGCCCGCGGGGCCGCATCTACCTGATCAAGCAGATGGTCGAGGGCGCGGCCGTCACGCGCAGCACGCAACAGCATCTCGACCGCTGCCTCACGTGCCGCAGTTGCGAGACGACCTGCCCGTCCGGCGTTCAGTACGGCCGGCTCGTCGAGATCGGGCGCAAGCACGTCGAGGCGCAGGTGCAGCGCCCCGCGCAGCAGCGACTGATGCGCCGCGTGCTCGCGAGCGTCGTGCCGAACGCGGCGCTGTTCTCGCCGGTGATGCGGCTCGGCCAGCACGTGCGGCCGCTGCTGCCGAAGCGGCTGCGCGACAAGGTGCCGCCGCGCACGCGGCTGCTCGAATGGCCGCACCGCACGCATACGCGCAAGATGCTGATGCTCGGCGGCTGCGTGCAGCCGTCGATGCTGCCGAACATCAACATCGCGACCGCACGCGTGCTCGACGCGCTCGGCATCGAGACGGTCGTCGCGCCCGACGCGGGCTGCTGCGGCGCGATTCGCCTGCACCTGAACTATCACGACGAGGCGCTCGACGATGCGCGCCGCAACATCGACGCGTGGTGGCCGCACGTCGAACAGGGCGTCGAGGCGATCGTGATGAACGCGTCGGGCTGCGGCGCGACGGTGCTCGAATACGCGCACCTGCTGCGCGACGATCCGGCCTACGCGGAGAAGGCCCGGCGCATCGTGTCGCTGACCCGCGACATCTCCGACGTGCTGCTCGCGTTCGAGGCCGAGCTCGCGACGATCGCGCGGCGCCGCGCGATCCATACGGTCGCCTACCACCCGCCATGCACGCTGCAGCACGGCCAGCAGTCGCGCGGCAAGGTCGAGCGCCTGCTGGAGACGCTCGGCATCGACGTGCGGCTGCCGGCCGACAGCCACCTGTGCTGCGGCTCGGCCGGCACCTACTCGCTGACGCAGCCGACGCTGTCGTACCGGTTGCGCAAGCAGAAGCTGCTGAAGCTGCAAGCGCTCGAGCCGCAGATGATCGTGTCCGGCAACATCGGCTGCATCGCGCATCTGCAAAGCGGCACGCAGGTGCCGGTCGCCCACTGGGTCCAGCTCGTCGAGCATCTGCTGTACGGTTAGGGCCTGTTCACGCGCGCGACGTGCCGGCGCGCGCCGTCCGTATAATGAGCGGATCGATGCGCGGCGCGTCGCCGCGCATCGGCTTCATACCCGCTTCCGTGCTGCCTCCGTGCCCGCTTTCGTGCCCGTCATGTCCGATCTCGCCGCCCGTCTCGACTCCGTTCACCGCCGCATCGCCGACGCCGCCCGCGCGGCCGCCCGCGACCCCGCCACCGTCTCGCTGCTCGCCGTGTCGAAGACGTTTCCGGCCGACGACGTGCGCGCCGCGCATGCGGCCGGGCAACGCGCGTTCGGCGAAAACTACGTGCAGGAGTCGATCGACAAGATCGACGCGCTCGCCGACCTGCGCGCGAGCCTCGAATGGCATTTCATCGGGCCGCTGCAATCGAACAAGACGCGCCCCGTCGCCGAGCGCTTCGACTGGGTCCATTCGGTCGACCGGCTGAAGATCGCCCAGCGCCTGTCGGAACAGCGCCCCGCCCACCTGCCGCCGCTCAACGTGTGCGTGCAGGTGAACATCAGCGGCGAGGCGTCGAAAAGCGGCGTCGCGCCGGCCGACGTGGCCGAGGTCGCGCGGGCGGTCGCCGCGCTGCCGTCGCTGCGGCTGCGCGGGCTGATGGCGATTCCCGAACCGGCCGGCGACACCGACGCGCAACGCGCGCCGCATCGCGCGCTGCGTGCGCTGTTCGACGCGTTGCGCGCCGACGGCCTGCCGCTCGACACGCTGTCGATGGGCATGTCCGCCGATATCGAGGCGGCTGTGCTCGAGGGCGCGACGATCGTGCGCATCGGCACCGCGATCTTTGGCGCGCGCGATTACGCGCACTGAACGCCGCGCCCTTTTCCGCCTTTCCGTTCATTCACTCGCTCATTCCCGACATCATGAAAATCGCATTCATCGGCGGCGGCAACATGGCCGCGGCCCTGATCGGCGGCCTGATCAAGCGCGGCGTCGCCGCGGACGGCCTGTATGCCATCGACGTCAACGAAGAAGTCCGTGCGCGCGCGGCGCAGCAATTCGGCGTGCGCACCGGCGCGACCGTCGACGCGACGCTCGCCGATTACGACGCGATCGTGCTCGCGGTGAAGCCGCAGGTGCTGCACGACGTCGCGCAGGCGCTCGCGCCGCACCTGAAATCGCAGCTCGTGATCAGCATCGCGGCCGGCATCCGCGGCACGGATCTCGCCCGCTGGCTCGGCGGCTACGCGCGCGTCGTGCGCACGATGCCGAACACGCCCGCGCTGGTCGGCATGGGCGTGACGGGCCTGGCCGCGCTGCCGGGCGTCGACGCCGCGGGCCGCGAACTCGCGTCGAGCGTGCTCGGCGCGGTCGGCGAGATCGTATGGTTCGACGACGAATCGCAGCTCGACGCGGTCACCGCGATTTCGGGCAGCGGCCCCGCGTACGTGTTCTATTTCATCGAAGCGCTGCAGGAAGCCGCGCGCCGCCTCGGCATGAACGACGAGCAGGGCCGCGCGCTCGCGGTCGCGACGTTCACCGGCGCCGCGCAACTCGCCGCGCAGTCGGGCGAACCGGCGAGCGTGCTGCGCGAACGCGTGACGTCGAAAGGCGGCACGACGGCCGCCGCGCTCGCGGCGTTCGACGCGCAGGGCGTGAAGGAAGCGATCGTGCGCGGCGCGCTCGCGGCCGAAGCGCGCGCGAAGGAAATGGGCGACGAGCTCGGTCGCGCGTAGCCGTAGCCGATTGCAATCGGCGGACACGCCCCAACCGTCGCCACCCAATACGTGGTTCTCAACGGATCAAACAAAAGCGGCCTTGTTGGGCCGCTTCTCTTCATCGTCGAGATGTATCGCTAGACCGCCGCCAGCGCGTACTGCACGGCAATGCCCGCGAACAACACGCCGCCGAGCCAGTTGTTGTGGCGGAACGCCGCGAAGCACGGCATCCGTTCGCGATCCTTGATCAGCGTGTAGTGATACAGCGCGCAGCCGACCGCCGCCGCCCAGCCCGCCCAGTACGCGAGGCCGAAACCCAGCGTCACGCCGATCCACACGTAGATGCCGAGCGTCACCGCGTAACACAGCATGACTGCCGCGACGTCGAAGCGGCCGAACGTCAGCGCCGACGTGCGGATGCCGATCTTGATGTCGTCGTCGCGATCGACCATCGCATATTCGGTGTCGTACGCGACCGACCAGAAGATGTTCGCGACCAGCATCACCCAGGCCAGTACCGGCACCGTGTCCTGCACGGCCGCGAACGCCATCGGGATGCCGAAGCCGAACGCGATGCCCAGATACGCCTGCGGAATCGCGAAGAAGCGTTTCATGAACGGATAGGAACCGGCGACGAACAGCGCGACGACCGACAGTTCCTTCGTCAGCGTATTGAGCGGCTGGATCAGCAGGAACGCGATGAACGACAGCCCGACCGCGATCGCGACGGCTTCCCACGCCCGGATCTTGCCCGACGTCAGCGGCCGGTCGGCCGTGCGCTTCACGTGGCGGTCGAAATCGCGGTCGGCGTAGTCATTCATCGCGCAGCCGGCGGAGCGCATCAGCAGCGTGCCGAGCACGAAGATCACGAGCAGCGGCCAGCGCGGGTGGCCGTCCGATGCGATCCACAGCGCGTTGAGCGTCGGCCACAGCAGCAGCAGGCTGCCGATCGGCTTGTCCATCCGGACGAGCCGCAGATACAGGGGGAAGCGGGCAAGCATGGTCAAGCACCGGGAAGGGAATCCCGGCATTTTAGAGCCGAGCGGAGCTCCGCGTCATGTCGGCGCGACGCGCGGCCGGCGGCCGAGGCGGGCCGGCTGGCCGCCGCGGCCCGCTAAGCGTGGCCGCACGGTCGCACGCATCGATCCGGGGACAGATTCGAGACCGGCCGGCATCGGGCCGGCCTGAAGTCCGCGGCAGCGCGAAGCTTACGCGAGCAGCGACCGCAGCATCCATGCGGTCTTTTCATGCGTCTGCAGACGCTGGGTCAGCAGGTCGGCGGTCGGCTCGTCGCTCGCCGCGTCGGCGATCGGGAAGATCTCGCGCGCGGTGCGCACGACCGCCTCGTGCCCTTCGACGAGCTGGCGGATCATGTCCTCGGCGGCCGGCACGCCCTTCGCTTCGGGCACCGACGACAGTTTCGCGAAATCGGCGAACGTGCCGGGCGCGACGACGCCCAGCGTGCGAATGCGCTCGGCAACGGAATCGACCGCGAGCCACAGTTCGTTGTACTGCTCCTCGAACATCAGGTGCAGCGTGTTGAACATCGGTCCGGTCACGTTCCAGTGGAAATTGTGGGTCTTCAGGTACAGCGTAAACGTATCGGCAAGCAGGCGCGACAGGCCGTCCGCGATGTTCTTGCGGTCCTTGTCGCTGATACCGATGTTGATTTGCGTGGCGTTGCCTTTCTTGGCCATCTTCGAGACTCCTCATTCGAAATGTTGAACCGGCGAAAATGCGTCGAGCAAGCCGCATGCCGCGTCGCGCGGCATCCGTTCGCGACTCGCCAGTTTAACGTCGCGAAGGCGTCGCCGCACTCAACCGCCGGCGATCGACATGAACGGCCCGAGCACGTGCAGCGCCTGCGAGACCAGTTCCGCCGCCCCGCCGACGACGATCGCGAAGCCAACGGTGTAACGCGCCAGCTCGACCGGCGATCGCAGAATGGGCGACGCCGCGGCGCGCACGTTGAGCATCATCTGGGTCATGGTCGTCACTCCTTCGACAAGACATCGTTCAGAGAAGAAACGGCCGGTCGTTCGACCGGCCGCGTCACGTTACTGCGTGACTGCATCACCGCATCAGGATGCGGTCGGGTTCACGCGAGATCGAAGCGGTCGAGGTTCATCACCTTGTTCCAGGCGGCCACGAAGTCGCGCACGAACTTCTCCTTCGCATCCGCGCTGCCGTACACCTCGGCCAGCGCGCGCAACTGCGAGTGCGAGCCGAAGATCAGGTCGACGCGCGTGCCCGTCCACTTGACCGCGCCCGTCGCGCGGTCGCGCCCCTCGAACACGTCGTTCGCGCCCGACACCGGCTTCCACTCCGTACCCATGTCGAGCAGGTTCGCGAAGAAGTCGTTCGTCAGCGTGCCCGGACGATCGGTGAACACGCCGTGCTTCGAGTCGCCGACGTTCGCGCCGAGCACGCGCAGGCCGCCGACCAGCACGGTCATCTCCGGCGCCGTCAACGTCAGCAGCTGCGCCTTGTCGACCAGCAGCGCCTCGGCCGGCGTCTTGTACGCGTGCTTCAGGTAGTTGCGGAACCCGTCCGCCACCGGCTCGAGCACCGCCATCGCGTCGACGTCGGTTTCTTCCTGCGACGCATCCATCCGGCCCGGCGCGAACGGCACCGTGATCGCGACACCCGCGTTCTTCGCCGCCTGCTCGACGCCGGCCGCGCCGGCCAGCACGATCAGGTCGGCCAGCGACACCTTCTTGCCGTCCGTCTGCGCATCGTTGAACGCCTTCCGCACGCCTTCGAGCGTTTCGAGCACCGCCGCGAGCGCCGCCGGCTGGTTCACTTCCCAGTCCTTCTGCGGCGCGAGACGAATGCGCGCGCCGTTCGCGCCGCCGCGCTTGTCCGAGCCGCGGAACGT
>NZ_JAIZRS010000012.1:0-210722 GCF_020419985.1 Burkholderia sp. AU32262
AACGCTCGTCTTCGCTCAGCACCAGTTCCGCCTTCGGTCGTCCCATCGCCATGCTGACGTCTCCCGTTCCGTTGACGTCAACATGCTACGCGAAGATAGACCAGTTAACAACGGAACAGGACACTAGGTCACCGTTCCTTTCTTCAGTTCGTCGATGCACGTGATGCCCGCGCGCCGTTTCGGCCGCAGGAATTTCGGCACCGTGCTCGCCTGGTCAGCACGAACACACCGTTGGCCACCGCCGGCGCGATCGGCGGCACGCCGGCGTCGCTCAACCCGGTCGGCCGAGCGTCGAATCGCGCGGCGTCGGTGACGCGTCCTTTTGTGTTTCGGGGAACTCCGGCATCGGATGCGGCCATCCCGCACTTCCCGATCTCTTCCCGTCCGCATCGGTTTGCCGCCCGTCGAAGGTCGCGATGTGCCGCTTTCCGCCGTCGTGGTCGAATGAGAGAACGGGACCCGCGCGACCGACGCCACGTCGTTCATTCCCGACGCATACGCCGCATGCACAAGCGCGTGCGTATCGAACCGTCAGTCCGGCGCCGTCCCGGTCGATTCGCGCACGACGAGCTCGGGCGCGCCGATCGTATGCACGGCCACGGCCGGCTCGATTCCGTCGATCATGTCGAGCGTCAGCGCGATCGCCCGCGCGGCGATCTGCGCGGTCGGGAACCGCACCGTGGTCAGCGCGGGACGGAACTGGTGGGCGAGCTGGATATCGGTCATGCCGACGACCGACAGATCGGCCGGCACGCGCAGGCCGAGATCGGCGGCGGCCTGCATCGCGCCGATCGCCATCAGGTCGTTGGTCGCGAACAGCGCGGTGAGGCCAGGCTGCTGCCGCAGCAACGCGGCGGCCGCTTCGTAGCCGCCTTCGATCGAGTCGTGCGCCGATACGGTCGTCAGCGCATTCGCGGGGTGGCCGCGTGCCGCGAGTTCGTCGGCGAAACCGCGCAGCCGCACCGACTGCGGACCGCCCGACCCCTTGCCGACGAGCGCGCCGAACGCGCGATGTCGCAGCCCGGACAGATGCGCGGCCGCCAGCGCGCCCGCCGCCGCGAAATCGACGGTCACGCACGGCAGCGAACGCGACGCATGCACGTGTTCCCACATGCACAGCACGATCGATGCGCCGTGACGCGCGATGTCGGCGAGTTCGGCTTCGGCGAGATCGGTGTTCATCACGATCGCACCGGCCGCGAGCGTCCCCGCGATCCGCTCGAGGTAGTTGCGGGTGATCGCCGGATCGTCGTCGGTATTGGACACGAGCAGGTAATGGCCGCGCTTGCGCGCCTCGCGCTCGGCTGCCAGCACGAATTCCGGATAGAACGGGTTCGTGATGTTCGACAGCATCAGCGCGAGCGTCGACGTGCGGCCCTCGGCGAGCGCGCGCGCGGTCAGGTTCGGCCGGTAGCCGAGTTCGCGGATCGCCGCCATCACGCGTTCGACGGTCGCCGGCTTCACCTTCTGCGGATTGCGCAGCACGTTCGAGACGGTCGCCGCCGTGACGTTCGCGCGCTGCGCGACTTGCGCGAGCGTCACCATGCGCGGCCTCCGATCGGCCGGCTGGCGTGATGCAGCGGAAGTGAAGCGGGAGAGTGTCTGCTCATATTCTGGGAGTGCGTCCCACAAGTTGCACGGCGGTAGCCGATACGCTAATTTCTCGATACATCAGAGGAAGGAGACGACATGGTACGGCGAAGCGGGCGAATCGCGCCATCAAAATTTAAGCGTTTAAATTTTCCGATCCGATGCGTGTGACGGACGACAGGAGAGCGCGATGACCGCCATTTCAATGAAGGACGTCTCGAAGCGCTACGGCGACCATGCGCCGGTGCTGCGCGACGTGAACCTCGAGATCGCGTCGCACGAATTCTGCGTGTTTCTCGGTCCGTCGGGCTGCGGAAAATCCACGCTGTTGCGGATGATCGCCGGGCTCGAGGACGTGACCGAGGGCGAGCTGCGGATCGGCGGCGCGCGGATGAACGACACGCCGCCCGCGGCGCGCGGCGTCGCGATGGTGTTCCAGAGCTATGCGCTGTTTCCGCACATGACCGTGTTCGACAACATCGGTTTCGGGTTGCGGATCGCCGGCACGCCGAAGGACGAGATCCGCCGCCGCGTGACCGAGGCCGCGCGTGTGCTGCAGCTCGAAGCGCTGCTCGATCGCAAGCCGAAGGCATTGTCCGGCGGGCAGCGCCAGCGCGTCGCGATCGGCCGTGCGATCGTGCGCGAACCGCGCGTGTTTCTGTTCGACGAGCCGCTGTCGAATCTCGACGCGACGCTGCGCGGCCAGACGCGGGTCGAAATCGCGCGGCTGCACGCGCGCTTCACGCAATCGAGTTCGGTCTACGTCACGCACGACCAGATCGAGGCGATGACGCTGGCCGACCGGATCGTGCTGCTGCATGCGGGCGACGACGTCGCGCGCTTCGGCAGCATCGCGCAGGCCGGTGCGCCGCTCGAGCTGTATCACCGGCCGGCCAACCGCTTCGTCGCGGGCTTCATCGGCTCGCCGCGGATGAACTTCCTGCCGGCAGTCGTCGACGCGGGCGAGGTGCACGGCTGCCGGCTGACGCTGGAAGGCACCGGCGAAACGCTGACGCTGCGCGATCGCGCGTTGCCGCGCCACGTCGGCCGCGGTGCGCGCGTGACGCTCGGGATTCGTCCCGAGCACCTGCTGCTCGCCGCGTCCGGCGATGCCGGCTTGCCGTCGATCGTGCGCGACATCGCGCTCGTCGAGCAGCTCGGCGAAGCCGCATACGTGCATCTCGACCAGCCCGACGGTGTGCCGCTACTCGCTAAATTGCCGGGGCAGGCCGCGTTGCGGCGCGGCGAACGGCATGCGTTTCTCGTGCCGCCGTCGAGTTGCCATCTGTTCGACGAAGCCGGCATCGCGTTGCCGGCCCTTCACGCCGAAGCGGCGTTCGCGTAGCGGCGCCATGCCGACCGGCCGCGTGCGACGCGGCATTCAACACACCAATATCAGGAGACAACGATGAGATTTCGTGCGAGCCGACTGCTGCTTGCCCTGACGACTGCCGCGGCGTGCGCCGCGGGCGCGGCCGACGCGGGCACGCTGAAAGTGAACGTCGCCGCGCGCGGCAACCAGCGCGCGACGTGGCAGGCCGCGTTCGACCGGTTCCGCAAGGCGAATCCGGATATCGACCTGAAGGTCAGCTACGTCGGCGAGGAGGCGTACAAGGTGCAGATGTCCGGCTGGCTCGCGACCGATCCGCCGGACGTGCTGAGCTGGAATAACGGCGAGCGGCTCGCGTATTTCGCGAAGCGTGGGCTGATCGAGGACCTGAGCGCGGACTGGCGGAAGAACGGCTGGAACGACACGTATGCGTCCGTCAGGCAGTCGTCGACCTACGGCGGCAAGCTCTACAGTTTGCCGCTCGGCTATGACGCGTACGGGCTGTTCTATCGCAAGGACCTGTTCGAGAAGGCCGGCATTCACGTCGAGCCGGCCGACTGGCCGCAGTTTCTCGACGCGTGCCGCAAGCTGAAGGCGGCCGGCATCGCGCCGATCGCGGTGGCCGCGCGCGATGCATGGACCCTCGCCGCGTGGTTCGACTACCTCGACCTGCGGATCAACGGCTATGCGTTCCACCAGAAGCTGATGGCCGGCGACGTCGCCTATACCGATCCGCGCGTGCGGGCCGTGTACGCAGCATGGAAGAAGCTGATCGACGACAAGTATTTCATCGACAACGCATTGTCCTACGACGTCGATTCGCTGAGCCCGTTGATCGTCAACGGTCAGGCCGCGATGACGCTGATGGGCACCTGGTATTCGGCAGGACTGCTGAGCGCGACGCGTAACCCGATCAGCTTCTTCCGCTTTCCGGTGATCGACGCGTCGGTGCCGCTTGCCGAGGACGGCCCGGTCAACGTGCTGATCGTGCCGGCGAAAGCGCACAACAAGGCCGATGCGCGACGCTTCCTCGCGTTCATGGGGCAGCCGGCGGTCAGCGGCGAGTTCGCGAAGGGGATGGGGCAACTGCCGTCGAACAACAAGGCGCCGGAGCCGCAGGACCCGATCTCGAAGATCGGATTCCATACGCTCGCGACGACGCCGGGCGGCATCGCGCAGTTCTACGATCGCGACATGACGAAGGAAATGGCGGACGAGGGGATGAAGGCGATGCAGCAGTTCCTGTCCGACCCGACGCAGCTCGATGCGATCCTGCAACGCCTCGAGCAGACGCGCAAGCGCATCTACCGGAAGTAATGCGCCGCGCGGCCGGGCCGGCGAGGATGTCGGCCCGGTGCTGCGTCGTCACCGTCACGTTCGTTTCATCGAAGGTCATCTCATGTCAACCAGCCTGTCCGAAAGCGCCGCGCGCCGCGATGCCGGCCCACGGCGGCCTGCGCGCGCGTCGCTCGCGCGGCGGCGCAATCGCGCGGCCCTGTGGTTCGTGCTGCCGGGTTTCGCGCTCTTCACCGTGTTCGTGCTGTACCCGATCGTCAGCAGCATCTGGCTGAGCTTCCATCAGTGGGACGGGATGACGCCGATGACGTTCGCCGGACTCGACAACTATCGCGAGCTGCTGCAGTCCGATACGTTCACCGTCGCGCTGAAGAACAACGTGTTGTGGCTCGCGCTGTTCCTCGCCGCGCCGCCGCTCGGCCTCGCGCTCGCGCTGTACCTGAACCAGAACGTGTTCGGCATCCGGCTCGTGAAGTCGCTGTTCTTCGCGCCGTTCGTGCTGCCGGGCGTCGTCGTTGGCCTCGTGTTCTCGTGGTTCTACGACCCGACGTTCGGGCTGCTGAAGCTGATCGTCGGGCACGGGATCCCGGTGCTCGGCGATCCGCGCTATGCGACCTACGGTGTGATCGTCGCCGCGCTGTGGCCGCAGATCCCGTTCTGCATGATCCTGTACCTGACCGGGCTCACCGGCATCAACGGCGAGATCGTCGAAGCGGCGCGGATGGAAGGCGCGCGCGGCTTCACGCTGATGTGGCACGTGATCCTGCCGCAACTGCGGCCCGCGACGTTCATGGCGGTCGTGCTGACCGTGATCGGCGCGCTGCGCAGCTTCGACCTGATCTCGGTGATGACGGGCGGCGGCCCGTTCGACAGCTCGACCGTGCTCGCGTACTTCATGGTCGACCAGGCGATCAAGTACTACCGCGAAGGCTATTCGGCCGCGATCGCCGTCGTGCTGTTCGCGATCATGCTCGTCTATATCGTGTGGCAGCTGCGCAAGCTGGTGCGCGTCGAATCGTAAGGATCGCAAATGTATCCGATGCCCGTGTCCCGCTGGGGACGTCCCGCCCGCCTGCTGTACCGGCTGTCGCTGCCGTGTGCGCTCGCGCTGTGGCTCGTGCCGCTGCTCGCGGTGCTCGTCACGTCGATCCGCTCGACCGACGAGATCATGGCAGGTCATTACTGGAGCTGGCCGAAGCAGTTCGCGCTCGTCGACAACTACGGCGCCGCGCTCACGCAGACGCCGATGCTCCACTACTTCGCGAACAGCCTCCTGATCACGGTGCCGTCGGTCGCCGCGTCGATCCTGCTCGCGTCGCTCGCGGGGCACGCGCTCGCGAACTACCGGTTCCGCGGCAATCTCGTGCTGCTCGGGCTGTTCGTCGCCGGCAACTTCGTGCCGATCCAGATCCTGATGATCCCGGTGCGGCAGATCATGCTCGCCGTCGGCCTGTACAACACCGTATGGGCGCTCGTGCTGTTCCACACCGCGTTCCAGACCGGCTTCTGCACGCTGTTCCTGCGCAACTTCATCCGCGAGCTGCCGTTCGAGCTGATCGAGGCCGCGCGCGTCGAGGGCGCGTCCGAGTGGGCGATCTACTGGCGCGTCGTGCTGCCGCTCGTGCGGCCCGCGCTCGCGGCGCTCGCGATCCTCGTGTTCACGTTCGTGTGGAACGACTACTTCTGGGCACTGTGCCTCACGCAAGGCGACGACGCGGCGCCGATCACCGTCGGCGTCGCCGCGCTGAAAGGGCAGTGGACGACCGCCTGGAACATCGTGTCGGCAGGCTCCGTGCTCGCCGCGCTACCGTCGGTGCTGATGTTCTTCGCGATGCAGAAGCACTTCGTCGCAGGGCTCACGTTCGGCGCGACCAAGGGCTGACCCGTCCATCCTCTTTCTCCAAGGAATCCACGATGCACCTCGGCGTTTGCTACTACCCCGAACACTGGCCGCGCGAACAATGGGATCGCGATGCGCGGCGCATGGCCGAACTGGGCCTGACGCGCGTGCGGATCGCCGAATTCGCGTGGAGCCGGATGGAGCCGGAGCCCGGCCGTTACGACTGGGCATGGCTCGACGACGCGATCGACACGCTCGCACGCCAGCAGTTGAAGATCGTACTCGGCACGCCGACCGCCGCGCCGCCGAAGTGGCTCGTCGATCGTCATCCGGAGATTCTGCCGGTGGGTGTCGATGGCGCGGTGTGGCAGTTCGGCTCGCGTCGCCATTACGACATCGCGAGCCCCGTGTATCGCGAGCACTGCGTGCGCATTGCCGACGCGATGGCGCGGCGCTACGGCGCGCATCCGGCGGTGATCGCGTGGCAGACCGACAATGAACTCGGCTGTCACAACACGTTGCCGAGCTATACACAGGCGGCACTCCAGGGTTTCCGCACGTGGCTCGCCACGCGTCATGGCGATATCGACGCGCTGAACCGCGCGTGGGGCAACGTGTTCTGGAGCATGGAATATCGCGGCTTCGACGAGATCGAACTGCCGCGTCATACGCCGACCGACGCGAATCCCGCCCACCTGCTCGACTTCCGGCGCTATCAGTCCGACGAGGTCGCGCGGTTTCATGCCGCGCAGGTCGACGCGATCCGTCCGCACGCGCCGGGTCGCGACGTGCTGCATAACTTCATGGGTTTTTTCGCCGAGTTCGATCATTACGCGTTCGCGCGCGGTGGCCTCGACGTCGCCGCGTGGGACAGCTATCCGGTGCCGCGCACTGAAGTGCTGCCGCTCGATGAAGCGGACAAGCAACGCTGGGCCCGCACCGGGCATCCGGACGTGTCGGCGTTCTCGCACGACCTGTATCGCGGGGTCGGCAACGGCCGGATGTGGGTGATGGAGCAGCAGGCGGGGCCCGTCAACTGGGGGCCTTACAACCCGGTGCCGCACGCGGGCGCGGTGCGGCTGTGGACGTGGGAAGCGTTTGCGCACGGCGCGGAGCTCGTGTCGTATTTCCGGTGGCGGCAGTATCCGCATGCGCAGGAGCAACTGCATTCGGGACTCAACGCGCCGGACGACCGGCTGTCGCCGGGCGGTCACGAAGTGGCGCGCGTCGCACGCGAGATCGCCGCGCTGGATCCCGCGCTCGTCGCCGGCGAGCGTGACACGGCCCGCGTCGCGCTGCTGTTCGACTACGAGGCCGACTGGATGATCCGGATCCAGCCGCACGGCGCCGATTTCGACTATCAACAGCACGTGTTCGATTGGTATCGCGCGCTGCGCGAGCTGGGCCTCGACGTCGATATCGTCGCGGCTGGCGCCGACGTGTCGCGTTATGCGTTCGTCGTCGCGCCGACGCTGCCGGTCGTCACGGATCGCATCGTCGAGCAGGCCGCGAGCGGACACGCCCACTGGCTGTTCGGGCCGCGCACGGGTTCGCGCACCGCGGAATTCGCGATCGCGCCGGGTCTCGCTCCCGGCAAGCTGCGCAACGTGCTACCGGTGCGGATTGGCCAGGTCGAGTCGCTGCGGCCGTCGCTCGCGCCGCGTGTGTCGTTCGACGGCGTCGATGGTCATGCGCTGAAATGGCGCGATCACGTCGATATGGACGCGGCGCCGGGCGTCGACGTACTGGCCGCATGCGACGACGGTGTGCCGGCGCTCGTGCGGCGCGCTCACGTGACGATGGCGACTGCCTGTTTCGATCGGACGCTGTTGCGCGCGATCGTTGCCCGCTGCGCACGCGATGCGGGGTTGCAAGCGTACGCGCTGCCGGACGGTGTGCGGTTGCGTCGACGCGGGCGCGTCACGTTCGCGTTCAACTACGGTGACACGCCATGCATGCTGCCCGCGCCGGGCGGTGCGCGCTTCGTGCTCGGCAGCCGCGACCTCGGCGCGGTCGACGTGGCCGCCTGGGTCGAGCCGGACTGACGCGATGCAGTCGTTGCGGTCGCCGCGGTTGCATTTCGCGCGCCTTGCGGGAATCGCGTACTTCGTGCCGCTTTCCGCGGCGGCGCTGATGCTCGGCGTCGCGATGTCGTTCACCGCGCCGTACCTGTCGCTGTTCGCCGTCGAGGCGGCGGGGATGTCGCCGTTTCTGGCCGGCGTCTTCCTGACGCTGATCGCGGCGAGCGGCGTCGTCGCGAGCACGTGGGCCGGACGCTGGTCCGACCGTCGCGATCGGCACCGGCCGCTGCTCGTGGTGTCGCTCGCGGCTGCCGCGCTCGGCTTTGCGCTGCTGTGCGTGCTGCGCGCGCATGGGCCGGTGATCGCCGCCGGCACGATCCTGCTCGGCGCGGGCGCCGTGTCGCTGTCGCAGATCTTCTCGTTCGCACGCGCGGTGCTGCCCGTCGCCGACGATGCACAGCGCGAGCTTGCATCGGCCGCGCTGCGCACGATGCTGTCGATCGCGTGGGTGTTCGGTCCCGCGCTCGGTGCGCTGATGCTCGCGCAGACGGGTTTTACCGGACTCTTTCTTGCGGCTTCCGCGGGCTTCGTCGCATGCGCGGCGATCGTCGCACGGATTCCGGAGCCGGCGCGGCGGCCCGCGGCCGTGCACGTGCGGGCAATGGATCGCGCCGGGCCACCGCCTGACGATGCGCGTGCGGCGATGGCCGTCGCGCCGCGCGCCAGCGTGCTGCGCACCCTCGTCGCGCTCACGTTGATCGGGCTCGCGGCGAACGCGACGATGATCGTGCTGCCGCTCTATATCGTGCGCGCGCTCGGCGGCACGCCGGCGAACGTGTCGGCCGCGCTCGGGCTGGCCGCGCTGCTCGAGATTCCGATGATGCTGTGGCTCGGCATGCGCTCGACGCGCCTCGACAAGGCGCGCTGGCTGACCGCGTGCGCGCTCGTGCATGCCGCATATTTCATCGGGCTCGCGGCGGTGACGCGCGCGAACCTGATCCTGCCGCTGCAACTGCTGAGCGCATGCGTGGTCGCGATCACGTCGTGTCTCGGGATGACGCGCGTGTGCGACCTGATGCCCACGCGCCCCGGCACCGCGACCGCGATGTTCTTCAGCACGGCGCGGGTCGGCTCGATCGCATCGGGGGTGCTGTCGGGCGCGTGCGTCGATCTGTTCGGCTATCGCGCGACGTTTGCCGGATGCTGCGGGCTCGCGCTCGTGGCGTGCGCGCTGCTCGCCGTGGATGCGTACGGCGAGCGGGGCGGCGCCGACGGTGAGAGCGGTACGGGCAGTGCGCGCCGCGGCTTCGATTCACCGCACTGACGCGGCATGCGCCGGTGCGGTGAAGCAGCGATGCCGTGACGCGTCAGCGCTGCCGGAACGCGTCGAGCGACGGCAGTGCGTGACCGTGGAAATCGAACAGCGTGTTGTTGTCCCATTGGTCGCCCGCACCGAGCTTCCAGCCGACACCCGGCGTCGGAATCCATTCCGGCTCCCACCAGAATACGCCCTTGCCGCGATTGCCCGGCACGCCCTTCACGATATCGACGACCGCCGCGAGGAATTGCGCCTGGCCGGCCGGCGACGGCGGGAAGGTCGTCGATCCGGTGTTCGTCATCGCGTTCGGCTCCGAATCGCCGTCGCTCGTGGTCCACGGATAGGCGGTCTCCACGACGATCAGTTCCTTGTCGTAACGCACCGCGAGATCGTTCGCGTTGTTGCGCAGATCGTCGAGCGCGCCTTGCCATTGCGGGTAGTACGACAGGCCGATCACGTCGAACGCGACGCCGCGCTGCGTCGCGCTGTCGAACCACCAGCGGCTCTTGCCGTTGTCGCCGCCGCTGTCGATGTGCAGCATCACCTTGATGCGCGGATCGACGGCCTTCACCGCGTCGTGGCCGGTTTTCAGCAACTGCGCGAGGTTGTCCCACTGGTCGTAGCGGCCGAGCGGCCACAGCATGCCGCCCGTGATCTCGTTGCCGATCTGCACCCACTCCGGGCGCACGCCGGCGCGTTGCAGCCGGCGCAGCACGTCGGTCGTGTACGCCGACAGCAGCGCGCAGGTTTCGGTCAGGCTCTTGCCGGCCCATGCATGCGGCGGATACTGCTTGCCGGGGTCGGCCCACCAGTCGCTGTAGTGGAAGTCGATCAGGATGCGCATGCCGAGCGCGGCTGCGCGCTGCGCGAGCGCAACGGCGTGCGCGGCATTGTTGTAGCCCGCTGCAGCGCTCTGGTTCGCGGGGAAGAAATCCGGATTGCCGGGATCGTTCCAGACCTTGATCCGGATCGAGTCGACGCCGTGCGCGCGGAGAATCTTCAGGCAGTCGCGCGGCGCGCCGCCGCGGTCGAAGAAGGCCGCGCCATGCGCTTCGAGTTCCGGCAACGTCGAGATGTCGGCCCCCATCGCGAATGGGCTCGCCGCCGCACGGCGCGGGGCGGGTTGTGCGAAGGCGGGCAGCGGGCCAGCCAGGTCGAGGCACGCAAGCGCCGCGCTCGACATGCTCCAGCGCAGCATCGATCGTCTGTTCATCGTCATCCTCCGTGTGATGGACCCCGTCGGACGCGGGGTCGGCTTCTGAGTGTTTAAGCGCTTAAATTTTGACCCGCGATACGAGGTCGAATGGAGCGTAGCGCACCTGTCGCCGCCGATGCAAAGAACGCACGCGTTGCCTACTATCTGGCGCGCGCCGTCGCGCACCACTCCTCATCGCAGCGCGGCCCGACGCGTGGAACGGTTGGCGCGGACGCGGCCGTCGGCATGCATCCGGCATCGCACCGCGGTCAGCGTGGTCACCGCGATCAGCGAGCGCGCGGCATGCGCGCCGCGCTACGACCGGTCGCGATTCCGGGCGCGCGTCGCGCCCGTGATGACCGCGATGCCGAACAGGATGACGGCCACGATCTCGATGACGTACTGCGCGACATGCAGCGTCATCAAACCCCAGGCGACGCCGCCGATGAAAATGATCCATCCCACCAGATAGATAAGCAGGGTCATCGCTTTTCTCCTTGCAGTGTTGGCCCCATGGCGCCGGTTACCGGTCATGCAAGATTTACCGGGCGCACACGGCGGGCGCGATGAAGGGCGCGAGCCGGGAGAACCGGAGCATATTGCGCGCCCGCCCACGCGGTGCCCGGACGGCGTGCCCGATGCCCGCGGCGCGCCGAGCATTTCATTCGGTTACCGCATCATGCGCATGCAGTCCGAGCCGCGCCATCAGCCGCCCGGCATCGAACGGCGCCTGCGTTTTCGTGTCGTTGTCGAAATAACAGTAGACGTCGCGCGTCTGCGCACGCGGCGGTTGCAGCGCCGGTGCGGCGAGGCGCGCATCGTCGGGCTGCGTGCCCCGGCTCCACGCTTCGATTCTGCGCGCCCATCGTTCGAGCGCCGCATCGGCGTATTCGCCCGAATACTTCGTTTCGGTGCCGTGCAGCCGGATGTAGACGAACCGCGCGCTCAGATCCTCGAACTGCGGCCACGCCTCGGTCGAATCCGACACGACGAGCGCCACCTTGTGGCGGCGCAGCAGCTTCACGAACGCCGGGTCCACGAAGCTGTCGTGGCGGACTTCCACCGCATGACGCAACGGCCGCTTGCGGTCGATCCGCAAATACGGCTCGCGCACCCGCCCGTCGTGCCGGCGGACGAGTGCGAGCGCGGCTTCCGTGTCGGGCGGCAGCAGGCTCAGGAAGCGCTCCATGTGCGCCGGGTCGAACCGCAGCGACGGCGGGAACTGCCACAGCAGCGGCCCGAGTTTCTCCTTCAGCGCGAACAAGCCCTGAGCGAAAAAATTCGCGCACGCGATCGTGGCCGTTTCGTCGCGAAAGCGGAGCATGTGCGTCAGGTAGCGCGAGCCTTTCACGCTGAAAACGAATCCGGGCGGCGTATCGGCATACCAGCGCCGCCAACTGTCGGGCGCTTGCAGGCTGTAGTGCGTGCCGTTGATCTCGATCGTCTGCATCCGGCCCGACGCGTACCGCAGCTCGGCCGCCTGCTTCAGGTCGTCCGGATAGAACGTGCCCCGCCAGCCCGCGTAGCGCCAGCCCGAAATGCCGATGTGAATTTTGCCGGATGTGCGTGTCACGTCGATGCCCGGCTGCGCCGGGGTGCCTGATGCGATCGCGGCGATGCGCAAGATGCGTGCCGCGGCGCGGGCCGCCTGCGCGCGACGGGGTACGGGTTGCGCCGGCGGCCGGTGCGGCGGGCCACCTTCGTGAACCGGCGACCGCGATGACGCCGCCGCCCGCGGGATCGACAATGCGCCACTTTGAACCTGCGGGCAGTGCCGACCGGATTATTTTTTAAAGACCGCGCCACGTTCGGCCGGTATGATCGCTGCGCTCGCGAACGACGCGATCGGCCGGTGCTTGCCGTACGACGCGGCAGCGTCATCGCGAGCACGACAATCACGACATCATCGGGCGGCCCTCCGGCGACATACGGTCCGCCGATCCGGCAGAACGGGCCAACCCAGCACGACGGAGTATCGACACGATGTGGACGGAGACAGGAGCGCGGCGGCGCGCGCGGGCGATCGCGGCCGGCGGGGCATTGTGCGTGGCCGCCGCGGGCGGCGCGCACGCGCAGGCATCGGCGCCGGGCGCGGCGGCGGCGGCCGTGCTGCCGGCCATCGACGTGCGAGGGCCGACGGACGCTTCGTCCGTCGGGCTCGTCGGGCGGCGCACCGCCACCGGCACGAAGACCGACACGCCGATCGACGAGATTCCGCAAACGATCAACTTCGTGACCGCGCAACAGATCGACATGACCGGCGCGGCCGACCTGAACCAGGCGTTGCGCTACGTGCCGGGTTTCGCGACGTTCGGCGCCGACAGCCGCACCGACTGGTATGCGGCATTGCGCGGCTTCACGCCGACGCTGTACGTCGACGGGCTGCCGGCGCCGGACACGGCCGTGATCGCGAACTGGCGGGTCGATCCGTACACGATCGACTCGATCGCGGTGCTGCGCGGGCCGACGTCGGTGCTGTACGGCGCGGGCGAGCCGGGCGCGATCGTCGATGCGCACACGAAGCTGGCCAACGGCGAGCGCGTGCGCGAAGCCGGCGTGCAGATCGGCAACGATGCGCGCAAGCAGGCCATGCTCGACGTCGGCGACAGGCTCGACCCGGACGGCAAGTATGCGTACCGGTTCGTCGGCGTCGCGCGCGACGGCAATGCGGTGACCGGCCCGAACGGCGACCGGCGCGTCGCGCTCGCGCCGTCGTTCCGGTGGCGGCCGAACGCCGACACGTCGCTGACGTTCTCAGCGACGTTTCTGCAGGATAGCGGCGACATCTCGTCGAACTTCCTGCCCGCGTCGGGCACGGTGCTGCCGAACCCGAACGGCCGCCTGTCGCAGGACCTCTACATGGGCGACCCGTCGTTCAACGACTATCGCAAGAAGCAATGGTCGCTCGGCTATGCGCTGGAACACCGCGTGAACGCGATCTGGACGCTGCATCAGGATGTGCGCTGGTCGCATCTGTCGCTCGACGACGCGACGGTGTTCGGCAACGGCCTCGGGCCGCGCAGCACGACGAACATGATGCGTTTCGCGGGGCTGTTCCAGCTCAACTACAGCCGGCTCGACGTCGACAATCACGCGCAGGCGCACTTCGGCACGGGGCCGCTCGAACACACGCTGCTGTTCGGCGTGCAATTCGACCGGCAGACGACGACCAACAGCGTATGGCTCGCGCTCGCCCCGTCGCTCGACCTGTATCACCCCGTCTATCGGCCCGTGACGGCCGCGATCTTCGCCGGGCCGACGTCGCTCGGCCACGTCGATCAGTACACGGCGATGAACTCGGTTGGCGTGTACGCGCAGGACCAGATCCGCTGGCGGCGCTGGACGCTGACGCTCGGCGGCCGCGAGGATTTCGTGAATGCGCGCTTCGACGACCGCACCGCGGGCACGCATGCCCAGCAGGACGTCAGCGCGTTCTCCGGGCGCGTCGGGCTCACCTATCGCGGCGACGCCGGGTTGTCGCCGTACGTCAGCTATTCGACGTCGTTCGATCCGGTCATCGGCGTGCGGATGTTCGGCGGCGGCCTGCCGAAGCCGACGCGCGGTGCACAGACGGAGGCCGGGCTGCGCTGGGAGCCGCCCGGCCGGAACCTGATGCTGAATGCGGCCGTGTATCAGATCGACCAGACCAACGTCGTGACGCCGACGCCGGTGAATCTCGACGCGAGCGCCACGACGTCGGTGCAGACCGGCAAGATACGCTCGCGCGGCATCGAGCTGAGCGCGGTCGGCAAGGTGACGCGCGAGTTGTCGATCGTCGCGTCGTATGCGTATCAGGACGTCAAGAACGTGCAGGCGAACGACGCGTCGCTGAACCACTGGCCGGTGTCCGTGCCGCTGCCGCGGCAGATGGCGTCGATGTGGGCCGACTGGACCTGGCGCACGGGCGCGCTGGCGGGCCTCGGCGTCGGCGGCGGCGTGCGCTACCAGAGCGCGTCGGCCGGCGCGCCCGACAATTCGCTGACGGTGCCGAGCGCGACGCTTTACGACCTCGCGATCCATTACGACCTGCCGCGCTGGCGTTTCGCGGTGAACGTCGCGAACCTGTTCGACCGGCGCTACGTGAGCGGCTGCCAGTCGTATGCCGTATGCGTGTTCGGCAACGAGCGGACCGTGCTGGCCAGCGCGAAATACAACTGGTAGGCGTGACCGTGCCGCATCGGGCCTACGCGCGGCGTTGCGGCTGCCGGGTAGCGGCGCGCGCGCCCGTATCGCGCTGGCGCCGCCATTCCGTTGGCGTGATGCCGAACCGTTCGCGGAACGCGGTCGCGAAATTGGCCGGCGTGGAAAAGCCGATTTCCTTCGCGATGCTGGCGATGCTGAGCGTGGTCGAATCCAGCAGATCCTGCGCGATGCGCAGCCGTTCGTAGCGCAGATATTCGAACACCGTCTGGCCGAGATTGTCGCGAAACGCACGCGACAGGCGCTTCTCGTGCGTGCCGACCGCGCGCGCCAGTTCCTCCACCGTCGGCGGATCGTTCAGCCGGCGCGACAGGTGGCGAATGGCCGCGCGCACGATGATGTCGTCGTCCTTGCCGCCGGCGAACGGGTTTTCCGCCGGTTCAGGGTCGGCCGGCCGTTCGCGTCGCGTCCGCGAGAGCTGCACGCGAATCCGCGCGATCACTTCCGCCGGCTCGAACGGCTTCACCACGTAGTCGACGCCGCCGATCTCGAGCCCCTCGAGCCGCTCGTGCAATGCGCCGGCCACGGTCAGGAAGATGACGGGGATCGCGTACGTCAGCGGATCGGCGGCCAGCAGGCGGCACGCGGTGAAGCCGTCCATGCGCGGCATGCGCACGTCCATCAGGATCAGGTCGGGCCTCAGCGCCTGCGCGCGCTGGCACGCCTGCGCGCCGTCGAATGCGATGCTGATCCGGCATCCCGTGCTGCGCAGGATGTCGGTCAGCAACCGGAGCTGGTCGGGTTGATCGTCGACGATCAGGATATGCGCGTCGCTCAATGCGGAGATCGATGAAGGCATCGTGCACCTGTGGTGAAAAGGCGGTTGGCTGCGTTTCCGCGGGTGGCCTGCCCGGTGCGGAGGAAACGTCGGAGCCCGCTCTGTGGCGATGCACCCGTCGCATCGCACGCTCGCATCGATTCCGGCACGGGCGGACCCGCGCGGCACGCAACCGTTCGACGTATCGCGCGGCGTTCGCTGTCTGGATCGCCGAGTCGGTCGGGACGCGAGGGATTGCCGTGCTCGCGTCGAGGATGGCCGCGGCTGCCGGAATCGGTGCGAGCGGAATTGTAGGAGCATATTTCGAATCCGGCCAGCCATGGCGGCGCTATTCTCGCAATTCCTCCTTTTCGATTATCGAAAATGGCGGTTTTCGACAGGAAACATGAAGCGTCGATGCGCGTCGAGCCTCGTGGTTTACGCGTATTTTTCGTCGCGAATGCGCACCTGCGGCCGGCTTGCCGATTGTCGCTTTCAGAAAAAATATCATTTCAATCCGCTTGGGCAAAGTATTTATCCGCCCGATAAAAGATCTGGATTAATTGCATTGTCGCGAAATCGTTTGCGGAATGGGTGTATTTATCGTAACTCATTGAATGTTTTGAATTTTACAATCTATAAAGAATGCCGCCTTTAATAATTCAGGCTCGTGTCTCATAATTCGTCCGAACTTTGAATGACGGTTGGAGCAGGGCAGCGCAAGCGGTGACGGACGTTGCCCGACCCGGGGGGGGGGCTGCGCATCGATTGATGACGGTCCAGGCAAGTGCTCGCCGCACGGCAATGAAACTCCGGTTTCCGGAGATGAAATAAAAGAAGCGGGGTAGGTCGCGGTCGGCGCGGCAAAAAAATCGGAGATGTCACGACGGCGGATTGAATCTCGGGATTCAGTCGGGGAAAAGCTCGTCCACAATAATCAATATGTATTCCTGATGAAGTTGTCGAATTAACGGAACGGAACATCGATCCGGCGTCATGCCCGGGGCCCTCGAACGCCCTGCCGAAACGGGTGCTCGATACGCATCGTGTCGACATGGCCAGCCCGGCGGCGGAATCCGTTTCAGAACCGAAGTCGCAATCGAAGTCGAAGCTGTCAATAAAAGTAAGTAGTCCGTATTCAAACCAGACGCTACACAACGGAGCAGAAGACCATGAAGAGGAAGCAGATTTCGGCGCTCGCCGCCGCGATGTTCACCGGCGCGGGTGTGCTGATCGCCGGCGCCGCCCACGCGGACAATTTCGTCGACCGCGGCAACCCGGACAACGCGCTGAACGGCCAGTGCATCGACGGCACCAACCCGCTGTGCGTGGCGACGAAGAACGGCAGCTACGTGGCCGTCAGCACCACCAACGTGACGCAAGGCACCAACGCGAAGGCCGGCGCCAGCGGCATCGCGATCGGCGACCAGTCGAACGCGGGCAGCAAGGGCAGCAGCGGCAGCGGCGGCGCGATCGCGATCGGGGTCGGCTCGCAGGCGCTGGCGAACTCGGCCACCGCGATCGGCACGGTGGCGGTGGCACAAGGCAATACGTCGCTGGCGGTCGGCCGCCAGTCGGCGGCGGTGGGCGATTTCTCGATGGCGCTCGGCAACGTCGCCGATGCGCACGGCACGAGCTCGATCGCGCTGGGCCACTCGGCGCTCGCGAGCGGCGACCGCTCGGTCGCGATCGGCGGTGCGAATCCGACGTCGAGCGACGGCGTATCGGCCGGCGCATCGTACGACGCGGCCACGCAGACGCGCGCCGGCGGCACGCAGTCGGTGGCGATCGGCGCCGGCGCGCAGACGAACGACAACAACCAGGTGGCGATCGGCTCGGGCAGCATCGGCGCGAACAACGGCGGCACGCCGGTGTTCGGCGGCACGGCCGCGCCGGTCGGCGGCGCGGTCTCGTTCGGCGCGCTCGGCAGCGAACGCCAGCTCAAGAACGTCGCGGCGGGCGCGGCCGATACCGACGCCGTCAACGTCCAGCAACTGAAGAACTTGAACACTACGCTGAGCACGGGCATCGGCAACGTCGACGCACGCGTGACGTCGGTCGGCAATGCGCTGTCGACCACGATCTCCAACGTCGACCAGCGCGTGACCAGCGTCGGCAACAGCTTGAGCACGAGCATCGTCACGGCGACGCAGAACGTCGTCAAATACACCGACGACTCGCATGCGGCGATCGCGCTCGACGGCGCCACCGGCACGACGATCGGCGGCGTGGCCGCCGGCGTCGCCGATACCGATGCGGTCAACGTCGGGCAGTTGAAGGGCGGCATCGCGCCGCTGCAGACGTCTCTTTCGACCGCGGCGTCGAACATCACGAACCTGCAGAACAGCGTGACCGGCATCAACGGATCGCTGAGCACGGCGGCCTCGAACATCGCCGGCCTGCAGGCGGCCGATACGCGCAACGTGAAGTACGACGGCGCGAGCGGCTTCGACTCGGTGACGTTCGCCGGCCCCGACGGCACCACGCTGCGTAACGTCGCGGACGGCAAGGACGCGCACGATGCGGTGAACGTCGGCCAATTGAACGGCGGCCTCGCGTCGCTGAGCACGAGCGTGACGAACAACCTGAGCACGACGCTCGGCAACCTGAGCACGTCGATCGCGAGCCAGATCGGCAACGCGACGAAGAACGCGGTGCAGTACGACGATGATGCGCACGGCGGCGTCACGCTCGGCGGCACGGGTGCAACGGCGCCGGTCGGCCTGCACAACGTGGCGGACGGCGTGGCCGCGAACGACGCGGTGAACGCGGGCCAGCTCGGCAAGGCGACCGACGCGCTGAACCAGTCGATCACGGCGGTCGGCAACCAGGTGACGACGAATACCGGCAACATCGCGGCGCTCCAGCAGGACGCGCTGCAGTGGAACCCGGCCCTCGGCGCGTACGATGCGAGCCACGGCGGCCACGGCCCGCAACTGATCAGCAACGTCGCGGCCGGCAAGAGCGGCACCGATGCCGTCAACGTCGATCAGCTGACCGCGGCGATTCACGACGGGACGAGTCAGCTCGACGCGCTCGCGGTGAAGTACGACGATGCGAGCAAGCAGCAGGTGTCGCTCGGCGCGGGCAACGGCGGCAGCCCGGTGCGCGTGACCAACGTCGCGCAAGGCAACGTGGCGGCCGGCAGCACCGATGCGGTGAACGGCGCGCAACTGCGTCGCACGACCGACGGCGTGGCGGCCGCGCTCGGCGGCGGCGCGACGGCGAACGCGGACGGTTCGATCGGCGCACCGGACTACAGGATCGGCGGCAACGCGTTCAACAACGTCGGCGACGCGCTGACGAACCTCGACGGCCGTGTCGGCAGCAACACGACGACGCTCGCGAATCACGAAACGCGCCTCGGCAATGCCGAAACGAACATCGCGGGCAACACGGCCGCGATCGCCGGGCTGCAACAGGATGCACTGCAATTCGACCCGACGCTCGGCGCGTTCAACGCCGCGCGCGGCGGTGCGCCGACGAAGCTGACGAACGTGGCCGACGGCAACCTCGCCGCGGGCAGCACGGACGCGATCAACGGCGGGCAGTTGTCGGGCGTGAAGACCGCGCTCGAACAGCAAATCACGAACGTGTCGAACCAGGCCGGCGAAGCGGTGAAGAACGTCGTCAAGTACGACGTCGACCCGAGCGGCAACCGGCTGAATTCGGTGTCGCTCGTCGGCGGCGATGCCACGTCGGCGGTCGTGCTGAAGAACGTCGCGGCGGGCACCAGCGATACCGACGCGGTGAACGTGAAGCAGTTGAAGGACGTGCAGTCGAACCTGAACCAGCTCGGCGCGCTCGCGGTGCAGTACGACGACAGCTCGAAGAGCACGATCACGCTCGGCGGCGCGGGCGGCACGCGCATCACGAACGTGCAGGCCGGCACGTTCGGCGCGACCAGCACCGACGCGGTGAACGGCTCGCAGCTCTACGCGACCAACCAGCAGGTGGCGAAGAACACCACCGACATCTCGAACCTGCAAGGAAGCGTGACCAACATCGCGAACGGCAAGGCCGGCCTCGTGCAGCAGCAGGATCCGAACGGCGCGATCACGGTCGGCAAGGACGCGGGCGGCACGAGCGTGAACTTCTCGGGCACGGCGGGCGACCGCGTGCTGACCGGTGTCGCGGCGGGCGTGAACGACAACGACGCGGTCAACGTAGGCCAGTTCAACAACGCGCTGAAGAACGTGGCGGCCAACGACCGAATCCGCGCGGTCGCGACCGATGCGAATACCACGTGGATCGCACGTGCCGACGCGGGCGCGATCGGCTCGACGGCGACGGCAACCGGCAAGAACGCGGTGGCGGTCGGCCAGGGTTCGGTCGCCGATCGCGACAACTCGTTCTCGGTCGGCGCGAAGGGCAGCGAGCGCCAGATCACGAACGTCGCGGCCGGCACGGCGCCGACCGATGCGGTGAACGTGCAGCAACTGAACGACAATCTCGCGACGGCGTCGACGCAGGCGAAGGGGTATACCGACCAGCGCATCGGGCAGGTGTACAACGCGTTCAACGACCTGAAGAAGGACATGTACGGCGGCGTCGCGTCGGCGATGGCGGTGGCCGGCTTGCCGCAGCCGACCGGCGCGGGGCGCTCGATGGTGTCGGCGGCGACGTCGAACTATCACGGCCAGCAGGGCTTCGCGGCCGGCTACTCGTACGTGACGGAGAGCAACCGCTGGGTCGTCAAGGCATCGGTGACGGGCAACACGCGGTCGGACTTCGGCGCGGTGGTCGGCGCGGGTTATCAGTTCTGATGCGGCTTGCATCGCATTGAGCGATGCGCGGTGCGGGCAACGCATGCGACGCCCGGCATCCGCTGTCGATCCGCGGCCCGGGATTCGTTCGCGAATCCCGGGCCGTCGTCGTTCGTCGCCGCCGGCCGATCGCGCATTTCGCACCGACGATGCCGTCGCGAATGCGAGCAGCGCCTTCCGCCGTGTTCGTCGCCATCCCGTAACGCCCGGCCCCGCAAGGGTTTCGCGCGCCCGCGGCGGAACGTCCAATGCGAGTTGTGGAATGCGAGCTTGCGCTCGTATTCTGAAGTCCTCGGGCGGCACGGCATGGGGCCTGCGCCCATCACTGCATCGGAGCACGCGACAATGACCGACACCACACAGACGATGAAGCTCAACCACCTGAGCTTTCCCTCCGCCGACACGCTGGCGACGGCCCGATTCTTCGAGCGATACCTCGGCTTCACGATCGCGGGAAGCTGGGACAAATCCTGGATCCTCAAGCGCCCGGGCTTCGACGTCGTGATCGATCACGTCGGCGACGGCGTGCCCGCGTGGCCGACCAATTTCCACGTCGGCTTCGAGCTGCCGAGCCTCGATGCCGTGCAAGCGCTGTTCGCGCGCTTCAAGGAAGAGGGCGTCGCGATGGAGACGGACGTCTTCAACAACGGGCGCGGCTCGCGCTTTTTTTGCCGCGCGCCGGGCGGCGTGATGTTCGAACTGAACACGCGAGCGGATGCGGCGCCGGAATATCAGGGCACCTTCGACGACTGACGCGACGCGGTTGCGGCCGCGCATGGGCGTGACCACGGGCCGAAGGTGAAGCCGCGCGGTATGCCCGATGCGCGACGGCCGCCACGCGGCCGTCGTCGCTCGTCGCTCGTTGCGATGCGTCGCGCCGTCAGCGCGGCTGAAAGCGGATCCATGGCGTCGAGTTGTTGGTCGGATAGACCACCCACCAGTGCGCGTACACGTCGACCCGCAGCTCGTTGGCCAGCGCCTGCGCGAAACCGAAGCGGCCAGCCATCCCCGCGAAGCAGGTGACGAGCTTGATCGGCCTGCCCGACGCCGCGGGAAAGTTCGTATCGGCCGCGCCGTAGCCCTGCGCGCGCAGGAACCGCGCCAGCGTGGACGCGGAGATCGGCCGGTTGATCTGCACGCCGTTGTTGCCCGTCCACTCGACCATCGCGCTGCGCGAGATGCCATGCGTCGCCACGACGTCGACGTCGAGGTTGCCGATCCGGGTGAGATTCTGCGCGAACTGCTGTCGCTGCAGATCGGTGGTGAACGCATCCCACGTGCGTTTCACGCTGGTCGTGACCGGATCGTTCGGCATCAGGATCCGCACCTTCCCGACCAGGCCGCTCTGGCCGGGCTCGCTCGGCAGGCCGGGCGTGTTCGGCGGCGGATAGTTCGGGATTTCGCCGGCGTTCTCCAGCGGCGTCGGGTTGACGCCGAGCGATTCCTTGCCGGTGAAGAACGTGAGGTGCGCGCCCGCCGCCATCAGCCCGGCGCCGCCGCCCGCCACCGCGCCGATCGCGATGTTCAGCGCGGTCGCGCGGCTGAAGAACGGCTGCCCGGTCATGCCTGCCGTCACGCCGGCCCCGGCCGCCCCGCCGGCCACGCCGCCCGCGATGCCGGAGACGAGCGACACCGACAGCGTGGTGGCCACCTTGCCCGCGCTCAAGCCGAGCGCCGCGCGCGCGGTCAGGGCGCCGGCGCCGCCGCCGGCCAGCGCACCGGCCGCGCCCGCCGCCGCGCCGGCCAGCGCGTCGATGCCGAACTGCTTCCAGCTGATCTGGTCGCCGGTGGCCATGCTCATGAGGTCGCCGGCCATCGACCCGACCGCGCCGGCCACCACGCCCACCAGGATCGCCGCGCCGATGCCGGTGCCGAGCAGCACCACGCCGGCCACGCCCACCACCAGCGTGACCAGCGCGCCGACGATGATGCCCCACACGTTCATGCCGCTCGGATCGGTGAAGACGAGCGGGTTGTTGCCGACATAGACGTACGGCGACGGCGTTTCCAGCATCGGATCGACGCTGAGGTAACGGCCGTATCCGGGGTGGTAGAAGCGCGCGTTGCAGTCATAGAAACCGGAATCCGCGTCGTAGTTGTGGCCGGTAAACAGCCGCGGCCACGCAAGCGGCGCGGCCACGAGCACGGTGGGCTGGCCGTATACGTCGTACTGCCACGCGCCGACGGTCTCGCCGCTCGCGTCGAGCAGCACGCGCACGCTGCCGAGATGGTCGAGCAGCCCGAAGTAGAAGCGCCCGTCGTGCCATGCCACCTGGACGTCGAGCGCGGCGATGAAGCGGGTCGGCTCGCTCGCGCCGTTTGCCGTATCGATCACGACTTCGCCGTCGGGCATCGACATCTGGAAGCGCTGCGTGGTCGCGCCGCCGCTCGTGCGGGTCAGCGCCGCGCGATTGCCGTCCGCGTCGCGCAGGATCGACAGCGACACGCCCGGATTGGCGTAGCTGACGGGGCGCCCGGTGCCGGCGTCATAGCCGATCTGCCAGCGCGCCGCACCGGCGCCGTCGCTCGCGCCGATGATCCCGCCCGCATGGTCGTAAGCGAACGTGGTGGTGTCTTGCGCGGCCGTGTAGCCGGTCAGTCGGTTGGTGCCGGCCGCATACGTGTAACCGGCCGAATCGGCGCCGCGCGTGTGCCGCTCGAAGTTGCCGTTCAGGTCGATGTCCCAGCGTTGCGCGTCTGTGCCGGCACCGAACGCGGTCAACTGGCCGAGCGAATCCATGGTGGTGCAGGCCGGCCCGAGCGACCCGCCGGGCACGTCCGCCGTGACGGTCTGACTCGCGACTTCGCCGTTGTAGTAGCCGCCGCCCTGACAGGCGCCGGTGTCGTAGCCGAGCGTTTCCCGGAGCACCGCCCCCGCATCGCTGAGGGTGGGCCAGCCGGGCGGCGTGTACGCGAAGCGCCGGGACAACATCGCCGAACCGTTGCCGTCGGGCAGCAGCCGGGTGAGCGCCGGCTTGCCGTTCGGCTCGTACTCGTGCGCGATCAGCACGGTCGTCGTGCCGCCGGTGTCGGCCGCGACCTCGAGCACGCGGCCGAGCGCATCGTAACGGCGCAGGCTGACGAGCCCCGTGGCCGAATCCGTGCTCGACAGCAGGTTGCCGCCGGCTGACCACGTATTCGCGATGACGCAGTCGCCCGCGGGCATCCCGGCGAATTGCCGGCGCCGCGCGAGCACGCGCCCGGCCCGGTCGTACGCGACCGTCTCGGTCAAGGCGGCCAGCCCGGCGTTGCCCTGGTTGACTTCGACCTTCCAGAGCCGGCCGACGAGATGGTCGTCCTGCGTCGCATCCGAGCCGTCGCCGTCGTAGTGGCGGCGCACGCTCCAGGTGGGCGGCGACGGCGGCCAGTCGGGGTCGTCGGCATGCTGCTGAAGCTGCGTGCGATCCCACGCGACGGCGAAGGTGCCTTCCTCGATCACGCGGCTCAGCGTGTCGTATTTGCGATAGGCGACGTAGCCGCCGTTCAACGCATTGCCGTCGGCGAGGAAGCGCATCAGCCCGGCGCTGCTGTAGACGATCTGCGTGGTGCCGCTGTCGGGGTCGGTCGAGCTGAGCCGATGCCCGGCGAAATCGTATTCGGCGGTGCTGCTGCCGGCCGGCACGGTTTTCGTGCCGGCGCCGCCCGCCGCGTACGACGCGGGCGGCACCGACGCGACGGTGCGGCCCTGCGCGTCGTGGATCTGGCTCATGCGCCAGTCGAGGCTGTCGTCGGTGGCCGAGTTCTGCACCACGCGGCCGATCAGGTGCTCGGCCGTGTCCGACCAGGTTTGCGTGAGCGCGCCGTTGGGATCGACGTCCACCGTCAGGTGATATTCGCCGAGCGGCAACGGGTACGCGAAGCGCCCCGCATCGGTATTGACGCCGTAGCCGCGCGTCGCGTAATGCGTGTTGCCGGGCCGGATCGCATAGTCGTAGCCGGGCTGGCCGAACGCCACCGGCCGGCCGAGCGGCGCGTTTTCGTACGCGGTGCGCGAGAACGGATAGCCGCCGGCATCGGGGTGCCAGGCGGCCAGCGCGCCTTCGAGCGGCGCGCCTTCCCAGAGGCTGCCGCCGGCGCCGCCGTTGGTCACCAGGCCGTCCTGGTAGACGAACAGCGCCTGGGCGCCGGACACCGTGACGCGGCTCGTGAGCGCCTGGATCGCGCTGTTGCCGCGCTCGTCGTACACGCCGGTGTCGAGCACGGCGCTATCGACCGATTCGAGCTTGAGCGTCTGCAGGCTGCGCGCGAGGCCGTCCCGGTACTCGACGCTCAGGCCGACGTCCTCGGCCACGGCCAGCGCCGAGAAGCTGCCGGGCGCCGTCATGCCGAGCTGCAGGCCGAACGGGGCGGCGATCGCGGCGTTCGCATATTCGAACACCTTGCGCCCGTCGGCGAAGAACAGCACGCGGCCCGTCACGGCCACCAGCAGCCATTCCCGTGCGGCCGGCGCGCCGCTGTCGGATTGCAGCAGCACCGCGTTCGCGCCGTCGAGCCGCCACAGACGCCAGCCCTGCGCCGGGCTGAAGCCGACGAACCACGTGCCGGTGCCGAGCACCGCGTCGCCGAGCGTGGCGCGATCGACCAGCACGCGTGCGGCGATGCTCGTCGCCGCGAAACCGGTGCGTTCGAGCCGCGCGCCGAGCGGCCCGCCGGCCTCGCCGTGATAGCTGAGCAGGCCGCCGCCCGCGGTCCAGTCGGCCGCATTGCCCGACGCGGCCGTGTAGAACGCCAGCGCGCCGTTGCAGAAGCCGTCGTACACGCCGGTTCCCTGGCCGGTGACGTTGATCGCCGCGTTCGGCGTGGCGCGCGGAAACGGGGCGGCCGGGCCGATCGTCGTGTCCTGCGCGGCGAACCAGGTCATGCTGATCAGGCTCGGGTTGTCCCAGGGGCCGACCGTCACGGACGGCTCGGCGAACGGGTTGTAGAGCGTGCGCGAGCGCACGCCGTTCGGCGCGGTGGTGCCGAGCGTGCGCAGCCGTGCGCCGTCGTAGGCGATCGACTGGAACTGGCAGTCGAGCGGCGTGAAGAACACGTCGTCGAGCCGCAGCCACGCCGCGCCGCCCGCCGGCAGTTCCGCCTGAATGCCGAGCGTGACGGTGGCGTTCGCGCCGAGGCCCAGCGACGACGGATCGACGGTCCATTGCTGCGGTTGCCACTGGCCGGCGGTGGGCGCGAGGCGCCGGCTCACCTGCGCGCCGCCCGGCGCGGTGAGCGTCAGCGTCACGGCGAAGTCGCGCGCGGTCGCGCCGGGCGGGCTCTTGAACCAGAGGCCGAACAACTGCCGCGCGCGGCCGTCGGTCAACGTCACGGCGCGGGTGAGCGTCGCCGACGCGGTGATCTGCAGGCACGCGGTGCCGCTGGCCGCGTCGTCGCGATAGACGGCCGCGCCGGCCGGCAGGCTCCAGGTCGGCCGCTGGTAATCCTCGAAACTGTCGTACGCATTGCCGCTGGCCGAATTGACGAAGCCCGCGATCCGAAAACGCCCCGCGTCGTCGAACAGCGAAGCCATCGGTCGGCCGGTGACGTCGTGCGACAGCAGCACGTTGCCTTCGCCGTCGCGGGTGTCGATACGCTCTTGCAGCAGCCAGCCCGCGCCGGGCTGACCGCCGTTCCACGCGGCGAACGGCGGCGCATCCGCGTCGACCGCGACCCAGCTGTCGGCTTCCGCCAGATAGGTGGTGCCGTCGTCGCGGGCCCAACTGCGGAAGGTCTGCGCTTTCGCGGCCTGCAACAGCCAGCCGCCGTCCGCCTGCACCCGCGTCGACGCACTGGCCACCGGCGCGAGAATGTGCGCGCTCCACATCGCCGGGTAGACCTCGAAACCGAACAGCGACGTGCGCTGCGTGACGTTGAGCTCGCCCCGGCTGTCGTAGTAGGCGGTCTGCACCGTGGCCGGATAGCCCGAGGCCGCGTTGTACGCATAGGTCATGGTGCGCTCGACGCCCTGCAGGCTCTCGATCGACGTCGCGATCTGCGGCACGGCGTCGTAGAGATTGCGCAGCGCGGTGCCGTTCGCGTCGCTCGCGACCTGGTCGGTGTAGGTCCAGTCGCTGGTGGTGGACGACAGCAGCGTGCCGTCGCGGTCGTACACCGAGGTCGACAACAGCAGGCCGGCCGCGAGCGAATACGCGTCGTCGACGGGCGCGGCCGTACCGCATGCGCCGGCACGGACGCGGCAATCGTCCGGCAACTGCAGCGTGCGCGCGGGCAGGCCGTTGTAGAAATGGCTCGTGGTCCAGCCGTAGCGCTGTGCCTGCGGCGTCTCGCACGCCTGGTATTCGGACACCGTCGAGAATTGCACGATGCTGCCCGACGGATCGGTGTTGGCCGACACGTCCGCGTACGCATAGCAGCGCAGCATCGTGTCGTAGCCGCTGTCCATCGCCAGCGCGGTCACGACGAAGGCCGCGAGCGGCGCATGCAGCGAGTGATTCGCATAGCGGTGCAGCGTGACGTGGGTCGATGCGTCGATCTCGTTGCCCGACGGGAAGGTCACGAAGCCCGACGGAATCGCCGGCAGCTTGCCCGAGATGGCCGTCTCGTACTGCAGCGTGCTGTTGAGCAGGCGGAACATCTGCTGCCCGGGGAACCGCTCGACCACCGGCTCGCCCTGCGCGTCCCGCAGCAGCCCGCCGTTGCTGAAGAAGCGCACCTGCGTGTCGAGCGGCGCGCCGTCGGCGTCGAGCGTCATGAACGCGAGGAAATCCGGCGCCTGGTTGATGACGGTCGTGCTGTCGAAGCGATCGACGGTGATTTCGCCCAGCCGGAATCCGGCGAGCGGGTTCCACGCGGGCCAGACCGAACGGCCGTAGAGGTCGCGGTTCTGCGACAGGAATTCGCCGGCCAGCGTCGGGAAGCCCTGCGTCTGGCGATCCGCGGGCGCCGGATCCTCGTCCTGCAGCACCTGGGTGACCCAGGGCGTGTCGGCATCGGGATCGAAACTGTCGAGCGCGGAGTAGAGCGCCGACGTCGTGTTCTCCGTCTTCAGCACGCCGAGCGGGTCCCACGCGTACCAGTAGAACTGGCGGTTCGCGTCGCTGCCGGGCGGGTACTGGATGCCCGCGAAGTGGTAGGACCAGCTCACGCCGTCGAACACCAGCACGTTCGGGCCCGAGCCGATCAGGCTGTTGCCGGTGATCACGGGGCCGAGCGTCTGCATGAACGCGGGCGACAGGTTCGTGAAGCCCGGGCCGTCGAATACGTCGGGCAGCGGGCGCAACGCGAGGTTGCCGTAGTCGTCGTCCCACGCGGGCACCGCCAGGCGGTAGTCGAAGGCCTTCACCACGCCGCCCGACGACGCATAGCGGTCGATCCACGCGGCTGCCGCGAAGCCCTGGCCCATCGACAGCTGGAAATACGACGTGGCGCCGACGGCCGGAATCGTGATCGCGTCGGTGTCCAGCGTGCTGCCGAGCCGCCACGCGAGCGTCGCCGCATCGCGGACCATCAGGCTGAACCGGCCGCGCGCCGTGTCCTCGTCATAGCAGAACACCAGATAGTGATTCGTGGCCGCCGCCACGTACGATTGCGTATTGATGCTGCCGGACGGGCAGCACGTGCCGCTCGCGAGCGCGGGCGCGACGTCCCAGCCGCGCGTCTGCCAGTTCAGCGCGTAGCGGTCGACGCGGCGATCGTCGTTGTCGACCACGACGAAGAAGTCGGCGCCGTTGGCGATTCGCAACTGGCTGCTGGCGTAGCGGTACGGCGTGGGCGCGCCGGGCTCGCCCGCGAAACGCCAGTCCGCGTTCGCGACCGGCCGGCGCGACGCGAGATAGAGCGTCGATTGCGTGTCGTCGAGGCTCGCCAGCACGAGCACGAAGCTGTCGGCGCTGGTCGTGGCCACCGTCCGGTCGAGATCGAGCGCGCCGTCGAAGCGCTGCCAGTCCGTCCAGGCCGGAATCCAGCGGCCCAGCCACGTGTAGACGTTCACCAGCAGCGCGTTCTCGCTGGCCTCGTACCACGCGACGACCACGTAGTCGGCGCCGTACCAGATGCGCGGCGCGCCCGGCCGGCTCGCGCCGAACGGATTGTCGACGGTGAGATTGCGCGAGCCCGGATCGACGTTCTCGTCCGCGCCCACGTCGATCTCGGCGTACGTGTAGCGCAGCACGCCGCCGGTGGGCAGCGTCATCGACGTCATCGCGCCCGGGTTCGGCGCGCCGCCGGCATCGAAGTTGTAGTCGAACGTGATGCCGGGGCGGGCCGCGCCGCCGCTGAACGTGTCCGTCACGCTTTTCAGATAGCGTTTGTAGCAGGCGCCGGTGGCGAGCGGATTGGCGGCGTCGCGCGGCGCGAGAAGGGTCAGGTCGTACCAGTCGAAATCGAGGCGGGTCTGCTGCGCGCCCGAGCCGTCGATCACGTCGACGTGGTCGAGATAGCGCGTCTCGTAACGGTCCTGCCACGCGTTCGGCTGGCCGCCCGGCACCTGGGTCGGGTCGCCGTGCGCGGCCAGGTATTCCTTCGGCGCGTCGAGCGAGCGGGTGTCGTAGGTCATCGGCTGCCACGCGAACCGGCACGACCAGCCGAGATCGTTTTCCATGCTCGCGATCTGGCATTCGCGCGTGTAGGTCAACGTGCCGTCGCCGACCGCCTGCTCGATCGTGCTGTACGAAAATTCGATCCAGTGCCCGAGCGTGTTGCGCAACTGCGCGAGATTCCACGCCACCGCATAGCGCTGCTGGTTTTCCGCGCGGCGGCTCGGGCCGACCCAGTTGCCCCAGCGGATGCCCCACTGGATCAGGTTGCGCGCGGCGGCGGCCGCATCCGAGCCGCCGTAGGTGGCGACCGTGCCGTCCGGGCGGACGACTTCCCAACTGTCCCAGGCCGGGTAGTGCGTGATCTGCCAGAACTGGTAGGGCGCCGTTTCATAGGACTGGCCGTCGGTGGTCACGGCGATCGTGCCGTCCGCTTGCCGGCGCAGCAGATGGGAGCGGCGCAGCGGCGCATCGTCGAGGCGCCACTCGCCGGGGCGGCCGGTGGGCGACACACGCGCGTCGCCCGACGGGCGCCAGCCGTGTCGCTCCAGCGCGGACGCGAGTGCCGCCGGCACGCGATCGCTCGCGAACGGCGCCGCGCTCGCGGCGTCGTCGAACGCGTCGGCGGCCAGCGTGCCGCGGCCCCACGCCGTGGGGATCGGCACGAGCTGCATCGCCTGGCCCTGGCTCATCAGGTAGTACTGCACGTCGAGCGGGCTGCCCGTGCCCTGCGTTTCCGCGACGATGCGCTCGAGCGGCATGCTCCAGCCCACGCCGAGCGCGCCGCTCGGGTTCGTGAGGTTCCATTGCGAGACCTGGTCGGCGACGTTGCTCTGGTACAGCAGGGTCAGGTCGAACGCCAGCCCGCCACGCGCCGGCAGCGTCAGCAGCTTGAGCGGGAAGGCGAGATTGCCGCGGAACAGGTTCACGGCGGAACCGAAGCTGCCGGCGTCGAACTGGAGCACGCCCAGGGCGGGAATGTCGGCCTGCTGGCTGGCGCTGGTGGACATGGCGACTCCTCGAGAAAATGGTCCCCGGCCCGAACGCCGGGCGGAGGACCACGAAAGGCACGACCGCAAACCGGGCAATGGAAACGACGCCGCCGCCCATCGCGGCGGCGCGGCGGCGAACCCCGCTTATTGCGCCCAGGCAATCACCGACGCGATCAGCGAGCAACTGCTCGGATTGAGCTCGTTGCTGCTGTTGTCGATCAACTGGAGCGAGCCCGTGATGGTCACCGTCGGCGAATTGTTCTGCGTCTGCACCTGCACGCTCGCGCCTACCGTGCGCAGGTGGTGGTCGGTGTTGCCGAACGAGACCGAGTAGCTGGCCACCGACGCGCCGGCCGCAATCACGTTGGTCGGGAAGCTGTAGGTGGCCTGGGCCGTGATGACGCCCGAATCGGACGGCTTGGCGTCGCTCAGGGGAATCGAGATGTTCTGCACGTAGACGGACGGCATGAAAGACTCCTGTCGATCGGTAAGGTGGGGAAGACACGCTGCGCGCCGGATGACGCGCACGGGCCGTGCGACTGCCGATTGCCAACTGCCGCGGCGCGGCGGCCCGTCCCGCGCGCGGAACGCGGTTCAGGGCAGGGTGACGCCGTGAGAATCGTTCTCGCCGGTCACGCCCGACTGCGATTCGCTGTTGCGGGTCCAGAAGATGTACAGGTACTTGCGCTCGCCCGGGGCCGGATCGCCCCATTGGTTGCTGGCCGTGAATACGCGCTGGCCGTTCTGGTAGGCCGCCGCCACCTGGCTCGTGACATCGATGGTCGAGTTGTAGACCCCGTAACCGGCACTTTCGATCGTCGTGGTACTCATTTTTATTCCTTTATCAATATATGAAATATCGAAGCGACAGATTTAAGAAAATCCCGAATTGATAATGCATCGCCGGTGAAATTCGGGATCCACCGGATTTTTAAAATGGATATTCCGCGAACATACCGTCTCGCATTGAAACCCGACGCACGAGCGATGCGATCCGGGTGGACGACGCGCGTCGCGGCGCCGCCCCGGTTCTATCGGAAAACCGGCGGCAGGCCTGCGGGGTCGGATGGCTGAATGGCGGGAATCAACCGCCAGGCGGCGGTTTGGTGGTAGCGGACATGGATGTGGCCCCCGGTCGGATCAAGCCTGTTTTACTTCTCGGTCTTGCATTTCGCCGACGCGTATTGCTGCGCGCCGCTGCAAATGCAACTCTCATTCCTGTTTTTCGTCGTGCGGTTTTTCGTATTGCATCGATTGCAATGGCAGTAAATACCACGCGATTCGGCATGTCAAGGATGCGTTTATGAAAAGCGTTTGTAATCGGCGGTAATTGAATATGCCCGTTTTTTCGGCGGCTCGGCGGGCGTGGTGTGCGCGCCGTCGCCGGTCGCGCATTCTCGAACGATTCCGATGTGAAGCGGGTGCCCGAAGGGCGACGCGGGGGCTGATTCGTGCCGGTGAACGCTGGCGCCTCAATCGAGCGGCGGCACCGCGCCATCCTGCAAGGTCTTGATGAGCCGCGCACGCCGCTTTTCCAGATCGGCGATCTGACGGTCGATCGCTTCGAGGCGTTCGCGCTGAACCTCGGAGATCTGATCGCACGAACGCGCGCCCTCGATCAGCAGCATGCAGTCCGGAAAGCCGCGAATGTCGTCGAGGGTGAAACCGGTCGCGATCATGCGCTGGATCTGTCTGACCTGCGTCACCGCGTTGTCGGGGAACATGCGGTAGCCGTTGGCCGCGCGCACCGACGCGAGCAGGCCGTGCTCGTCGTAGTGCCGGATCGAGCGCACGCTCGCGCCGGTGAGCTGCGCGAGTTTGCCGATGGTCAGCAGCGGCTGCGGAGGCGGGTTTTTCATGCGGGGCAGGTTAGCACGATTCGCTTGACTCTCACATCAGTGTGAGGGTTGAGACTGTGCGTCCGTTCATGCCTGGAGGAAAAATCGTGACTACCCGAGTGCTGATCCGCTGGCTGCTGGCCGTGGTCTGGTGGGCGACGCCGTTCGCGTCGGCGTACGATGCGGCGGCCGCGCCGCTCAGCTATACCGTGACGTCGACGGACGGCGTGAAGCTGGCCGTTCAGGAAAGCGGCGACCCCGACGGCGTGCCGGTCATCCTGATTCACGGCCTGCTCGGCAGCCGCCTGAACTGGGACGCGCAGGTCGAGAGCCCCGAGCTGCGCGGATTCCGGATCATCACGTACGATCTGCGCGGCCACGGGCTGTCGGACAAGCCGTCCGGCGCGCGGCCGTATCGCGACGGAGGCCGCTGGGGCGACGATCTCGCCGCGGTGATCGACGGCGCGCATGCGCGCAAGCCCGTCGTGGTCGGCTGGTCGCTCGGCGGCGTGGTGATCTCGAACTACCTCGCCAGATACGGCGACGGAGCGATCGCGGGGGCCGTGTACGTCGACGGCGTGGTCGAACTCGCGCCGGGCCAGATCGTCGATCACCCGGACGTGTACCGTGACATGAACGCGCCGGACCTGAAAACGCATCTCGACGGCGAGCGCACGTTCGTCGGTCTGTGCTTCAACCGCCGGCCGGATGCCGCCACGTTCGAGCGGTTGCTCGCCAATGCCGCGATGGCGTCGTGGGACATGCAAAAGGCCATCCCGACGATGTCGGTATTCGCCGCGGCGGGGCTCGGCCACGCGCGCGTGCCGCTGCTCTTCATCTACGGCGGCCGCGATGCACTGGTCGATACGCCCACGACGCTGGCTCGCGCGGCCGAGCTGAATCCGCGCATCGCCAGCAAGGTGTATGCGGAGTCGGGGCACGCACCGTTCATCGAGGAAGCCGAGCGGTTCAATCGCGATCTGGCCGCGTTCGTGCGGTCGGTGTCCACGCGATGACGTCGTGTGCGGTGCGGGCCGGCGATGTCAGTCCGGCGTGGCCGGGATCCCCGCCGTGTCGCCGGCCGCGCGATCGTGAAAGCGCTGGAACGCATCGAGCAGCCGCGCGCGCAGCGCGGCCAGCGACGGATCGCGCCGATCGCGCGGCCGCGCGACGTCGACGTGGAGTTCGTCGTCGACGCGGTCCGGGTTCGGCGCGAGCATCAGCACGCGATCGCCGAGATACAGCGCCTCGTCGAGATCGTGCGTGACGACGGTCGCGGCCATCCGGCGCCGCTGGACGACATCGAGCAGCAGCGTCTGCAGGCGCATCCGCGTGATCGCGTCGACCGCGCTGAACGGCTCGTCGAGCAGCAGCAGGTCCGGCTCGCCGAACAGCCCGCGCGCGATCACGGCGCGCTGCGCCATTCCGCCCGACAACGTGGCCGGCAGTTGCCGCGCGACGCCGGCCAGACCGACTTCGTCGAGCAAGCGCGCGACGCTCGGGTCGCGTCCGCCCCGCGCACCGGCCGCGAAGCCGACGTTGTCGGCGATCGACAGCCACGGCAGCAGCCGCGGCTCCTGAAAGATCACGCCGACGCGCGCGGACGGCCCGGCGAGCGCGCTGCCGTCGAGCGTCACGCTGCCGCGGAAGTTCGCGTCGAGGCCGGCGACGATCCGCAGCAGCGTGCTCTTGCCGCAACCGCTCGGGCCGACCACGCAGACGATCTCGCGTGGCGCGACCTGCAACGCGATGTCGGCGAGGACCGTGCGATCGCCATACAGCTTGCGGGCGATCCGCCGGTCGAGCAGCGGTGCGGCGAGGCCGGCCGCCGGGCGGCCGGAAGGAGATAGCACGGCCCGCGCAACTTTATGACGCACGCCGATTAATTTATCGGTTTATATCGCTTGGGATTGCCGGGCCTGGAGAACAGAATTTCCGGTGCCGGCAAGCGACGCATTCGACGACGGCCGGAACGCATTCGTTCGACGGCCCGGGCCGCGATGCCCCTGTCGCGGCGGCCGGCATCCTGCAAACTTCGCCGCTCATTCGCCGGCCATCCGGCGACACACTAAGGAATCCGATGAGTTCGATCGACCTGAGCCCCGTTACGCCGGTTTCTTCCCCCATCCGCTCGGTCAGCGACGTCGCGCGCCTGATCAACACGGTCGACAGTTCGGTCAGCCATGCACGGATGATCGTGCTGCTGGCGCTCGGCGGCGTGTTTCTCGACGCGTACGACCTGACGACGCTGTCCTACGGCATCGACGACGTGACGCGCGAATTCGGGCTGACGCCCGCGCTGACCGGGCTCGTCGGGTCGGCGATCATGATCGGCACGATCTTCGGCAGCCTGATCGGCGGCTGGCTGACCGACCGGATCGGCCGCTACCAGGTGTTCATGGCCGACATGCTGTTCTTCGTGGTCGCGGCGATCGCGGCCGGGCTCGCGCCGAACGTCTGGGTGCTGATCGCCGCCCGCTTCGTGATGGGGCTCGGCGTCGGCATCGACCTGCCGGTCGCGATGGCGTTTCTCGCGGAATTCTCGAAGTTCAACGGCCGCGGCAACAAGGCGTCGCGGCTCGCCGCGTGGTGCCCGATGTGGTACGTCGCGTCGTCGGTGTGCTTCCTGCTGATCTTCGGCCTGTACTTCCTGCTGCCGGCCGAGCATGCGGGATGGCTGTGGCGCGCGTCGCTGATCTTCGGTGCGGTGCCGGCGCTCGTCATCATCCTGTTCCGCAACCGCTTCATGAACGAATCCCCGCTGTGGGCCGCGAATCAGGGCGATCTGGCCAACGCCGCGCGCATCCTGCGCCAGTCGTACGGCATTCACGCGCACGAAGCGCAGGACGTGCGACGCGAGCCGAGCCCGCCGCCGGTGCGGATTCGCGTGCTGTTCCAGCGCCCGTATCTCGGGCGCACGATCGTCGCCAGCGTGATGAACCTGTGCATCCCGTTCGAATACACGGCGATCGCGTTCTTCCTGCCGTCGATCCTGTCGCAATTTCTCGGCGCGGGCGTGTTCGAGACGATCGCGGCATCGCTCGCATTGAACGTGCTGTTCGCGTTCACCGGCGGCTTGCTGGGCATGCGGCTCGCGTATCGCCATGCGTCGCGCCACGTCGCGATCGCGGGGTTCGCGCTGCAAACGGTCGCGCTCGTCGCGCTGGCGCTGGCGGGCCATCCGCACGGCGCGCTGGCGGTGGGCGTCGTGCTGCTGATGCTCGGCACGTGGCTGTTCGCCGAAGGCTTCGGGCCCGGCGCGCAGATGATGATCTATCCGACGCTGTCGTATCCGGCCGCTATCCGCGGCACCGGTGTCGGCTTCGGGCGATCGCTGTGCGGCATCGGCCAGGCGCTCGCGCTGTTCGTGCTGCCGATCCTGCAAGCCCGCCTCGGCACCGACATGTTCTGGGTCGTCGCGATCAGCGCGGTCACGCCGATCGTGTTCCTGCTGATCGTGAGGTATGAACCGACGGCGCACGACGTCGACGACGAAAGCGCGGCGTAAGCGCTGACCGGGGCGCTCGCCGTTGCCCCGGAAAATACGCACGGCTTCGTCGGACTGCACGAAGCCGTTTGTGCTGAAGCTGAAGCCGGTCGCCGCGCGAATGCGGACAGCCCGGCTTCGACGTTGCTGGACGTGCCGTTAAGCGCCGACCGTTTCCCGCTCGGCCGCGCGCTTGACCTGCTCGATATCGCGAAACCGCGCGGCCGGATGCTCGTCGGGCAACCGCGCCGTGCCGCCGAACAGTTTTTCGCGCAGCGTTCCGGGCGCATATGCGGTCGGATACACGCCGCGCCGCTGCAACTCCGGCACGAGATGGCGCACGACATCCTCGAAGGTTTCATGCGCGACCGCATACGCGAGATTGAAGCCGTCCACGTCGGTCGCCGCCACCCATTCCTGCAGGATGTCCGCGACGGTCGCCGCCGACCCGACGAACACCGGGCCCATGCCGCCGATGCCGCCCCAGGCGGCCAGCGCCTCGATCGTCCACGCGGTGTCGCTGCCCGACAGGTGCTCGACCGCCGACACGATCGCGTTCGTGTCGACGCGCCGGACGGGATCGGTCGGCGCGTACTGGCCGAAGTCGATGCCGGTCCAGCCGGACATGAACACCAGCGAGCCGTCGTACGACACATAGCGCCGATACTCGTCGAACTTGGCCTGCGCCTTCTCGTCGGTCTCGTCGACGATCACCGTCACGAGGTTGTAGATCAGCACCTTCGCCGGGTCGCGCCCGGCGGCCGCAGCCTTCGCGCGCACGTCGGCCACGTAGCGCGCGAGCTGGTCGCGGGTCGGCGCGGCGACGAACACGCATTCGGCGTGCCGCGCGGCGAACGCCTTGCCGGGGCCCGACGCGCCGGCCTGGAACAGCACCGGCGTGCGTTGCGGCGACGGCTCGCACAGGTGATAGCCGGGCACATCGAAGAAGCGGCCCTTGTGGCCGATCTCGTGCACTTTCTCCGGATGCGTGAACACGCGGCCGTCGCGGTCGCGCACCACCGCGCCGTCTTCCCAACTGCCCTCGAACAGCTTGTACAGCACCTCGACGTACTCGGCCGCGACCGCATAGCGGTCGTCGTGCGTGCGCAGCCCGTGATCGCCGACGTTCTTCGCGCCGCTCTCCAGATACGACGTGACGATGTTCCACGCGAGCCGGCCCTTCGTGTGATGGTCCGCGGTCGACAGCCGGCGCGCGAACGTGTACGGGTGCTCGAACGTCGTCGACGCGGTGATGCCGATGCCGAGATGCTCGGTCGCCATCGCGATCGGCGCGGCCAGTTGCAGCGGATCGTTGACCGGGATCTGCGCGGCCTGGTGCAGCGCGTGATAGTTGCTGCCCTTGTACACGTCGTAGTAGCCGATCACGTCCGCGATGAAGATCGCATCGAAGATCCCGCGTTCGAGCACGCGCGCAAGGTCGGTCCAGTAGTCGAGATCCTTGTACTGCCACGAGCGGTCGCGCGGATGCGCCCACAGGCCGGGCGACTGGTGACCGACGCAGTTCATCTCGAACGCGTTGAAGCGGATGGTCTTGCTCATCGCGCGGCTCCGGTTTCCGCACCGCCGCCCGCACTGTTACCCACGCGCCACACGAACGGCGGCGTGCGGCCGTTGATGATCCAGTCGCCGACGATGCGCGCCTTGTACACGAGCGGATTGTGCGACGACACCGTGCGTGCGTTGCGCCAGTGGCGATCGAGCGCGGTCGTGCTGCGGGTCGCGGATGCGCCGAGCGCGTCGAACAGGCGCGTCGCCGCGCGCAGCACGAGTTCGGACACGACGAGCTGGCTCTGCGCGGATTCGATTTCGGCCGCGACGTTCGCGGCCTGCTCGGCCGCTTCATCGCCGCCGAAGCGCGCTTCATAGGCTTGCTGAAGCGGCTGCGCGGCGCGCAGCGCGAGCGCGTCGGCCGCGTACGCCCATGACGCGATCTCGCCGATCACCTGCTGCAGCTGTGCATCGTCGCCGGCCCGCTGCGCATTGCCGTGGCTGTACACGCGCGTGCGGTTGCGCACGAGCTCGCCCGCATCGCGCACGATCGCGTGGCCGATACCGGCCAGCGTCGCGACGTGGAACAACTGGTAGAACGCGGTCTGGTACTTGAAGCGGCGCGCGAAATCGATCACGTTGTCCGCGTCAACCGCCGCGTTCTCGAAACGCGTCGTGCCGCTGCCGGTGGTGGTCTGGCCGAAGCCGTCCCAGTCGTCTTCGCGGATCACGCCCGGTTGCGCGGTCGCGACGGCGACGATCACGTCGCTGCCGTCGTGCGCGCGCTGCGCGAACACGTCGATCCAGTCGGCGAACAGGCTGCCGGTGCTGTAGAACTTCCGGCCGTTCAGCACGAGCCGGCCGTTGTGCTCCGACACCTTCGTGACGGTCTGGCCGAGCGGCACGTCGCCGGCTTCCGACCACGCATTGCCGACGAGCTGGCCGCTCGCGAAGCGGTCGAACCAGGTCGTGCGCTGCGGCCCGGCCGGTGCATTGAGCCAGTCCTCGACGAACGCGAAGTGCCCGCGCAATGCCTGCGGCAAATTGGAATCGGCGGCGGCGAGCTCGGTCAGCAGCCGGAACAACTGCGGCAGCGATGCGCCGGCGCCGCCGGCGCTCACAGGCAAACGTATCGCGCCGAAGCCGGCCGATTTGAGCCAGCCGATCGCCTCGTGCGGCAATTCGCGGCGGCGATCGCGCTCGGCGGTGCCGGCGGCAATGCGCTCGAAGATCGGCCGGAACCGGCTCGCGAGCGCATCGTAATCGGTACCGGTGGAAAGGTCGGGAACTGCGTGCGATGAAGTCATGCGGATTTCCTCGAAGGGCGTGGCCGTTTGCGCCGGGAGCCCAGTATAGGAAGCGCGACGCGGGCGTTCCAATAACGGATTCTCGGATCGTTATCGTCGCTGCGTATTACTGTCGCCGCGCGGCGCGTATCGACGTTCCGGCATCGATTGCGACGTCAAAACGCGCAATCGCCTTCGCCATTCGCGCATCGTTTGTTATCCAAAGGAATATCGTTTCGAGAATCGCTCGGTTTTCCGGCCCGCGCGGCGCTGCTAGATTGAACGCTTTCACCATTTGACAGGAGAGCCCGATGTCAGACACGAGCGCGACGATTCAGGAACGGCCGTCCGATGCACGACCGCAGGCGGCCCGCGTGATCGCCGACGATGCGGAGGCGATCGAGGTCGCGCATGCGCTGGCGCAACGCCTGGCGCAAGGGGCCGCCGAACGCGACCGCGAACGCCGCCTGCCGCGCGAGGAAATCGAATGGTTCTCGCAGTCGGGGCTGTGGGCGATCACGGTGCCGAAGGCATACGGCGGCGCGGGCGTATCGCATGTGACGCTCACCGAGGTGATCAAGATCGTCGCCGCGGCCGATGCGTCGCTCGGGCAGCTTCCGCAGAATCACTTCGGGCTCGTCGACGTGATCACGCTCGTCGGCAGCGACGCGCAGAAGCGTCATTTCTTCGCCGAAGTGCTGAGCGGCAAGCGGTTCGGCAACGGCTTCTCGGAGAAGGGCACGAAGCACGTGCTCGACCTGAAGACGCGCGTGCGCCGCGACGGCGACGACTATGTCGTCGACGGCACCAAGTTCTACTCGACCGGGGCGCTGTTCGCGCACTACGTGCCGGTGCTCGGGCTCGACGACGCGCGGCAGGCATGGCTTGCGTACGTGCCGCAGCCGACGCCCGGGTTGACCGTGATCGACGACTGGTCGGGCTTCGGCCAGCGCACGACCGCGAGCGGCACGGTCGTGCTCGACGCGGTGCGCGTGCCGGCGTCGCACGTGCTGCCTGCGCAGCGCGTGTCGGACGTGCCCACGCTCAACGGACCGCTGTCGCAGATCATCCAGGCGGCGATCGACGCGGGTATCGCGAAGGCGGCCATCGACGATACGCTCGCGTTTGTCCGGACCCGCGCGCGGCCGTGGGTCGACAGCGGCGTCGAGCGGGCCGCGGACGACCCGCTGACGATTCGCGAAATCGGCCGGCTGCACATCCAGCTGCATGCGGCCGACGCGTTGCTCGAACGCGCGGCGCGCACGCTCGACGAGATCACGGCAAAGGGCGACGTGACCGAGGACGACGTCGCGCGGGCGTCGGTGGCGGTGGGCGAAGCGAAGGTGCTGACGACCGAGGTCGCGCTGCTCGCGGGCGAGAAGCTGTTCGAGCTGGCCGGCACGCAATCGACGCTCGCCGAGCACAACCTCGACCGCCATTGGCGCAACGCGCGCACGCACACGCTGCACGATCCGGTGCGCTGGAAGTATCACCTCGTCGGCAACTACTATCTGAACGGCGCACGCCCGGCGCGCCATGCGTGGAATTGACACGCGGGCGGCAAGCGGCTCGTCCGGCCGCCGCGCATCGCGTTAGCGGTCGGACGCCAGCAGCGCGTGGGTCAACCCCCGCGCGATGCCGTCGAGCGTGAAGCCCAGTGCGCCGATCACGACGATCACCGCGGTCAGTTCCGCATACGCGAGCCGGTCGCGCGTGTCGAGGATCAGGTAGCCGAGGCCCGCGTTGACGCCGAGCATCTCGGCCGGCACCAGCACGATCCACAGGATGCCGATCGCGAGCCGGATGCCGTTGAGCAGCGGCCCCGCGATGGCGGGCAGCACGATATGCACCAGCAGCTCGCGGCGGGTGGCCGCGAGGCTTGCGCCGAGCTGCAGCCAGCGCCGGTCGATCTGCGCGACGCCGGCCGCCGTGCTCATCAGCACCGGCCACAACGCGGCGAACCCGAGCAGGAAGTAGATCGCGCGATCGCCGATGCCGAACGACATGACCGCGAGCGGCATCCACGACAGCGGCGACACCATGCGCAGAAACTGGAACGTCGGCGACAGCATCCGCTCGACCCATCGCACGCGGCCGAGCAACAGCCCGAGCGGGACGCCGGCCAGCAGCGCCGCGCCGAGCCCGACGCCGATGCGTCGGAGGCTGACGAGCGCGTGTTCGAGCAGATGATCGTCCGCGCACAGCGACCGCAGGCTGGCGAGCGCGCTGTCCGGCGCGAACTGCCGGCCGAGCGAGCCGGGCTCGGTCAACGCATGGATCGCGGCCCACCAGACGACGATCGTCGCGACGAGCCCGGCCACGCCGAGCCATCGCGCGGCCGCGCGTGCCGGGTAGCGGGAGCCGCCGGCCCGGCGCGTGTCGGGTGCGGACGAACGGCGGGAGGCGAGCGCATCAGACAACGATGGTCTCCTCGCGCTGGAACGCACCCGATTGACCGAACGCGCTCAGCCCGCCGACCGCGTCGATGCTCTTGCGCACGAACCGGTCGTCGACGAGATCGCGGGCCGCGAATGCCGGGTCCAGCGACGCGAGGAAGGCGCCGTCGCCGTCGACCACCGTGCGTTTCAGCCGTTGAACCAGCGCCTCGGTATAGCTCGGGAACGGATACGGCTGGAAGTCGATCCGCTTTGCGTGCCAGTCGGCATGGCGGATCGCGCCGCTCGCGCGATAGGTGTCGGCCAGCGACGACGACGGCACCAGCACGCGGTCGAGCGACGCGAGCGTATGCGGCGAATAGCGGTGCGTGCCGTCCTTCGACAGCAACTGCGCGGTTTCCTGCGGATGCGTGCGCGCCCACAGCTGCGCCTTCACGATCGCGTTGACGACCTTTTGCGACCACGCGGGGCGCTGCGTCAGATCGTGCTCGTGCATGAACACGACGCAGCATGCATGGTTCTTCCAGACATCGCCGGTGAAGCGCAGGATCTTGCCGATCTTCATCAGTTCCGCGGTCGCGTTGAACGGCTCCGCGACGATATACCCGGCGATCTGGCGCGCGGCGAGCGCGGGCAGCATGTCCGACGGCGCCATCACGACGAGGTTGACCTCGTTCGCCGCGGGCGTGCCGCGCCGCTTGAGCACGGGCACGAGCCCTTGCTGACGCAGCAGGTCCTGCAGCACGACGTTGTGAATCGAGTACCAGAACGGAATCGCGACGGTCTTGCCGCCGAGATCGCGCAGCGAATCGATGTCGGGCGCGACCGTGAGCCCGGAGCCGTTCACGTGGTTCCAGGCGACCACCTTCGCCGGTGCGCGGCTGCCGTAGCGCGCCCAAAGCGTCATCGGCGACAGCAGGTGCACGACGTTGACCTGGCCCGACAGGAATGCCTCGACGAGCTGCGCCCAGCTGCGCAGCAGCTTCGGTTGCTCGACGGTCAGGCCTTCGGACGCGAAATAGCCGTTGTTGTGGGCCACCAGCAACGGGGCCGCGTCGGTGATCGGCAGATAGCCGATCCGGACCGGCGCATCCGGCTCGGCCGCGGCGTGCGCGTTCGCCATCGAGAGCAACGGGGCGGCGCCCGTCGCGGTGAACAGGGCCGCGAGCTTCAGCCATTCGCGGCGCGACATCGGAATCTGGCACATGGATAGGCGGGTCAGGTCAGTCAGTTCAGGGAATGAAGTTCGGACGCGTGCGGGCGCTTCATGCCGGCCTGCAACGCCTTCAGGATGTCGATGCGCATCGTGCCGAGTTCGCTGACGAACGCGTCGCGCGGATGCGGTAAATCGACCCGCCACGCGTCGATGAAGCGCCCTTGCGTGCCGAGCAGCACGATGCGATCGGCCACGAGCAGCGCTTCGTCGATGTCGTGGGTCACGAGCACCGTCGCGCAGCGTGTCGTCGACACGATGTTCACCAGCAACTGCTGCATCGCGGCGCGCGTGACTTCGTCGAGCGCCGAGAACGGCTCGTCGAGCAGCAGCGCGTGCGGCTGACGCGCGAGTGCACGCGCCAGCGCCGCGCGCTGCGCCATCCCGCCCGAGAGCTGGGCCGGGCGCAGCGCCGCGGCGGCTTCGAGCCCGACCGCGCGCAGCGCCGCGCGGACGCGCTCGCGTTGCTGATCGCGCGTGAGCCGAGCCTGATGCGCGAAGGCGAGGCCGAACGCGACGTTCTTTTCGGTCGACAGCCACGGCAGCAGGCACGGGTCCTGAAACGCGATCGCGATCCTCGGGTGCGGGCCCTGCAGCGTCGTACCGTCGATCGACACGGTGCCGGATTGCGGCCGCTCCAGCCCGGCCAGTGCGCGCAGGAGGCTCGACTTGCCGGTCCCGCTCGGGCCGATCAGCGCGACGATTTCGCCGCGATCGACCGACAGCGAGACATCGGCAAGGACGGTATTGCGCCGCTCGCCGTCGTAGCCGAGCGTCAGATGGCGCGCGTCCAGCAGGGGGGCCGTCATGCGGCGATGCTCCGCGTCTGCGCGGCGAGTTGCGCCTTCAGCTGCACCACGCTCGGCGTGACGATCGGAATGAACGCCGCTTCGCGCCAGCGTCGCTCGAAGCCGAGCCCCGCATCGCGCAGATAGCCGCGGCCGCCGCTTGCTTCGAGTTCGAGGTTCACGGCGGTGGCCACGTGCGTCGCGAGCGCGATGCGCAGCTCGAACAGACGGTTGGGATGCAGGCGCAGGCTGCCGTCGGCGATGCCGGACGACAGTTGCGCGCATGCGGCGGCCAGTCCGGCCGCGCAGGATTCGACTTCGGGGCCGAGAATGCCGCGCGTCGTCTCGGCCGCGCGTCGCGCTTCGGCCAGCGCGCGCCGCGCGAGCCCGATCGACAGCCCGCACTGCAAGCCGAGGAAGGCCGGTCGCACCGCCGGCAGGAACGTTTGCGCATCTGGATGGATCAGCCACGCGGTGTCGCTCGGCACGTCGTCGAGATGCAGCGCGGCGGTGTTGCTGCCGCGCAGCGCGATCAGGTCGAGATCCGTGCTGCGTGTCAGGCCGGGCGCGTCATCGGGAATCGCGACGATCGCGGACGGCCTGCCGTCGCCGAACGCAACCGCGGCCGCCACGACGAACCGTTCCGTGCGCAGGTTCGTCACCCACGCCATCCTGCCCGTCAGCCGCCAGTCGTCGGCGCTTTCCGCGTGCGGCGTCGCGTCGATCTGAAGCGACTCGATGCCGGACAGATACTTCATCGCGTTCGACAGGCCGCTCGCGCCCGCGCAACGGCCGTCGAGCAGCGCCGGCAGCCAGCGCTCGCGCAGCGCGGCGTTCGGGCTTTGCAGCAGGTATTCGATGAAGCTGCGCTGGCCCCACAGCACGAAGGCCGCGGTCAGCGAACGTTCGGCCACCGCCGCGATGCCCGCGATGGCGTCCGTGGTCGTCCCGCCCGCGCCGCCGAGGCTCGCCGGCACGCCGGTCCGGAACAGGCCGGCCGCCGCGAGACGCGGCACGACGTCCGCTTTCAGCGCGGCGCTCGTGTCGAGCTGCGTGGCGTTCGCGTCGAGCCAGTCGGCGAGCGACGCGTCGAGTGCGGGCGCCGTCAGGCGGCCTGTGTCCGGGGTTCCCATCGGTATGCGGCCAGTTCGGGGTTGAGTTCGTTGCGCGCCAGGTTGTTCGCGAAGTTGCACAGCGTCGCGAGGCTCACGCCCAGCACCACTTCGAGCGCGTTCGCTTCGGTGAAGCCGGCGGCCAGGAATGCGTCGAGCGCGTCGTCGGTCACGCCGCCGCGCGTCGCGATCACGGCGCGCGTGAAGGCCGCGACCGCGTCGAGCCGCGGATCGGCAACCGGCTCGCCGTCGCGCAGTGCGTCGACGTCGGCGCGATCGACATGGGCTTTCTTCAGCGCGGCGGCGGTGTGTCCGGCCACGCAGAACGCACAGCCGTGGACGGCGGCCGCGGTGATCTGCACGGCTTCGCGCTCGGCGAACGTGAGGCCCGCGCGGCTGTTGATCTCCGCGACGGTCAGATAGGTTTCGAGCGCGACCGGCGCATTCGCGAGCGAGCGCACGAGGTTCGGCAGGAAACCGTTCGCGCGCTGCGACTTTTCCAGGAAAGGCTGGCTGGGTGCGGGCGCGGTTTCGACGGTAGGCAAGGGCAGGCGGCTCACAGGATTCTCCGGAGGGGCAGTGCGATCATTGTCGAGGCGGCGCCCCCGCCGGACAATGCGCGAACATCCGCGATTCCTGTGCGTTCGTCCCGCGTCGTGCGTTTCGACGGCGCGCCGGCCCGTCGGCTAGTGCAGGCGCGCCGCCGATTGCGACGCGTCGTCGCGCCCGCGCCGCCACGCGCCGGGCTGCATGCCCATCGTGCGCTTGAACGCATGCGCAAAGGCCGACTCCGACTGATAGCCGACGAGTTCGCCCGCACGCGAAATCGGCAGGCCCTGTTCCAGCAGGTCCGCCGCGAGCCGCATCCGCACCAGCGTGACGAACTGCATCGGCGGATGGCCGGACGCTTCGCTGAAGTGCTTGCAGAACGCGGTGCGGGACATGTTCGCGAACGCGGCCATCGAGTCGGTGGTCCACGCGTCGGCGGGCGCGTCGATGATCGCGGCGACGAGCGTGCCGAAGCCGGTCCGCTGCATCAGCGACGCGAGCCCGCTGGCGACGGTATCGTGCCCGGCGGCGTCCCGTACCGCATAGAACAGCAGCAGTTCGACCAGCTTGTCGATCAGCGGGGACGGCGCGTCGACGCCGTGACGGCCTTCGGCGCGAATCAGCTCGAACAGCCCGTGGATGCCGCGATAGGCGTCGTCGCCGCGCCGCACGATCAGGTACTCGGGGAAGAGCGACACGATCGCGCGCGACACGGTGGAGTGGAATTCGATGAAACCGCAGGCAAGGCCGACGCTGCCGTCGACCGACGCGTCGAGCGGCTGCATGGACCCGCGTCGCTCGAGCGGGTGGCTGCCCGCGACCGCGCAGGTCTGCGGATTGACCGGGCTCGGCGACAGCCCGTGCGGCACGTCGCGCAACAGAAAGACGGCTTCACCGGCGGCAACCGGAATGCTGTCCCGCCCGTCGGCGAAGTGAAGCCATGCCGATCCATGCAGGAGGATGTGGAAGCTCGCCTTCGCACGGCCGGCGGTGGACGCCTGCCAGTCGCCGCAATACTGGCCGACGTGGAAAAGCTGGCTTTTCGGCTCCAGGCTGGACAGCAGCCAATGGACGACCTTGTCTGTTTGCGCGGACATTCCGATGCTGGAGGATGGGTGACGCGCCCATGCTACGGGCTGCGCCGCGCCGCTCAAACCAACGAATCGTAGAAAGCATTTTCCTGCCGTCGCAATGTCACGGGAAGCGGCGCGGCATCGCGATCGGCCGGAATTCGCACGGCGCTACCCGGGCGCCGGCGATGCAGCCCGCCCGCTATGCATGCACCCCCACCCGATACCGCGTGGTCTGTCGATACACGTCGCCCGGATGAACGATCACGTCGTCGCGCAGGCCGTCCATGTTGACTTGATTCGGGAAGCCGCCCGCCTCGACGCACAGCGCCGCGTGCCGCACGCACGGCGTGCCGCCGCTCACGCGCAGGCCGTCGAGATAATTGCCCGTATAGAGCTGCAGGCCGCGCTGATCGGTCGATACGGTCAGCTCGCGGCCGCTTTCCGGATCGTAGATTCGCGCGACGGGCCGGACTTCGCGCGCGCCGTTGCCGACGACGTAGCAGTGATCGAAGCCGCGCGCCCGCGCCAGTTGCGCATGCGGCCAGTCGAGGCGCGCGCCGAGCGGCGCGCTTTGCCGGAAATCGAACGCCGTGCCCGTCACGTCGGCCGTGCCGGTCGGGATCAGCGCGTCGTCCACTTCGAGGAACGCGTCGGCGTCGATGTGCAGCAGATGGCCGCGCACGTCGCTGCCCGCGCGCCCGTTCAGGTTGAAGTAGCTGTGATTCGTCAGGTTCAGCGGCGTCGGCGCGTCGGTCCACCCCGTGTAGTCGATCGTCAGCGTGCCGTCGTCGTCGAGCGTGTAGCGCACCTGCACGCTCACGTTGCCGGGGAATCCCGCGTCGCCTTCCGGCGAATCGAGCCGCAGCGTGAGCCCGCCGCCATCGTCGAGCACGTCCCACCGCGCGCGATGAAAGCCGTTCGCGCCGCCGTGCAGCAGGTTGCCGTTCTCGTTGCGGTCGAGCAGGTAGTCGACGCCGTCGAGCGTGAAGCGCGCGCCGGCGATCCGGTTCGCCCAGCGGCCGACCGTCGCGCCGAGATAGGCGCCGGATGCGAGGTATTCGGCCGGCGTGTCGTGCGCGAGCACGATATCGGCCAAGCGCCCCGTGCGGTCGGGCGCGAGCCACGACACGACGGTCGCGCCGAGATCGCTGACGACGACGCGCATTCCGTGCGCATTGCGCAGCGTATAGCGCCGCACCGGCTCGCCGTCGGGCAACGTGCCCCACGGCTCGGCGTGCACGCGTGCGACGCCGGGCGTCAGGTATGAGGAATCGGTATCGATATGCATGAGTGGAGGTCGGGTGGGCGGCGGCGTCAGTTCGTGGCGGCCGCGCGTTCCTGATATTCGCGCGGCGTGCAGCCGAGTTCCCGCCGGAACACCGCGTACATGTATTGCAGCGACGTGAAACCGCAACGGATCGCGACTTCGGCGCTCGACGCCTGCCGGCCGGCAAGCAGCGCCTGCGCGGCTTCGAGCTTGTGGCGCAGGATCTCCTGGTGCACGGTGCGCTGCAGTTCGCGCCGGAAGTGCTCCTCGAGCAGCGAGCGCGACACGCCGACATAGTCGGCGACCTGTTCGGTCTTGATCCCCTGGCACGCGTACTGGCGGATGAAATGCCGGGCGCGCATCACGTGCGGGCTCGCCAGCGGCTGGTGGCGCGTCGATTCGAGCACGTTGATGCCGACCGGCGGCACGAGAATGCGCTGCCCGGGAAAGCGCGCGCCGCGCAGCATCCGGTGCAGCAGGTGCGCGGCGGTGCGGCCCATTTCCTCGGTGCCCTGGATGACCGACGACAGCGGAATGCGCGTCAGCGTGCGCGTGAGCGGATCGTTGTCGATGCCGATGATCGCGACCTGTTCCGGCACCGCGATGCCGGCGATCAGGCAGGCCTGCAACAGATGCCGCGCGCGTGCATCGGTCACCGCGATCACGCCGACGGGCTTCGGCAGCGCATGCAGCCAGCCGATCAGTTGCTCGATCGCGTGATTCCAGCCCGACGCGCTCGTCGACAGCCCGCGATAGATCGGCGCGTCGAGCCCGTCCGCGCGCGCGAGCCGGTCGAACGCGAGCTCGCGCTGCTGCGCCCAGCGGTTCTCCTGCGCGACCGGCAGGCTGTACATCGCGAAGTGCGCGAGTCCCGCGCCGATCAGGTGCGTATACGCGAGCGACACGAGCTTCGCGTTGTCCGTCGCAATATATGGGACATCGTCCGGGTATTGCGCCGGGTCCTCGTACGACGAGCCGATCGCGACGATCGGCAGCGGCGAGCCGGCGAGCGCGTCGGCGACGGCCGGATCGTCGAAGTCGGCGATGATGCCGTCGCCGTCGAAACGCTCGATGCCGGTGAGCCGGCAGCGGAAATCGTCTTCGAGGAACAGGTCCCACACGACGCGCGTCGTGTGCAGGTACTGGCCGATGCCGCTGATGATCTCGCGGTCGTAGACCTTGTTCGCGTTGAACAGCAGCGCGATGCGGTGCGGTGTCTGGGCGGAAGGGGCGCGTGTCATCTCGGTGTCGGGGCGCGCGCCTTGCGGGCGCGGTGCCATTGTCTCCGGGGCGCGCCCGGGACGGCGGCGCGCGGGTTGGTGTACGGCGATTGTAGGACGGAACGCGCGCCGCACGCAGCGGCTGGCAAGAAACATCAAGCGTGCTGCGCAATTTCGCAATTGCCGGACGGCAGGCGCGGGGGCACGATCCAGCCAACCGAATTCGGCCGCGTGCGTCGTCGCGATGTACGTTGCGCCGCAACAAGAACCTGCACGGAGACGCCATGTCGTATTTCGAACACATTCCCGCGATTCGCTACGAAGGCCCGCGGTCGGACAACCCGCTCGCCTATCACCATTACGACCCCGAGCGGCGTGTGCTGGGCAAGACGCTCGCCGAGCATCTGCGGATCGCGGTGTGCTACTGGCACACGTTCGTGTGGCCGGGCCACGACATCTTCGGGCAGGCCGCGTTCCAGCGGCCGTGGCAGCAGCCGGGCGACGCGCTCGAGCGCGCGCGGCAGAAGGCCGATGCGGCGTTCGAGTTCTTCACGAAGCTCGGCACGCCGTTCTATACGTTCCACGACACCGACGTCGCGCCGGAAGGCGACAGCCTGCGCGAATACGCGGCCAATTTCGCGCGCATGGTCGACTATCTCGGCGAGCGCCAGCAGGCGAGCGGCGTGCGGCTGCTGTGGGGCACCGCGAACCTGTTCTCGCACCCGCGCTTCGCGGCCGGCGCCGCGACGAACCCGAACCCCGACGTGTTCGCGTGGGCCGCGACCCAGGTGTGCCATGCGCTCGACGCGACCCACCGGCTCGGCGGCGAAAACTACGTGCTGTGGGGCGGCCGCGAAGGCTACGAGACGCTGCTCAATACCGACCTGAAGCGCGAACGCGAGCAGTTCGCGCGCTTTTTGTCGATGGTCGTCGAGCACAAGCACCGGATCGGCTTCAAGGGCGCGCTGCTGATCGAGCCGAAGCCGCAGGAGCCGACCAAGCACCAGTACGACTACGACGTCGCGACCGTGCACGGCTTCCTCGTGCAGTACGGATTGCAGAACGAGATCCGCGTGAACATCGAGGCGAATCACGCGACGCTCGCGGGCCATTCGTTCCATCACGAGATCGCGAACGCATTCGCGCTCGGCGTGTTCGGCAGCGTCGACGCGAACCGCGGCGATCCGCAGAACGGCTGGGACACCGACCAGTTCCCGAACAGCGTCGAGGAGCTGACGCTCGCGTTCTACGAGATCCTGCGCCACGGCGGCTTCACGACCGGCGGGATGAACTTCGACTCGAAGGTGCGCCGCCAGAGCATCGACCCGGAAGACCTGTTCTACGGTCACGTCGGCGCGATCGACGTGCTCGCGCTCGCGCTCGAACGCGCGGCGGTGCTGGTCGAGAACGACCGGCTCGACGCGCTGCGCCGGCAGCGCTACGCGCAGTGGGACGACGCGTTCGGCCGCAAGATCCTGTCGGGCGGCTATACGCTGGAGTCGCTCGCGGCCGACGCGCTCGCGCGCGGCGTCGACCCGCGGCACGTGAGCGGCGCGCAGGAGCGGCTCGAGAACATCGTGAACCAGGCGATCTACGGGCTGCGCTGACGCCATGTACATCGGACTCGATCTCGGCACGTCCGGCGTGAAGGCGGTGCTGCTCGACCGCGACGGCGCGGTGCGCGCGAGCGCGAACCGCCCGCTGACGGTGAGCCGGCCGCAGCCGCGCTGGTCCGAACAGGCGCCGCGCGACTGGTGGGGCGCCGCATGCGGCGCGCTCGCCGCGCTCGTGGCGGATGCACGCGCGGCCGGCATCGACCCGCGCGACATCCACGCACTCGGGTTGACCGGTCAGATGCACGGCGCGACGCTGCTCGATGCGCATGGCGACGTGCTGCGCCCCGCGATCTTGTGGAACGACGGCCGGGCGGACGCCGAGTGCGAGGAGCTCGAACGGCTCGCGCCCGCGCTGCGCACGGTGGCCGGCAACGTCGCGATGCCGGGCTTCACGGCGCCCAAGCTGCTGTGGGTGCGTCGGCACGAACCCGACGTGTTCGCGCGCATCGCCTACGTGCTGCTGCCGAAGGATTATCTGCGCTACCGGCTGACCGGCGCGTTCGCGACCGATCCGTCGGATGCCGCCGGCACGCTGTGGCTCGACGTCGCGAAGCGCGACTACGACGACACGCTGCTCGCCGCGTGCGGGCTGTCGCGCACGCAGATGCCGGCCGTGTTCGAGGGCAACGCGGTGACCGGCACGCTGCTGCCGGCCGTCGCGCGCGCGCTCGGACTGCGCGAGATTCCGGTGGTGGCCGGCGGCGGCGACAACGCGGCCGGCGCGGTGGGCGTCGGGATCGTGCGGCCCGGCGACGCGCTGCTGTCGCTCGGCACGTCGGGCGTGTATTTCGCGGTGTCGGACGGGTTTCGCGCGAATCCCGAATCGGCGGTGCACAGCTTCTGTCATGCGCTGCCCGATACGTGGCACCTGATGTCCGTGATGCTGAACGCGGCCGGCTGCGTCGACTTCACCGCGCAACTGGCCGGTTACGACGGCGTCGCGGCGCTGCTCGACGATGCGCGGACGAGCGCACGCGAGAGCCGCCCGTGGTTCCTGCCGTACCTGAGCGGCGAGCGCACGCCGCACAACGACGTGAACGCGAAGGGCGTGTTCTACGGGCTCACGCCCGACACGCGGCGCGCGGATCTCGCGAACGCGACGCTCGAAGGCGTGGGCTTCGCGCTGCTCGACGGCATCGACGCGCTGCATGCGGCCGGGCTCGCGCCCGACAGCATCACGGTGATCGGCGGCGGCTCGCGCAGCGCGTACTGGACGCAGATGCTCGCCGACCTGAGCGGCCGTGCGCTGACGCTGCGCGCGGGTGGCGAGATCGGGCCGGCGCTGGGCGCCGCGCGCCTCGCCCGTCTCGCGCTCGAACCGGATGCGGCGCTTGCCGACGTGTGCCCGCAGCCGAGCGTCGTCGCGGTGCGCGAGCCCGATCCCGGGCGGCACGCGTGGTATCGCGACGTGCGGCGGCCGACGTTTCGCGCGCTGTACCGTGCGCTCGAACCGGTATTCGCGACGGGCGCCTGACCGGCGGTGCGCCGGCGCGGGCCCGCGCGCGGCAGTGACTCGATGCGGGTGGTGCAATCCGGCGGCCGCCCGCGATTCGTGAGGTGGTTCCATAACAAGGAGTGGAGACATGAAATCCGTGACGCGTCGTACCGTACTGAATTCCCTGGCCGGCGCCGCCGCGCTGGCGGTGTTCGCGTTGGGCACGCCGCTCGCGCACGCGAGCAAGGACAAGCCCGAGATCGGCTTCTGCATCGACGACTTGCGCGTCGAGCGCTGGTCGCGCGATCGCGACTATTTCGTTGCAGCCGCAACCAAGCTCGGCGCGAAGGTGTCGGTGCAGTCGGCCGATGCGAGCGAGGCGCGGCAGATTTCCCAGATCGAGAACCTGATCTCGCGCGGCGTCGACGTGATCGTGATCGTGCCGTTCAACTCGAAGACGCTCGGCAACGTCGTGGCCGAAGCGCGCAAGGCCGGCATCAAGGTCGTGTCGTACGACCGCCTGATTCTCGACGCGGACGTCGACGCGTATATCTCGTTCGACAACGAGAAGGTCGGCGAGCTGCAGGCGCAGGGCGTGTTCGACGCGAAGCCGAAGGGCAACTACTTCCTGCTGGGCGGCGCGCCGACCGACAACAACGCGAAGATGCTGCGCGAAGGGCAACTGAAGGTGCTGAAGCCGGCGATCGACCGCGGCGACATCAAGGTCGTCGGTCAGCAGTGGGTGCCCGAGTGGAGCGCGTCGACCGCGCTGCGGATCGTCGAGGACGCGCTGACCGCGAACAACAACAAGATCGACGCGATCGTCGCGTCGAACGACGGCACGGCCGGCGGCGCGATTCAGGCGCTCGCCGCGCAGCATCTGGCCGGCAAGGTGCCGGTGTCCGGGCAGGATGCGGATCTGGCCGCGGTCAAGCGCGTGATCGCCGGCACGCAGACGATGACCGTCTACAAGCCGCTGAAGCTGATCGCGAGCGAAGCCGCGAAGCTTGCCGTCGATCTCGCGAAGGGGACGAAGCCCGCGTTCAATGCGCAATACGACAACGGCAAGAAGAAGGTCGATACGGTGCTGCTGCAGCCGACGCTGTTGACCAAGCGCAACGTCGACGTCGTCGTGAAGGACGGCTTCTATACCCAGGCCCAGCTGGCGAGCCAGTAAGCGGGCGACGGACGCGACGCGCGGCCGCCGCGACGGCGGCCGCGTTTACTGCGAGGCAATGAACGAATGACGGAACCCTTGCTGACGATGCGCGGCATCGTCAAGGCCTTCGACGGCGTGAAGGCGCTCGACGGCATCGACCTGAGCGTGCGCCCCGGCGAATGCGTCGGGCTGTGCGGCGAGAACGGCGCCGGCAAGTCGACGCTGATGAAGGTGCTGTCGGGCGTGTACCCGCACGGCACGTGGGACGGCGAGATCCGCTGGGAAGGCGCGCCGCTCGTCGCGTCCGGCGTGCGCGACACCGAGCGCGCGGGCATCGTGATCATCCATCAGGAGCTGATGCTCGTGCCCGAGCTGTCGGTCGCCGAGAACATCTTCCTCGGCAACGAGATCACGCTGCCGGGCGGGCGCATGCACTACGCGGAAATGGTGCGACGCTCGGAAGCGCTGCTGCGCGAGCTGCGGATCGATGCGATCAACGTCGCGCAGCCGGTGATGAACTACGGCGGCGGCCACCAGCAACTGATCGAAATCGCGAAGGCGCTGAACAAGCGCGCGAAGCTGCTGATCCTCGACGAGCCGTCGTCGTCGCTGAGCGCGTCGGAAACGCGCATCCTGCTCGACATCGTGCGGGACCTGAAGCGGCGCGGCGTCGCGTGCGTCTACATCTCGCACAAGCTCGACGAGATCGACGCGGTGTGCGACACCGTGACCGTGATCCGCGACGGCCGCCACGTCGCGACCGAACCGATGCGCGCGCTGACCACCGATCGGATCATCGCGATGATGGTCGGCCGCGAGATCCGCGACCTGTATCCGCGCGAGCCGCACGAGATCGGCGACGTCGTGCTCGACGTGCATCACGTCACCTGCCACGACGTGACGAATCCGCGCCGCAAGCGTGTCGACGACGTGTCGTTCAGCGTGCGGCGCGGCGAGATTCTCGGCGTTGCCGGGCTGGTCGGCGCGGGCCGCACCGAGCTGATGCAGGCGATTTTCGGTGCGTATCCGGGCGACTGCACGGCGAGCGTGCGGATGAACGGCCGGCCGCTCGCGATCCGCTCGCCGGCCGATGCGATCCGTGCGGGTATCGCGATGGTGCCGGAGGACCGCAAGCGCCACGGGATCGTGCCGCAGCTCGGCGTCGGCCACAACATCACGCTGGCGGTGCTGCGCCGGTTCGCCGCGCGCGGCCGGATCGACGCGGCCGCCGAACTCGACGCGATCCGCACCGAGATGCAGCGGCTGTCGGTGCGTGCCGCGCATCCGTTCCTGCCGATCGCGAGCCTGTCCGGCGGCAATCAGCAGAAGGCGGTCCTGGCCAGGATGCTGCTGGCCGACCCGCAGGTATTGATTCTCGACGAGCCGACCCGCGGCGTCGACGTCGGCGCGAAGGCGGAGATCTACCGGCTGATCTTCGCGCTCGCGAAGCGCGGCGTCGCGCTGATCGTCGTGTCGTCGGAGCTGCCGGAAGTGCTCGGGCTCGCGGATCGCGTGCTCGTGATCGGCGAGGGCGAGCTGCGCGGCGATTTCGTCAACGACGGCCTCACGCAGGAACAGATTCTCGGCGCCGCGCTGACGCCCGCGCGGCGTCCGGCCGAACCCATTGCAGCGAGCACGACATGAACACCGAACTTTCGTCTTCCCGGCCCGTGTCGCCGGACACCGATACGCGCGTCGCGCGCGGCCATCCGCTGCGACGCATCTTCGTGCGCTACAAAATCCTTGCGCTGCTGTTCGCGGTGGCCGCGATCTGGGCGTTCTTCTCGGTGCTGACGGACGGCGCGTTCGTCACGCCGCGCAACCTGTCGAACCTGCTGCGGCAGATGTCGATCACCGGCATGCTCGCGTGCGGGATGGTGTTCGTCATCATCGCGGGCGAGATCGACCTGTCGGTCGGCTCGCTGCTCGGGCTGCTCGGCGGCGTCGCCGCGATCCTCGACGTCAACCGCCACTGGCCGGTGGCGGCGACGGTCCCGGCCGTGCTCGCGCTCGGCGTGCTGATCGGGCTCTTCAACGGCTGGTGGTCGACCTATCGGCGCGTGCCGTCGTTCATCGTCGGGCTCGGCGGGATGCTCGCGTTCCGCGGCATCCTGCTCGGCGTCACGGGCGGCTCGACGATCGCGCCGGTGTCGGACGGCTTCGTGTTCATCGGGCAGGGCTATCTGCCGCGCGTGGCGGGGGACGGCCTCGCGGTCCTGCTGTTCGCGCTCGCGGCGCTGCTGGTGGTGCGGCAGCGCGGCACGCGGCATCGCTACCGGCTCGCGGTCGCGCCGCTGTGGCAGGACGTCGCGAAGATCGTCGGCGCCGGCGCCGTGCTGTTCGCCTTCGTCGCGACGCTCGACCGCTACGGCGGCATTCCGGTGCCGGTGCTGCTGCTGCTCGCGTTGCTCGGCGTGTTCTCGTGGATCGCGACGCAGACGGTATTCGGCCGGCGCATCTATGCGGTGGGCTCGAACCTGGAGGCCACGCGGCTGTCGGGCGTGGATACCGATCGCGTGAAACTCGCGATCTTCGCGCTGATGGGGCTGATGTGCGCGTTTGCCGGCCTCGTGAACACGGCGCGGCTCGCGGCCGGGTCGCCGTCCGCCGGCACGATGGGCGAGCTCGACGCGATCGCCGCGTGCTTCATCGGCGGCACGTCGATGCGCGGCGGATCGGGCACGGTGTACGGCGCGCTGATCGGTGCGCTCGTGATGGCGAGCCTCGACAACGGGATGTCGATGCTCGACGTCGACGCGTACTGGCAGATGATCGTCAAGGGCGCGGTGCTGGTGCTGGCGGTGTGGATCGACGTGGTGTCGCGGTCGAACCGGCGGTGACGGGCCGGCCGGTCGCGTGCCGGAAAAGGGAAGGACCATGGAACGAAACACGATGCGCGTGCCGGATGTTTCCGTGCGGGCGGCCGGGCCGTTCGCGATGCGCATCGCCAACCAGTGCGGCCGTCCCCGGCCCGACGCGGCCGACTTCGCGCCGACCGACATCATTCGGCTGGCGCGCATCGTCGAGCGGATCGAGCGGGACGGCGCGTAGAAGCGCGCTGCCGTATCCGCGGGTGCGCGCCGACGGCCGCGCTTGACGTCGACGGTGCGGCCGTTCGGCAGCACGATCGACGCGTTTCTCTCTCCCTGGCGACTCGGTCCCACCGCGAACAACCGGATCGGGCGCTCCTCGTTCGAGGCCGATCCGGCGGCTCGCGCCGTACGATACATGGCGGCCGTGACGGCTTCACGTCGCATGCAATACGCTATGCTGTCGTCCTCGACCGCCAGCCTGATCCGATGAAGCGTCCGTCGTTTTCCACCCAACTCGTCATGCTCTGGGCACTCGTCGCGGCGCTGTGCGCGACGCTGGTCGCGGTCGTCTGGGTCACGGCGAGTTCCGCCGAGAGTCAGCAGGTGGCCGGCGCGAAGGCCGCCGGCGCGTCGGCGTGCGAAGCGGTGGCGTCGCGTTACGGCGCTTCCGCGTCGGCGGGTGCCGAGCCCGCCCCCGAACTGATGCACGCGATCCTCGACATCGTGCTCTCGCGTGCCGCGGACATGGAGGGCGGGTTCTGGATGCCCGGCGCCGCGCCTGCCGCGAGCGGCTTTCTCGCGTATTCGTTTCCTACTTATCAGGGCAGCGGCGTCAAACGCGACGTTCCGGAAGCGGAAACGCCGCTGATTCTCCGCACGCTGCGAGCCGCGGCCGCGACGCATGCCGCGACGGCGAACGTCGTCGAAAGCGCGCAGGACGCCGTGATCGCGGCGGCGTGTCCGGTGCGCGGCGGATCGGGGCTGTACGTGTGGATGCTGACACGCGCGCGCCCGCCGCTGGGCCGGCACGGGGAATTGCTGGCAACGGGGCTCGCCGCCGTGCTCGCGGTGATTCTCGCGATCGCGGCGGCGCTGGCCGTGGCGCTGCGCCGATGGAAGCGCAATCTCGCACGGATCGAGAGCGGGCTGGGGCCCGACGGTCGCGAGCATCACCTGCCGTACGTCGGCGAACCCGATCTCGACCGCGTCATCGATGCGTTCAACGAGCGGGCGCGGCGCGCCGACCTGCTGCAACAGCAGGCCGCCGAGCTCCGCACGCGCCTCGCGCAGGCCGAGCGCTTCGGGATGCTGGGCAAACTGGCCGCGCAGGTCGCGCACGAGATTCGCAATCCGATGGGTGCGATGCGGCTGAAGGCGGAAAACGCGCTGGCCGGCGACAGCCGGCGGCAGCAGGATGCGCTGCGCGTGATCCTCGCGCAGATCGAGCGCATCGATGCGCAGTTGTCGAGCCTGCTCGCGCTGACGCAGCCGGTGCGTCCGCATGCGACGCGTGTCGACGTCGACGCGTGGCTCGCGCAGGTCGTCGACGCGCACCGCGAGCTGGCGCAGCGGCAGGCGATCGACTTGACGCTGTCGCTCGCGGGGCAGGGCGAACGGCTCGCGTGGCCGTCGGATTTTCCCGCCTTCGATCCCGACCAGATGCGGCGCGCGCTCGACAATCTGCTGCTCAACGCGCTGCACCACGCGGGCGCGGGCGGCGCGGTCACGCTCGCGGCCGAACGATATCCGTTCGCCGGGCGCGACTGGTTGCGCATCACCGTGTCGGACAGCGGCCCCGGCGTGCCGGCCGCGCAGCGCGAGCGGATTTTCGAGCCGTTCGTGACGGGGCGCGCGGACGGAACGGGCCTCGGTCTCGCCGTCGTCCGCGAAGTGGCGGCGGCGCACGGCGGGCACGCGCGGCTCGACGAGGGCGCCGCATTCGTGATTGAAATTCCATGGCAAACATCCTCATAGTCGACGACGACGCGGCATTTCGCGACGGCCTCGCCGAAACGCTGGCCGATCTCGGCCATCGGGCCGTCGAGGCCGCATCCGGCCGGGCCGCGCTGAGCGCGCTGCGCGACGGCGGCAACATCGAATGCGTCTTTCTGGACTTCCGCCTGCCGGACCTGGACGGGCTGGCCGTGCTGGCGCAATTGCGCGACGATCCCGCCCTGGCCGCGATGCCGGTCGTCATGCTGACGGCCCACGCGACCAGCGACAACACGATCGAAGCGATGCGGCTCGGCGCATTCGATCATCTGACGAAGCCGATCGGGCGCCGGGACATCGCGCAACTGCTCGAACGCATCGTGTCGGCGAATCAGCCGCCCGCGCTCGCGCCGGTGGAAGGCGGTTTCGCGGGCGAGCCTTCGGCGGACCGGCCGCGACTGCTCGGCGTGAGCGCCGCGATGCGCGACGTGCAAAAGCAGGTCGGCCGGGCCGCGATGAGCGACGCGACCGTGCTCGTGACCGGCGAGACGGGTACGGGCAAGGAAGTGGCGGCCCGCGTACTGCATGCCGCATCGGCACGGCACGCGGGGCCGTTCGTCGCCGTCAACTGCGCGGCCATTCCGGCCGACCTGCTCGAAAGCGAGTTGTTCGGGCATCGTCGCGGCGCGTTCACGGGCGCGCATGCCGATCGCGCGGGGCGCCTCGTCGAGGCCGACGGCGGGACGCTCTTTCTCGACGAGATCGGCGACATGCCCGCCGCGATGCAGGCCAAGCTGCTGCGCGCGCTGCAGGAGCGCCAGGTGACGCCGCTCGGCGCGGATCGCGCGACGGCGATCGACATTCGCGTCGTGGCCGCGACGCACCGCGACCTCGCCGCGGCCGTCGCGAACGGTACGTTCCGCGAAGATCTCTTCTATCGGCTGAACGTCATTCCGCTGCACCTGCCGCCGCTCGCCGATCGCGTGGCCGACATTCTTCCGCTCGCCGCGCATTTCCTGGGTAGCGCGGCTGGCATGCGGCCGTTGCACCTGACGAACGACGCGCAACGGGCGTTGCTCGATCACCGCTGGCCGGGCAATGTCCGCGAACTGCGCAACGTGATGGAGCGCGCGGCCGCGCTCGCTCCCGGGCCGGCCGTCAGTGCGGCCGATCTCGGCCTGCCCGCCGTGCCCGCGCGCCAGCCGGGCGCCGATGCGGTGCCGGCGCACCTGCTCGACATGCCGCTGCCCGATGCGCTGGCGACGGTCGAGCGCGCGGCGATCCTGCGTGCGCTCGAGCGCGCGAACGGCAATCGCGCGGAAGCCGCGAGGCAGCTCGGGATCGGCCGCCAGTCGCTCTACGCGCGCATGGCGAATCTCGGGATCGAGCGCGACGACTAGGGCGTGTTCACGCTAATAACGGGCTTGCGAACGTGCCTTTCCGCCCGCAGTGCAAGGAGTAAGGAGCGCCGTTTGGCCGTGCCAAACAAGCGACGCACGACGCCGCAATGTGGGCGGAAAGGCACGTTCCCCTGTCTGAAAAATGCATTCGTGGGGCTGGCCCCCAGAAGGGCCGATCGCTGCGTCATGCTCCTCGCGAATGCGTCGAGTATTCGCTTCGTCGCAATCCTCGCGCTCGGCCCTTCTGGGGGCCAGCGCAAGCCCGTTATTAGCGTGAACACGCCCTAGGCGTCGAGTCGCGCGGTTTCGACTGTCGGAATGGCCGACAGCCGGTGAAGCCACGTGTCGGAAAACCCGACACGTTGGGCGTACGTCGGCGCTCGGCGCACGGCCGCGCGGTGCGTCGCGGGTTGGCACGGGTATTGCGGATATCGATGCATCGCAACCCGTCGCCGGAACCCGTCATGAAGCCGTACCCGCCTGTCGTTCGATCGCGGCCGCGAGGCCGCACCGCCGTTCGCCGGTCGTCTCGCATGCTCTGCGCCGTCGCGTTCGTTGCCGTCGCAACGGTCAGCGTGGCGCAGGTGCCGCCGGCACCGCGCGCGCAAGACCCGGCCGGCGCCATGCCGCCTCCGCCTCCGTCCGGGCCGCGTGCGCTTTTGCCCGTCGGGCCCGGCAACGACACCGGATCGGATGCGCTGGTTTCCGGCACGCTGTCGCGCCTGACGATCAATCCGGAAGGGACCGTCGACGGCTTCGTGCTGACCGACGGCACGCTCGTCCGTCTGCCGCCGCATCTCGGTTCGCAACTGGCTGCGCTCGTGCGGTCGGGCGAGCGTGTCACGGTGGCCGGCGAACGGCGCTTCGACGATGAAATCCATGCACGCGTGGTCCGCAACGACGGCACCGGCGCGTCGCTGTCCGATCAGCCGCCCGCGCCCGTCGCGCCCGTGCCTGCCATGCTGCGCGGCGTCAACCTCGCGCGCCTGAGCGTGTCCGGCGTCGTGCGCCGCGTGACGCACGCGCCGCGCGGCGAGCCGGACGGCGTGATGCTCGACGGCGGCGCCATCGTCAAGCTGACCGTGCCGGCCGCCCGGCAATTCGGCGCGCTGCTCGCGCCCGGCGAGCGCGTGGCCGCGATCGGCTACGGCACGCGCAACGCATACGGCGAAGCGCTGCAGGCCACGGCGTTCGGCGCGCCGGGCCATGTCGTGAATCTCTATGACGATGTCGCGCGCTGAAACGCGCGGCGCCGTTCCGCAATCCATCGAAAGGAGTTCTGTCATGCACTGGATCGATCCCGCCTGCCTGCCCGAAACGCGCGGCCGCGTCACGCAGTTCCTGCTCGATCCGCACGGAGAAATCGACGGCCTGATCCTGAACGGCGACCTGCAGGTTCACGTGCCGCCGCATCTGGGCCGCGAACTGGTGCGCCATGTCGCGGTGGGCGACCGCATCCGCGTGCGGGGCATCAAGCCGCGTCGCGCGGCGATGATCGCGGCCGTGCAACTGACCGGGCGTGGCGGCGTCGACATCGTCGACGCCGGGCCCGAGCACGCTGTCCCGAAGCCGCCGCGACCGGCTCGACGGCCGATGGAATTCAGCGGAGAAGTCGCGTTCGGGCTGTACGGCCCGAAAGGCGGGTTGAACGGCGCGTTGCTGACGAGCGGCGTCGCGTTGCGGCTGCCGCCGCATGCGGCGCAAGCATTGCACGACTACCTGCAGGCCGGCATCCATGTGCAGGCGTGGGGGCACGGCGTCGTCACGCCGCACGGTGCGACGCTCGACGTGAGCGACATTGCCGAGCTCGTCGATGCGGATGTCGCATGACGGTGCGGCGACCGTGAGACCGGCACGCGCGCTCGAAGTGCTCAATTTCTTCCTGGCCGACGTGCAGGCCGGCATCGGTCCGTTCATCGGCGTCATCCTGCTGTCGCGCGGCTGGGGCGCCGATGCGATCGGCACGGTCATGACGCTGGCCGGGCTCGCCGCGATGGCCGCGACACCGTTGGCCGGCGCGCTCGTCGATGCGGTGCGCGCGAAGCGGGCGCTGATCGTCGTGGCGACCGCGGCGACGGCACTCGCGTCGCTGGCGCTGATGTTCGTGCGCGGCTATCCGGCGGTGGCGGTGTCGCAGATCCTGGCGGCGGTCGGCGGCGCGGTGCTGGCGCCCGCGGTCGCGGGCGTGACGCTCGGCATCGTGCGTCGCCAGGGTTTCGACCGGCAATTCGGGCGCAACCAGATGGCGAACCATGCCGGCAACGTCGCCGGCGCGGCGCTCGCGGGGTGGCTCGGCTGGCATGTCGGATTCGACGCGGTGTTCGCGCTCGTCGGCGTGTTCACGGTCCTTGCGATCGCGAGCACGTTGGCGATTCCCGGGCACGTAATCGATCATGCTTGCGCACGTGGTCTCGAGCCTGATGGCCGCGCACCGGGAACGGATGCTGCGCATCCGCATGCGTTGGACGCGGCGTCGACGTCGCGCGTCGGCGGCCTGCGCACGCTCGCCGAAAACCGGCCGCTGGTACTGCTCGGCGCGTCGCTCGCGCTGTTTCGTCTCGGCAACGCCGCGATGCTGCCGCTCTACGGGATGGGCGTCGTCGTCACGCATCGCAGCAACGCGAGCGCGTTCACCGCGCAGACCATCGTCATCGCGCAGTGCGTGATGATCGCGGCGGCCTGGCTCGCGCCACGGCTGATTCGCGCGCACGGTTACTGGCGCGTGCTGCTGTTCTCGTACCTCGTGCTGCCGGTGCGCGGGCTGGTCGCCGCGGCGTGGATGAGCGAAGCGGGCGTGTGGCCGGTGCAGGTGCTCGACGGCATCGGCGCCGGCCTGCAAAGCGTGGTCGTGCCCGCGCTCGTCGTTCGCCTGCTGCATGGCTCCGGCCGCGTGAACGCCGGGCAGGGCGCCGTCGCGACCGCGCAGGGTATCGGCGCGGCGCTCAGCCCCGTGCTCGGCGGCGTGCTCGCGCAGCACTTCGGCTATCCGGCCGCGTTCGTCGTACTGGGCGCCGTGTCGACGGGCTCGCTCGCGCTGTGGCTCGGTCATGCGCGATCGCTGAGCGGCGCGTGCGGCAAGCCCGCCGATCTATCGGCGACATCATCGTGAAAGCGATTTCGATTTCCATGCCTGTGTCGACTTGCCCATGAATCCTGTTTCGCTTGCCTGGCTGATTTCCGCGCTCGCCACCGCGGGCGTCATCACGCGTCCGTTCGGTTGGCCCGAGGCCACGTGGGCCGTGAGCGGCGCGCTGCTGCTGGTCGCGTTGAACCTGTTGCCCGTCGTGCAGGCGCTGGACGCCGTCGCGAAAGGGGGCGACGTCTACCTGTTCCTGACGGGCATGATGCTGTTGTCCGAGGCGGCCCGTCGCGAAGGGCTGTTCGACTGGGTCGCGACGCGCGTCGTCAATCTCGCGCAGGGCTCGCCGCGGCGATTGTTCGCGCTGATCTACGGGGTCGGTGTCGTCACCACGGTGTTCCTGTCGAACGATGCGACCGCCGTCGTGCTGACGCCCGCGGTTCTTGCCGCCGCGCGCCGCGCGAAGGCCGACCCGATGCCGCTGCTGTACAGCTGCGCGCTCGTCGCCAATGCCGCGAGTTTCGTTTTGCCGATTTCGAATCCGGCGAACCTGGTGCTGTACGGCGCGCACATGCCGGCGCTCGGCGTATGGCTCGCGCATTTCGCGGCGCCGTCCGTCGCGTCGATCGCCTGTACGTTCGTGATGCTGAGGATCGTGCAGCGACGTGCGCTTGCCGGCCACTGCGAATCCGGGCTGCCGGTGCAGCCGCTGACGGGCGGCGGGCGCATCGCGCTCGTGGGCATCGCGGCAACGGCCGTCGCGCTGATGGCGGTGTCGGTCCTCGATCGCCCGCTCGGGTTGCCGACCGCGCTCGCGGGTGTCGTCACGGTCGCGTGCGTGCTGATACGGGATCGCGCGGCCGGCGTGCCGATCGTTCGCGCGATTTCATGGAGCGTGCTGCCGCTCGTCGCGGGGTTGTTCGTCGTCGTCGAGACGCTCGACCGGACCGGCGCGGTGCGCGTACTGGCGGGGCTGCTGCGCGAGCTGACGCAACGCGGCGAGCACACCGCCGCGGCCGCGGCCGGCGTCGCGGTCGCGCTCGTGTCGAACGGTGTCAACAACCTGCCTGCCGGGCTGATTGCAAGCTCGACGATCCAGGCCGCGCACAGCCCGCAAACGGTGATCGACGCGATTCTGATCGGCGTGGATCTCGGCCCGAACCTGTCGATCACCGGATCGCTCGCGACGATCCTGTGGCTGGCGGCGATCCGGCGCGAAGGGTTGCAGGTCGGTTTCCGCGCATTTCTCGCGATCGGCGCGTGCGTGATGCCGCCTGCGTTGCTGCTCGCGCTGGGCGCGCGATTCGTGGTCGGCGGCTGACGCGCGATGCGCGTCGCGTCAGCCGTCCTGGTCGTGCTAGAACGAGTAGGCGAGCGACGCGAACAGGCTGCGCGGCGCGCCCGGCGTGACCCACAGGCTGTTGTACGAGCTGACGTACGTGGTGCGATTGAACAGGTTGTTCAGCACGACCGACGCACGCAGGTGCTTGTTGACCTGAACGTAGCCGTTGAGCTGGACGGTCGCGTAGGCCGGCAGCTCGAAGCCGTCCTGCGTGTTTGCCGTGTTGCCGGCGCGGCGCCCGACGTAGATCAGGCCGGCGCCGGCGCCCGCCTTGTCCGCGAACGGCAGGGTCGTCTCGTACATCAGCAGCGCGCTGCCGCTCAGCCGCGGTACGTCGACGAGGCGTGAACCGGGCGCCAGCACGGTGTCGCGCGTGACCTCCGCATCGACGTACGCGAGATTGGCGATGCCGCGCAAGCCGTGTCCGAGGTCGCCGCTCCATTCGAATTCGATGCCGCGGCTGCGTACTTCGCCGGCCGCGCGCGAGAAGCCGGCATTCGCCGGATCGGCGGTGAGCACGTTGCGCTTGGTCACGTAGAACGCCGAGACGGTCGTGAGCGAGCGCGTGCCCGCCCATTTCGCGCCGGCTTCGTAGCCGTGGCCCTTTTCGGGATCGAACGCGCGGCCGCCGACGTCGGCGCCGTTGTTCGGCCGGAACGAATACGCGGTGTTCGCATACAGCGACAACGCGGGGCTCATTTCATACACGACGCCGAGACGCGGGCTCAGCGCGGTCTGCAACTGGCTCGTCGTCACGCCCTTCAGGCGGTTGTCGATCGACTGGTGGAAGCGATCCCAGCGCAGCCCGGCCAGGATTTTCCAGTGCGGCCCGAACGCGAGCGTGTCCTGCGCGTAGACGCCTTGACCGTCGTCGCGTTCGAGCAGGTTGGTCGCGGTGCGCGGCGTGGGCGCGGGCTGGCCGTAGACCGGATCGAAGATGTCGATTGCGTACGGCGCCGCGGCGCTCGGCGTGGAGCGCGTGACGAACTGGTCGTAGTTGAAGCGGTACGCGTCGACGCCCATCACGAGCGTATGGCCGATGCCGCCCGTGCGGAACGAGCCGGTCGTCTCGAGGCGGCCTTGCAGGTCGTTCGAGTGAAACGCGACTTGCCGGTAGCGGCGCCACAGCGTGCGGCCGTCCGGCTGCAATGCGAACGCTTCGGACGAGCGTCCCGACAGGTCGGTGTTGCGTTGCGCGACGCCCGCGTTGATCGACCAGCCTGAATCGATGCGATGCTCGAGCGTGAACTGGTGGCCCGTGTTGCGCACGTCGTAGTCGCCGTCGCGCGGCTCGCCAAGGAAGCGCGACGCGGGGATCACGCCGAGCTGGCCGTTGACCGCCAGCACGCCGCGATCGAGCGGCGCGCGCTGACGCGCGCTCTCGAACTCGTAGTGCACCGTCGTGTCCGCGCCGATGTCCCAGGTGAACGACGGCGAGAACAGGTAGCGCTTGCTCGACACCGTGTCGCGAAAGCTGCCGTTGTTCTCGTTCATCGCGACGAAGCGGTACGCCAGCGATTTCGTGACGGGGCCGGTCGAATCGAGCGTCTGGCGCAATGCGCCGTAGCTGCCGGCCGACACGCCGATGGTGTTCGCGCGGGTGAACTGCGGCTGCTTCGTCGTATAGCTGATGATCCCGCCCGGATCGCCGCGGCCATACAGTGCGGATGCCGGCCCCTTGAGCACTTCCATGCGCTCGAGGTTCACGGTGTCGCGCGGCACGCTCATGCCGCGATTCCACGAAAAGCCGTTGACCAGGTAGTCGGTGCCGGACGTGTTGCCGTCGCCGGCGAAGCCGCGCACCGCGTAGTTGTCCCACAGGCCGCCGAAGTTGTTCTGGCGCGAGACGCCCGCGACCCAGTCGTAAAGATCGTCGCCGCGTGTCGCGGCCACGGTCTGGATCAGCTTCGTATCGACGCTGCTGACCGCGAACGGAATCTCCATCACGTCCGCCTCGCTGCGCGTCGCGCTCGTCGATTCGCGCGTGCGGAACGGCGCCGTCGCGCGTTGCGCGGACACCTCGATGGTCGGCAGCGCCGTTTCCTGCGCGTCGGCGGCGCCCATGCCGGCCGTGCCGACGACGATGGCCATCGGTGCGGCCGCCCAGTTCCTCCTGCTCATACTCCTCCCTTTTGATGTGCTTCGCGTTCGGGCACGGCGGGCGGCCTTGCGCCGACATCTGTGTTCCAAACAGTACATTCGCGCGGCAATTTAATGCAAATGAGAGGCATTTGCAATCGTAATTTTGAGATTGAGTGCGGGAAGCAAAACGGCGCGCCCGACGGATGCGATCGATCTGATGTGTCGATTTCGTTAAATTCCGAATTGTGGGAAATAGGTCGTTGGTTGATGGAGGCTGAACAGTTCGCCTGTCTTGTTACTTGCAGAATTGAACGGTGAGATTACGGGTAAACGCGGGCCTCGATGGAGTGCGAAATTGAAACTGGATGGTTTGACAAATCCCGTAATTCGGGATTACAGTAAAACACTTCAGCCAAACCCGTCGAGCAGCCGCATGAACATTCCAGCGTTGAACAGCGATATCGAAGCAACAAGCGGGGCGAGCGTCGTGCTCACCACGGCGCGTGATGCCGGCGTCGACGTCTGTTTCGCCAATCCCGGCACGACCGAGATGCCGTTCGTCGGTGCGCTCGACACCGTGGCGGGCATGCGCTCGATCCTCGGGCTGTTCGAGGGCGTGTGCACCGGCGCCGCGGACGGCTATGGCCGCATGGCCGGCAAGCCCGCGATGACGCTGCTGCACCTCGGGCCCGGCCACGCCAACGGCATTGCCAACCTGCACAATGCGCGCCGCGCCCGCACGCCGATCCTGAACATCGTCGGCGATCACACGCGCGAGCATCTGAAGTACGACGCGCCGCTGACGTCCGACATCGAATCGCTCGCCCGTCCGGTGTCCGTGTGGTATCGCAGCGTGGCGCGCGACGCGGACCTCGCGACGGATACGGCCGACGCGATTTCGGCCGCGATGGGCGCGCGGCGCGGCGTCGCGACGCTCGTGCTGCCCGTCGATCTCCAGTCGGCCAAGGTGCGCGGCGCTGCGTGGCCCGCCGTCGTGCGCCCGGCCGCGGTGTCGTTCGATGCCGCTCGCGTCGAACAGGTTGCCGATCTGCTGCTCGGCGGCCATCGCGCCGTCCTGCTGATGGGCGCCCGCGCGCTGTCGGCGCGCGGCCAGCGTGCGGCGGCGCGCATCGCGGCGGCAACCGGTGCGACCTGCTTCAGCGAGACGTTTCCCGCGCGGGCGGAGCGCGGCGGCGGCCTGCCGGACATCGACCGCCTGCCGTATTTCCCCGAGCCGGCGCTCGCGGCGCTGGCCGGCCGGCGCGTGGTGCTGGCCGGCGCGCTCGCGCCCGTCACTTACTTCGGCTACGAAGGCATTCCGGGCGAACTCGCGCGGCCGGAGGACATCGTGACGCTGGCGGCGCCGGGCGACGCGGCGGACGACGCGCTGGAGGCGCTGGCCGATCGCATCGGTGCGGCGGCAACGAATGACGATGGCGTGCGCGTCGAGCGCTGGCGCGTGGAGGACGGGCCGCTCACACCGCAGGCCGTCGGCCGCGTGCTCGCGAATGCACTGCCCGACGATGCGATCGTGTCGATCGAGGGCGGCACGTGCGGCTACCCGTTCGTGACCGCGTCGGCACGCGCGCGCCGCCACACCATTCTCACGAACACGGGCGGCGCGATCGGCCAGGGGCTGCCGGTGGCGCTCGGCGCCGCCGTCGCGTGCCCGGCGCGCCGCGTGTTCGCGCTGCAGTCCGACGGCAGTGCGCAGTACACGATCCAGTCGCTGTGGACGATGGCGCGCGAGCGTTTGCCGATCGTGATGCTGATCGCATCGAACCGGCGCTACGGCATCCTGCAGACCGAGCTCGCGCGCAGCGGCCTGTCGGCCGACACGCCGCACGCCAGCCGCCTGACGCTGCTGGACGATCCGCCGATCGACTGGCTCGCGCTGTCGCGCGGCTATGGCGTGCCGGCCCAACGCGTGAGCGACACGCATGCGCTGGTGCAGGCGCTCGACGGCGCGCTCGCGCGCACCGACGGGCCGACGCTCGTCGAAATGCGGTTGTCCTGATCGCGTCACGCGCTCGTTTCCTCAATCCCGACTCTCACCTTTCATCGACATGGATCTGCAACTGCACGGAAAAGCCGCGTTCATCACCGGCGGCAGCATGGGCATCGGCAAGGCCGTCGCGCTCGAACTGGCGCGCGAAGGCGTCAACGTCGCGATCGCCGCGCGACGCATCGAACACCTCGAAGTCGCGGCCGCCGAGATTCGCGCGGCGCTCGCGCCGCTGGGCAGCGCGGCCGGCGCCATCGTGCCCGTCACGGTGGACACGACCGACATGGCGTCGGTCGAAGCGGCGATGGCAGCGAGCGTCGAGCGCTTCGGCCGGCTCGACATCCTGCTGAACGGCGCGGCGCACCCGGGCGGGCTCGTGCGGGCGGAGCTGGAGCATGCCGATCCGCAAGGGTTGCTGCAGGACATCGATATCAAGGTGGTCGGCTACCTGCGTTGCGCGAAGGCGGCCGCGCCGTACATGCGGCGCAACGGCTTCGGCCGGATCGTCAATATCGGCGGCCTGACCGGCCGCGGCAGCAAGCAACTGTCGGGCATGCGCAACGTGGCGATCGTCCACCTGACCAAGACGCTGTCCGACCAGCTCGGCCCGTTCGGCATCACGGTCAACACGATTCACCCGGGTGTCGTCGAAACGCCGCACATCCACGAGCTCTACGAGACGGAGGCGCGCAAGCAGGGGCTCACGGCTGCGGAGGTCGAGGCCAACTACGTGAAGGTCACGCCGATCCGCCGCGTGCTGCAGCCGGAAGAAATGGGGTGGATCGTCGCGTTTCTCGCGTCGCCGAAGTCCGGCTCGATCACCGGCGAATCGATCGGCTGCGACGGCGGGCTCACGCGCGGCATTTTTCTCTGACACGAGGAGCATTTCATGACCGCAACCGTACTGGTCGCCACCGCGGGGCAAGGCATCCTGCGCTCGAACGACGACGGCAAGACCTGGCATCGCCTCGGGCTCGCCGAACCGATCGAGTTCGACGGCATCGTGCGCTCGCTCGCGGTGGATCCCGCGACGCCGTCGCGCGTCTATGCCGGCGCCGATTCGGGGCTGTGCATCAGCGAGGATGGCGGCGCGCACTGGTTTCGGCCGGACAACCTGCTGAACGGGCAGACGGTCTGGTCCATCGCGATCGATCCGGCGAACCCGGCGGTGCTCTATGCCGGCACCGGCGCGCCGTCGCGTGCCGCGCTTTACAAGTCGAGCGACGCGGGCTTGACCTGGGCGAGAACGGCCCCCGAGCTGCCGGAGTTCTGCTCGGGCGTCAACCGTCCGCGGCTGCTGACGATCTGCGTGGATTCGGACGACAGCAGCAACGTCTGGTACGGCGTGGAGGAGGGCGGCGCGTGGCGCAGCCGGGATGCCGGTGCGAGCTGGGCGCGCGTGGACGGCCCCGGCAGCGCGATCCGCAACAGCGACATTCACGCGATCGCCGTGCTGCCCGCCGCGCAAGACCGGCCGAAGACCACGGTGCTGCTGACGGTCAACGCCGTGTACGTGAGCGAGGACGACGGCCGGACCTGGGACGGCAAGCTGTCGCGCGACCGCTTCGACGGGCTGTACTACACGCGCACCGTCGTACAACTGCCGGAGCCGGAAGGCGACCTGCTGATGGCGATCGGCGACGGCACGCCGGGCACCCGCAGCCGAATCTACCGCTCGGCCGATCGCGGCCACGCGTGGCGCGAGATGGACCTGCACACGCCGCCGAACTCCACGTTCTGGGCGTTCGGCGTGCATGCGGCCCGGCCGGCGCTCGTCTATGCGGGCACCAAGTATGGGCACCTGTTCCGTTCGAGCGACGGCGGCCGGAACTGGATCAAGGAATGGCGCGATTTCAGCGAGATCACGGCGGTGGCGTGGACGCCGTTCGAGGCGCCGCTGGCCGCCCACGCGCAGTCGACCCACTGAGCGGAGCGAACGATGACACCGTCCGATATCCGGCAACACGCCGAGCGCGCGAACGCGAGCGGCCTGCCGCTGCCGACGCCGCGCGTGCAGCGCACGCACCTGTCGCTGTTCGTGCGCGACCCCGTCCGTTCGAGCACGTGGTACGCCGAGGTGCTCGGCATGACGGAAACCGCGCGCGGCGAGCAGTGGGTGTTCATGTCGTTCGGCCAGAAGCACCACGACATCGCGCTGATTCGCGCGGCGTCCGATGCGGAGCTCGGCACGATCGGCCTGCAGCACTACGGCCTCGAGATCGCCGGCGGGCTGACCGAATTGCGTCGCCTGTACGGGATGCTGCTTCGCCGCGGCGTGCCGATCGTCAAGATCACCGATCACAAGGTCGGGATCGGCGTGTATTTCACGGACCCCGACGGCAACCGGCTCGAATTCTTCTGCGAGACCGTCACGGACGACGAAGAGGGCAAGCGCGTGCTGCATCGATACAACGCGCCGAGCGATCCGTTCCAGCTCGAACCGTTGTTCGACTGAAGCGCCGCGTCTCAATCCGCATCATCGACGTTTTATAAAGGAATACTGATGAGCAAGACCGCCAATTTCGAAGGCTTTCATATCCGCAAGTGGTACACGCAGATCGAGGATTCGCTCGCGAACGAAACCGGCCAGCTCGCGGATGGCGAGCCGCTGCGCAAGATCGTGATCGCCGCGGCCGTTCACAACCCGTACGCGGGACGATTCAGCGAAAACCTCGACGATCTCGTGCGCCCGTCGCCCGCGCTCGGCAAGGAATTCGCGCGACGCATCGAATCGCTCGCCGCCGGCCGCGCGATCGAGAGCTACGGCAAGGCCTGCCTGGTCGGCTCGGCCGGCGAATACGAACACGGCAACGCGTTCCTCACGTCGATCTTCGCCGAGCCGATCCGGGCGGCGCTGGGCGGCGGGAAAGCGTGGGTGCCGTCGAGCGGCAAGCGCGGCCCGATCAATACGGTGATCGACGTGCCGCTCGCGCACAAGGATGCGCTCTACGTGCGCTCGCACTACGACACGGTGACGTGCCTGTTTCCCGATGCGCCCAACGACGACGAAGTGCTGGTGATCTTCGCGTTCGCGACGCGCGGCCGGCTGCATGCGCGGCTCGGCGGCCTGAAGGCGAGCGAGATCGTCGGTCGCGACGGTCTGGTCTGATCGCGCATGCCGGCCGGGGAGCACATGATGAACGCGGCATCCGCCAGGGATGGATGGATCGACAACGATGGATTGCGGCTGCACTACGTGAGCTGGGGGCGTGACGATGCGCCGGCCGTGGTGATGCTGCACGGCTTGCGCAGTTACGCGCATACCTGGGCGAGCGTCGCCGATGCGCTGGTCGACCGCTACCGGGTCGTCGCGCTCGATCAGCGCGGGCGCGGGCTGAGCGACTGGGATCCTCGGCGGGACTACTACGCGGCGGCCTACGTGCGCGATCTCGACGCGCTGGTGCGGGCGCTCGACCTGCGACGGTTCGTGCTGGCCGGGCACTCGATGGGCGGGGCCAACGCGTTCGTCTACGCGGCGGCACGACCGGAGCGGCTCGCCGGTCTCGTGATCGAGGACATGGGCCCCGGTGCGTCGGCCGGATCGCCGGGTTCCGAGCGCATCAAGCGCGAGCTGCGGGACACGCCGGACGCGTTCGCGTCGTGGGACGACGCGCGCGCGTTCTGGCGACGCCAGCGGCCGAACGTCGCGGAATCCGCGCTCGACTCGCGCCTCGCACACTCGCTGAAGGCGGACGCGCGCGGCCGGATCGTATGGCGGCACGACGCGCAAGGGATCGCGGCGGCCCGGCTGGCCGCGACACCGGCGCAACTCGTCCATCTTTGGCCGCTGATCCTCAATCTGCACGTGCCCACGTTGTTGTTGCGCGGCGGAGACTCGGATTTCCTGTCCGCGGACGTGGCGGCCGAAATGGCGGCCGCCAATGCGGAGATCGAACGGATCGACATACCCGGCGCGACGCATTACGTGCACGACGATCGGCCCGATGCATTCAATCACGCGCTGCGCACCTGGCTCGATCGTCTCGACGACGCCGCATGGCGCGCGGGAGGCGCCGGCGAATGAAAGCGAACAACCGGAACCGGACCAAGGTCGCCATCGTCGGCGCGGGGCCGAATGGTGCGGCCATGGCCAACCTGCTCGGCCTGTATGGCGTCGATACGATCGTCGTCGAACGCGAGGCGCGGATCGTCGAGTTCCCGCGTGCGGTCGGCATCGACGACGAGGCGCTGCGGCTGTTTCAGACGGCCGGTCTGGCCGACGAGCTGAGCCGCGACATCATCCAGAACGTGCCGCTGCGCATGTTCAAGGCGAACGGCGAATGTTTCGCCGACATCCGTCCGTCGATACGCGAGTTCGGCTGGTGGCGACGCAACATCTTCATGCAGCACCTGGCCGAGCGTACGCTGCGCGACGCGCTGGCGCGCTATCCGCACGTGTCCCTGCGCACGGGCGAAGAGGTGGTCGGCCTGGAGCAGGACGACGAAGGCGTGACGCTTCAGGTGCGTGCCGCCGACGGGCGGCAATACGAACTCGATGCCGACTACGTGGTGGCGGCCGACGGCGGACGCAGCCCCGTGCGCGAGATGCTCGGCATCAGGCTGGCCGGTACGACGCATCCGATCAAATGGGTCGTGGTCGACGTGAAGAACGCGCAGCTCGACCAGCCGTGTACCGCGCTGAACTGCGACCCGCGACGCCCGAACGTCTGCATCTATCTGCCGTTCAACTACCGACGCTGGGAATTTCTCGTGTTTCCGCACGAGGACGAAGCGGCGATCGCGCAACCGGAGTCGATCCGCGCGCTGATCGAACCGTACGTCGACGACGTCGATCGCATCGAGATCGTGCGTGCGCGCACCTACACGCATCACTCTCGCGTGGCCGAACGTTTCGTCGCCGGACGCGTGGCGCTCATCGGCGACGCCGCCCACCTGAGCCCGCCGTGGATCGGCCAGGGGCTGAACGCGGGGCTGCGCGACGTGGGCAATCTCGCATGGAAGCTCGCGGGGGTCGTGAACGGCACGTTGCACCGGAGCGTGATCTCGACGTACGAATCGGAGCGCCGCGATCACGCGAAGGCGATGATCGATCTCGCGGACACCTTCGGCGCGATGCTGATGCCGACCAGCCGTCTGGTCGCGTTCCTGCGCGACCGGTTCCTCGGGCTCGCGCGCCATGCGCCCGGCCTGAAGGATTACGTGCTGCAGATGCGCTTCAAGCCGATGCCGAGCTATACGCACGGGATCGTGGTCACCGGCGCGTCGGGCGCCGTCGGGCGCATGATCGTCCAGCCCGACGTCGAAACGGCCGACGGCGCCCGTCGCAAGCTCGACGACGTGCTCGGCCCGTGGTTTTCGGTCATCGGCTGGCGATGCGACCCACAGGCGTGCCTGAGCGACGACGATCGCGCGTTCTGGGCCGCGCTGGGCGCGAAATTCGTGCAGATCGTCCGTTCGCGCAGCGGAAAGTGCCGCGAGCAGCGCATCGCGAGCGCGCACGGCAGCGAGTGCGTCGAGGACGTCGACAACGCGATGGCCGAATGGTTCGACAGGCACGCGGGGCCGCTCGTCGTCGTCCGTCCGGACCGCTATGTGGCGGCGCAGACGGACGCGGCCGGCATGGCGGGCGTGACCGCGGCATTCCACGCGTTTGCGGCGCGACAACGGGAGAGCGCGCATGTTTGTTGAGCAACGCACGTACACGCTGGTGCCGGGCGGCGTCGCCGAGTATCTGCGGCTGTACGCGGAATGCGGTCGCGCACCGCAGGAGCACGCGCTCGGCACGATGGTCGGGTGTTTCGCGACGGAGATCGGACCGCTGAACCAGCTCGTCTATCTGTGGGCGTTCGATTCGCTGGACGATCGTGCCCGGCGTCGTGCGGTGCTGATGGCCGATCCCGAATTCAGGACGTTTCGCGGCAAGGTCCGGCATCTGCTCGTCCGGCAGGAAAACCAGATCCTCCGACAGGAAATCGGCGGCCTGCTGCGCGCACCGCCATCGGCCGCGTGATGCGATCGTCGCGTTGCCCGGCCCATCGTGCAGTTTCTACCGAGGTATCCGTCTTGATTCCGTTTACGCCCTTGACCTCCCACATAGCACCCGATGTGCGGCGCGATTACGCGTCGCTCCATCTGTATATCGACGGCCGGTTCTTTCAGGCCGACGGCCGGCGCACGCAGCCCGTTCTCGATCCGGGCACCGGCGACGTGCTCGGCGACCTGCCGCATGCGACGCCGGCCGATATCGACGCCGCGGTGCGCGCCGCGCATCGCGCGTTCGCGACGTGGCGCCGCGAGTCGCCGCTCGCGCGCTCGGACATCCTGCGCCGCGCGGCTGCGCTGGTGCGCGAGCGCGCCGACGCGATCGGACGTCACATCACGATGGACCAGGGCAAGCCGCTTCGCGAGGCGATCGCCGAGGTCGTGTCGTCCGCCGAGCAGCTCGAATGGCACGCGGAGGAAGGACGTCGCACGTACGGCCGCGTCGTGCCGTCGCGCTCCCCGGACGTCGCCCAGACGGTGCTGCGCGAACCGATCGGCGTGTGCGCGGCGTTCTCGCCGTGGAATTTCCCGTTCAGCCAGGCGATGCACAAGATCGCGGCGGCGCTTGCGTCCGGGTGCACGCTGGTGCTGAAAGGGCCGGAGGAATCGCCGAGCGCGATCGTCGCGCTCGCGCGCATCTTCCACGACGCCGGATTACCCGCGGGCTGCCTGAACATCGTCTGGGGCGTGCCGGCCGACGTGTCCAGGCAACTGATCGAGTCGCCGCTCGTGCGCAAGATCTCGTTCACGGGTTCGGTGCCGGTCGGCAAGCAACTGGCGGCGCTTGCCGCGTCGCACATGAAACGCATGACCATGGAACTAGGCGGCCATGCGCCGGTGCTGGTCTGTGCGGACGCCGACGTCGAACGCGCGGCGACGATGCTGGCCGCATACAAGTTTCGCAACGCCGGGCAGGTCTGCGTATCGCCGACGCGTTTTTTCGTGCAGCGCCCGGTGTTCGACCGGTTCGTCGCCGCATATCTCGAGGCGGTCGGCAAGATCCGCGTCGGCTACGGGCTGGAAGAGGCGACCACGATGGGGCCGCTTGCGCATGCGCGACGCGTAGCCGAGATCGACGCGTTCGTCGCCGACGCGAAGGCAAAAGGGGCGGAGATTGCCGCAGGCGGGGCGCGCCTGCCGACGGCGGGGCCGGGGCACTATTTCGCACCGACGGTCGTGCTGGGGCCGGCGCGTGATACGCGGCTGATGAACGAAGAGCCGTTCGGGCCGATCGTCGGGATCGTGCCGTTCGACGCGCTCGACGATGCGCTCGACGAAGCCAACCGCTTGCCGTTCGGCCTCGCGTCGTACGCGTTCACGACGTCGGCGCGCCATGCGCACCGGATCGGCCGTGCGCTCGAAGCCGGCATGGTCAACATCAATCACTTCGGCATGGGGCCGGCGGAGATCCCGTTCGGCGGCGTGAAGGACAGCGGCTTCGGCAGCGAGGGCGGAACGGAGACGTTCGACGGCTACCTGGTCACCAAGTTCATCACGCAGATGAACTGACCGCGCACGTGGGCGTTTCGGATGCGGCATCGTTCGCGATGCGATGCCGCGCGAATGCTCAGGTGGCGTCGCCGATCCGTGCGGTGGCGTCGATCAGGAGCTTGCCGAGTACGTGTTCGTCGAACAGCGCGAAGTGTTCGGCGCGAAAGATCAGCGACAGGCTGCTGTTGACGTCGCCGCTGCTGGCCGTGCGAATCGGTGCGGCGATGCCGACGAACCCGGCGTCGAGCTCGCCGCGCGAGATCCAGTATCCGGCCTCGACGATCTGCTGGCAGGCGCGCCAGAACTGCGTCCAGTCGGCGGCGAACTCGCCCAGCTCGGCGTTGTGCCGTTCGTGCAGGCGCTTCAGCCGCGCGCGCGACATCGCGGCGACGATCACCTTCGACGACGCGCCCTGGAACAACGGCATGATGCGGCCGCGGCCGAAGCCCAACTGCAGATTCTCGGCGCCGGTCTCGTGCATCACGTTGATGATCTGCTCGTCGAACAGCGTCGAGACGAGCGCATCGCCGCCGGTGACCTGAACCAGTTTCTGGATGACGGGTTTCGCGGCGGTGAGCGTCGGGTCCGACTGCCGCATGTTGTAGTCGAGATGGATGATGCGCGGGCCCAGCGTATAGCGGCCGTTGGTGCCGACGAGCAGGCCGACGGACGCCAGTTCCTTCACGTAGCGATAGCACGTGGTGCGCGAAAAGCCCATGTGTTCGGCGATTTCCTCGGCGGTCATCGACGTCGCGGACGAAGAGAAGACGTCGAGGATGGACAGCATTTTGGTGAGGCTCGACATGACGTGATCCGGGATTCAGACGGCTTGCGGCAATGGAACGGGAAGGACGCACGCGCTGCGGGCTGCCGGGGTGCGGCACGGCATGCGCCGCCGCGGGCGACAGGCCGTAGTCTAACTTATGTCGTGCGGGCGGCGACCGGGACCACGGCGGCGAATGGGCGCGGTGCGGGCCGGCCGCGTCGGGGAGGATCGTTTCACCTTGAATGATATGGATTCCTATTTTAATGGAAGAAATCGCACCCGGTCGAGGTTGCCGCCGAGCCGGTCGGATCGCGCGCGCATCGGCCGGGAAGTTTCGATGAGGAGAAGACGATGAAAGGGTGGTTTCGGATGATGGCTTTATGCGGCTGCGGAACCGTCGCACCGACGTTCGCGCAATCGAGCGTGACGCTCTACGGTTCGCTGGACACGGGCGTGACCTATACGAGCGACGTGGCGTCCGCCCCGCATGGCGGGCGTCAGGTCGCGTTGCAGGCCGGCGTGTCGCGCAACGACGTGTGGGGCCTGACGGGCAGGGAGGATCTCGGCGGTGCCGGCTACGCGGTGTTTCGGCTCGAAAGCCAGTTCCAGACGTCAGACGGCGCGCTGACCGTGCCGGGCTCCGCGTTCAGTTCGCAAGCGTACGTCGGGCTCGGTGGCGACTGGGGGACCGTGACGCTCGGGCGGCAGTTCGATTTCGTCGGCGATCTCCTGCCGGCGTTCGCGATCGGTGCGAACACGCCGGCCGGCCTGCTCGCGTGGGGCTTGCCGGCGAACGCGTCGGCGGGCGGCGCGCTCGACAACCGTGTATGGGGCGTCCAGGTGAACAACGCGGTGAAGTACGTGAGCCCGTCATTCGGCGGATTGTCGTTCGGCGGCATGTGGGGGTTCGGCAACGTGCCCGGGACGGTCGCGCGCGGCAGCGTGCAAAGCGCGATGCTGTCCTACGCACAGGGCGCGTTCAGTGCCGCCCTCGCTTATTTCGGCCAGCACGACGTGACCGCCGGCGGCAATCTGCGCAATTTCTCGGTCGGGGCCGGCTACAACGTCGGTCCGCTCCGCGTCTTCGGCATGGTGTCGGACGTGCGGATCAGTGCCGCCGCGCCGCTGCGGGCCACCACTTGCGACGCCGGGCTGACCTATGCCGTCACGCCGTCGTTGCAACTGGGCGGCGGGTTCCAGTACCAGCAGCGCGGCGGCGACGTCGGCTCGGCCAATCAGGTCACGTTGAGCGCCGACTATTCGCTGTCGAAACGTACGGGCCTGTACGCGGTATTCGCACGCGGGCACGACGGTGCTTACGGCGCCCAGGTCGAAGCGGCGCTTGGCGGGCCGGCGTCCGGTGCGGCGCAGACGGCGGTTCGGCTCGGCGTGCGGCATCAGTTCTGACGGTTCGGGAAAGCACGGGCTGCCGCGCACGCTGCGAGCCCGTGTGGTCCGCCGGGTTCAGAAGCGATGCATCATCCCGACGCGCAACGCCAGCTGATTGCGGCCCGACGACTGCCCGGCCGTGCCGAGCACGTGTGCGTAGTCGAAGTCGGTGCCGGTATTGCCGGTTGCATGCTGATACGCGCCCTGAATGTACGTCGAGGTCCGCTTGCTGAGATCGTAGTCGAGCATCATCGATAGCTGGTGCCAGCTCGGCGACGCATCGCCCGCCGCCGTCGCGACATGTGCATGCGTGTAGGTATAGGCCGCGCCGAGCCAGACGTCCGGCCGGAAGAAATACTGGCCGTTGACCTCGAAGTTGTCGAATTTCCACGCGTGCTGCGAGCCTGCCGCCGGCTGGTTCGCGAAGTAGAGATTCAATTCCGGGTTGGTCACGTCGACATGCGAATACGCGGCGGACAGCGTCAGCTTGTCGCTGAACTTGTACGATGCGCCGGCATCGATGTTCTGCTGCGAGCGGCCGCTGAAAACCGTATCGTCGCTCGACAACGCGCCGCCCGCGGTTGCGCCGCCATTGTCGGCCTTCAGGTACGCGACGGCAGCGGAAAATGCGCCCGCCTGGTACTGCACGGCGGCGCTGTACACGCGGTTCCGCGCGAAGCCGCCCGCCTGATTCGCGAGCCCGTACAGCACTTCGCCCTTGAAGCCGCCGTACATCGGCGACACGTACTTGATGCTGTTCTGGATGCGGTAGTCCCAGTCGGCGTTGTCGTTGTCGTACGGATGCGCGCCGAAGTCGCCGAGCCAGTTTCCGGTGGCCGTGAAAGGGCTCCATATGTCGAGCGTGGGATCGTACTGGCGGCCGAACGTCAGCGTGCCGAACCGATCGGAATCGAGCCCGACGTAGGCCTGCCTGCCGAACATCCGCGACGTGACCCCGAGCGCACCGGTGCTCGCGTTGAAACCGTTCTCGAGCTGGAACAGCGCTCTCAGCCCGCCGCCGAGGTTCTCGGTCCCTTTCAGGCCCCAGTTGCTGCCGACGGTATCGCCGCTGACCATCTGGTAAGCGTGGCTGCCGCCCGCGTTGCTCGTGAAATTGACGCCCTCGTCGATCAGGCCGTACAGCGTCACCGTGCCTTGCGCATGGGCCGTCAGGCCGAAACCCATGGCGCTCGCGGCCGATACGGCCGCCATTATCTTTTTCATCGTCGATCTCCAGGTGTGGGCGGCCCACGCGGCGCGGTTTCCGACGGCGTGCGACGGCGCCGGACGCGTGCGGCGGGTCCGCTTGTCGTTAGTAAAACGAAATATTTATGGTGAAGAAGATCGGCCCGCCGCGATCGGGCGGACCGGATGCGGAAGCTCACCGGGCGCGAGGTTTCCGCGTGGCGGCGTTACAGCATTCGCCGCAGCACGTCGTTTTCCGGGTTGCGGTCGAAGAATCGGTGCTTCAGCGCGCCGAGCACATGCAGCACGACGAGCGCGAGCAGCGTGTAGGCGAGCGTCCTGTGCAACCACTGAAACGCCTCGAACCAGTGGTCGTTCTTCGGCAGCAGCTCGGGTACGCGGAAAAAGAAGAACGGCACGCCGTCGCTCTGCGTAAACGTGCTCGACATCGAATAACCCATCAGCGGCACGACGATCGCCAGCGCATACAGCAGGTAGTGGCCGATCTTCGCGAGCTTGCGGTCGAGCGTCGGCAGGGTCGAAGGCAGCGGCGGCAACGGCTTCATCGAACGGATTGCCAGTTGCGTGACGACCACCAGCAGCGTGAGCACGCCGAATTCCTTGTGCGTCGGGTAGTACCAGTCGAACTTGGCCGGCAGGTTGTCGTCGAGCCGGACCATCGTCCAGCCGGTCCAGAGCTGCGCGCCGATCAGGATCGCCCTGACCCAGTGCAGCAGTCGAAGCGCGAGCGGGTATTTCTCCACCGTGAATGCAACGGCCCGGTTTTCCATTTGACTTGTCTTCCTTTAAAACGAAACGGGAACAGGCGGGATGCCGATCGTCGACTTCGGCGCCCCGCGGCGATCGTCGTCGAACCGAAGCCGGACGGCGACGCGCACGAACCTTCGACGAAAAGCCCGTGCGCCGGGCCGGTTCGCGCTCAGGCGATCGCCAGCGAATCCGCGCAGCATTCCTGCAGCGCTTCGCGCAGCGTCACCGCGATGAAGTCGGCTTCGTCCTGCCGCAGCGTCAGCGGCGGCGACATCACGACCTTGTTCGCGATCGCGCGGACCAGGACGCCGCGCCGGCGCGCGGCATCTGCCACGCGGGCGGCGAACCCCTTGCCCGGATCGAGCGGCGTGCGGCTGGCCTTGTCGGTCACCAGGTCGAGCGCCAGCATCAGCCCCTTGCCGCGGACGTCGCCGACGGTCTCGAAGTCTGCCTTCAGCGGCAGCAATTGCTCGAGCAGGCGCTGGCCGACCCGCGCCGCATTGCCCGGCAGATCCTCGGCCTCGACGATGTCGAGCACCGCGAGCGACGCGGCGCAGGCGAGCGGATGGCCGCTGTACGTATAGCCGTGCATGACCACGTGCGAGAAGCCCGCCCCATGTTCGATCGCGTCGGCGATCCGCCCGTTGTACAGCGTCGCGCCGAGCGGCACGTAGCCGGCGGAAATGCCCTTGGCGACGCACAGGATGTCGGCGGCGACGCCCCAGCCGCGGCTGCCGAGCAGGCTGCCGGTGCGGCCGAAGCCGGTGACCACCTCGTCCGCGATCAGCAGGATGCCGTTGCGGTCGCATACGGCGCGCACGCGAGCCCAGTAATCGGCCGGCGGGACGATCAGGCCGCCGGCGCCCTGCACGGGTTCGGCGACGAACGCGGCAATGGTCTGCGGGCCGTGGAACGCGATCGTTTCCTCGATCTGCCGGATGCAGTGCTCGACGAGCTGTTGCGGATCGTCGCAATTCCACGGATTGCGATAGAGCCACGGCGTGTCGAGCAGCACGCAGCCGGGCAGCAGCGGGCCGTGATTGTAATGGTAGACGCCGTTGCCGCCAATCGACGTGCCGCCCATGTGCACGCCGTGATAGCCGTTGCGCAGCGACAGGAATTTCGTGCGCGACGGCTCGCCCGCGGCGACCCAGTACTGGCGCGCCATCTTGAGCGCGGTCTCGATCGCGTCGGACCCGCCGCTGCCGAACATGACCCGCTGCATGTCCTCCTGCGCGAACATCGCGCACAGGCGGTCGGCCAGATCGTAGACGCGCGGATGGGCGACGCCGTCGAAGGTCTGGTAGTACGACAGTTCGTCCATCTGCCGGGCGATCGCGCTTTTCACTTCCGGCCGGTTATGCCCGACGTTGACGTTCCACAGGCCGCCCACGCCGTCGAGCATGCGGTGGCCCTCGACGTCGTACACGTAGTTGCCGTCGCCGCGCGCGATGATCACGGTGGGAGTCGTATGCCCGGCGGCCGCCGAGCTCATCGGGTGCCAGAATCGTTTTTGACGCTTTTGATAGTCCATGGTGTCTCTCGTCTCTCTTGCGAAGTGCTTGAACAGGGTTGTGGCGCGGTGCGCGCCGTCGGGTCACAGGGCTGCGGTGACGATCTTTTCCTCGAGGTACGCATCGAGCGCGGCCTTCGACAGGTCGCGCCCGATCCCGCTTTGCTTGGTGCCGCCCCACGGCAGGCGTGCGTCGATCGGGCTCCACGCGTTGATCGCGACCGCGCCGACGTCGAGCCGTTCGGCGACGCGGTGCGCGGTGCCGACGTCCTGCGTCCACACCGAGGCGGACAGACCGAACGGCGTGTCGTTGGCGATGCGAACGGCGTCGTCCTCGGTGTCGAACGGCATGACCATGCCGACCGGGCCGAATACCTCGTCGCGGGCGATCCGCATGCCCGGATGGACGCCGCCCAGAATCGTCGGGCGCATGAAGCACCCGCGCGGCGGCACCTGTTCGTCGCCGGCGAGCATCACCGCCCCTTCGGCGAGCGCGCCGTCGACGAGCGCTCGCACGCGTGCGAGGTGCCGCGGGTTGATGAGCGCGCCCATCTGCACGCCGGGCTCCGATGGCGGACCGACGCGCATCGCCCGGGCCGCGTCGGCAAGCCGTTCTTCGAGCGCCTGGGCGATCGAGCGGTGCGCGAGCACGCGCGAGCCGGCCGCGCACGTCTGCCCCTGGTTCGCGAACATGCCGGCCATCAGCGACGGAATCGCACGGTCGAGATCGGCGTCCGCGAAGACGATCTGCGCGGCCTTGCCGCCGAGTTCCAGCGTGACGCGCTTGAAGGTCCTTGCTGCCACGCCCGCGATCGCGCGGCCGACTTCGGTGCTGCCGGTGAAACTGATCTTGCTCACGAGCGGGTGCGCGACCAGCGCGGCGCCGACTTCCGCGCCCACGCCGTGGACGATGTTGACGACCCCGGCGGGAAGGCCGGCTTCGCAGACGAGTTCGCCGAGCCGGGCGACGGCCAGCGGCGTGTCCTCCGACGGCTTGACGACCACCGGGCAGCCGGCCGCCAGCGCCGGCGCGAGCTTCCACACGGCGATCATCAACGGCGCGTTCCACGGGATGATCAGACCGGCGACGCCCACCGGCGCACGCCGCGTGTAGCTGAGCGTCGGGCGGCCCATGAAGCCGTCGGTCGGAATCGTGCGGCCCTCGAGCTTGTCGGCCCAGCCGGCGAAGTAGCGCAGCGTGTCGATGCACATCGGGAGGTCCATCATGCGCATCTCGGCAAGCGGACGTCCCTGTTCGACGGCCAGCAATTCCGTCAGCGCATCGGCGTCGCGCTCGACCAGGTCCGCCAGCCGAAGCAGCCAGCGGGCGCGGGCCGCGCCGCCCGCGCGCGCCCAGGCGTCGTCTTGCAGCGCCGCGTGCGCGGCGCGCACCGCGCGATCGACGTCCTCGGCGGTCGATGCGGGCACGGCGGCCACGTAGTCGCCGGTCGCCGGCGCCAGTTTGTCGAAGGTGCGGCCGGCCGCTGCGTCGCAATGCCTGCCGTCGATCAGATTCTGAATTTTCATCATGGTGTCCGTGTTTCCAGGGGCGAATCGTCGGGCGGAACGGGGCGGCGGCGGGGGCGGCCGCCGCCGTGCTGCTTCGACGTCGCCTTTACTGTATGTCGATGGAATCGCGCGCCTTGTCCGCTATCGGCAACCGTTGCGGCGCGATCGGGATAGGGAATACCCGTGCCGGCGCGACACGTCGCATGGCGCGTGGGCGGCGGGAAAGCGTCGGGGCGGCGACGGGACGGCGGTGCGGCACCGTCCGGGCGGCGGTTATTGGACGGCGCGTCCGAGTGCGCGGTACAGGTCGGGGTCGCTGCGTTTCAACCGCAGCGCGGCGCGGATGCCGAGCGCGCCGACGGCGGCGAGGAAATACGGAAACATCGCGACGAAGGTCGAATCCGATCCGCTCAGCACCGACAGGTTGCGCACGACCAGCACGAGGCAGGCGCCGAGCGCGATCACGCTGACGAGCGGCGCGATCAGGCGGTGCACGAGGCTGGCGTCCCGATGGTCGCGCGCGAAGAACGCGATCACCGAGGCCGCCACCAGGATCTGCACCGCGATGATGCCGATCGTGGCCAGCGCGCTCATCCACGAGAACACGACCGCGAACGGGTCGAGGCGAAAGGCCGCCGATCCGGCGATGGCCGCGAGCGCGATCAGCGTCTGCACCTTGCCGGCGACGTCCGGGCAACGATGCACGGGGCACGTATGGCCGAGCTTGCGCCACAGCACGCGTTCGCGGCCCATCGCGTAGAAATAGCGCGTGATCGTGTTGTGGAACGACAGGATGGCCGCGAACAGGCTCGTGACGAGCAGGACGTTCATCGCGTCCGTCGCGATGCCGCCGAGCAGTCGACCGCTGACGGCGAACCAGAGGTTGGCCGGATCGCGTGCGGCCTGCGCGGCGATCGCGCGCTCGCCCCAGGCCTCGACGATCGCCCACGACGACAGCGCGTAGAACGCCATGATGAGGATCACGGCCACGTACGTGGCGCGCGGAATCGTGCGCTTCGGGTCGCGCGCCTCCTCGGAGAAGATCGCCGTGGCCTCGAAGCCCATGTACGAGCCGAGCACGAACACGAGCGCGGTGCCGAGCCCGGGCGCGAACACCATTGCCGGGCTGAACGGTTTCGCGCTGAAGCCGCCGGCGCTCGCGCCGTGCGCGATGATCGCGAGATCGAGCAGCATCACGATCGCGATCTCGCCGATCATCAGCATGCCGAGCAGCCGGCCGCTGAACTCGATGCGTCGCGCACCGCAGAAGTGCACGGCGACGACGCATGCGAGCGCGAATGCCCACCACGGCACGTCGACGCCGTAGTGCCGCTGGATGCTGTCGTTCAGGAAGAAGCCGAACATGCAGTAGATCGCGATCTGCACGGCGTTGTACGCGACGATCGCGACGAACGCGCCGCCCACGCCGGCGGGGCGCCCGAGCCCGTTCGCGATGTAGGCATAGAATGCGCCCGCATTGGAGATGTGCCGGCTCATCGCCGCATAGCCGATGCTGAAGATCAGGTACATGACGCCCGCCAGCACGAAGACGCCGGGCACGCCGGGGCCGTTGCCGAGCGAGAACGCCGCGGGCGTCGCGCCGACCATCGCGGTGAGCGGCGCGGCCGCGGCGACGACGAAGAAAACGATGTGTGAAAGTCCGACGGCGTTCTTGCCGAGCCCCGCTTCGGACCGGGGTGACGATTCGTTCATGAGTAGTCCCGCTGGCCGGATCGTCCGTCAGGAATCGACACCGGCATGCCTGATCGATATCCCCGTGCCGCGCGCCGATGCTGACGAGCCGGCAATCGCTGCCGACGTTCATCGACGACACGGGTATGCGCTTGGACGGCCGCTCCATGCGGTGCAGCGGGCATGCGAGCGGAGCCGACGACAAAATTTACGGTGCCGAAAACACGGGCGTTGTCCGTTATCGGCAATCCGCATGCACCACGCGGCAGGGGATTACCCGGATGAGGCGGCGCGTGCGGTGCGCTCAGCTCAGCCGCGGCGTGTGCGACGGCAACTCGTGGAAATGCTGGTGGTAATACGCGGAGAAACGCCCGAAATGGCAAAAGCCGAATTGCGCTGCCGCGTCGCCGATCCGCATCGTCTCGGGCGTCGTCATCAGGAAGCGCCGCACCGCGTTCAGCCGGATCGAGCGGAGGTAGGCGGTCGGCGTGGTGCCGACCACGTTCTGGAAGCTGTATTGCAGCGTGCGGCGGCTGATTCGGAGGTGGTGACAGAGATCGATGACCGTCGGCACGTCGTCGCACTCCAGCGCGATTTCCTGGCTGCGGCGAACGATGTAGCTTTGCGTCGACGCCGACGGCAGCGCACCGGCATCCGGGTCGTCGGGCTGCACGAGGTCGAGCAGGATGCCGACCACACTGTGCGCGAGCACGCGTTCGTCGAACGCATCGCGCGCGGTGAGCGAGTCGCCGTCGAGCGCTTGGCGCAGCACGCGCTCGAGGCCGTCCAGCGCATTGCCGTAGCGTGCGGGCGAGATCGGCAGCACCGGCTGCTTCAGGATGCGGGCGGGCAGGTTCGCGAGTTCGTCCAGTTCGCGATCGGCGGTGAGCGTGCGGTCGATCGTGAAGGCGAGCACCTCGGTGTCGCACGGCAGGTGGGCGACGAATTCCTCGCCGCCGCGCAAGGTCAGCAGGCTCGGTCGCTCGACGGTGCGACCCTGGACCACGGGCGCGACCGCGCTGGCGATCGGCAGCGCGAAGCAGAGCCGGCCGCGCGGCGCGAGGCCGTGCTGCATCACGCGCTGGTTGATGCGTTCGCGAAAGACGTGGAAACGCTGGCCGGCGACCTGACGCAGCGTGGTCGTGGCGGTGCCCGGACTGATCTGGTCGTAGTGCTGCGACCAGTTCACGATCGCCTGGGAATGGAGGAACACATCGGAGAAGCACAGTGTTTCAGCGTGCAGGTTCATGGTGTGGCTAACGCATTCCGTCTGAAATTCGATGCCGGCCGAAGCCGGCCCATGTTGCCCGGGCGCGGGCAGCGCGCTCGCGCCATGCGCGCGGGTCGACTGGACTCGCCCGGATGGACGGCTTCCGAAGGCGCCGTGCCACGCGGCTAGTCCCGCCGACGATCATATCCAGAAAAAAACACCGGGTGACGCGATCGAAACCCGATCGGCACTCGCTTGAAGGATGTTTTTGCAAATCTCATTATAGGGGATTGAATTTATCTTTATGGTGGGGTTTACATAGGGTGCGACGTGAGACCTTGCAGTAAGGGCAAAGCAGCGATTGGATGAGCATTGACCCGGTGCTTTCTTAAAAATCTGACGAATGTGGGTTGGAGGCATGACACGGTTAGCGTCCGAGGCGTTTTCTCGTGTTAACTACCAATGAATCCCGAATTGTGAGATTCGTATAATTCCCTCGCGACGCTTCGCGCAGCCTCTGTGCGCGCAACGCGTGGCGGCGCCACCGACGGCGGCCGCGAGCAACCCACGCGACGGCCGACGCATGTCCACATACCGGGAGCGGTCCATGTCCGAGTCACCCCCTGCCGTCTTGTATCGCCGGATCGCGCTGCGCGTGATTCCGTTTCTGTTCCTCTGCTACGTCGTCAACTTCGTCGATCGCGTCAACATCGGGTTCGCCAAGCTGCAGTTCCTGCAGGACCTCGGCTTGAGCGAAGCCGTATTCGGCTCCGCGACGGCGATCTTCTTCATCAGTTACGCCGCGTTCGAGGTGCCGAGCAATCTGGTGCTCGCGCGCATCGGCGCGAGCCGCACGCTCATGCGAATCATGGTGCTGTGGGGGCTTTGCACGGTGGCGCAGATGTTCGTGACCGGCAGCGTGTCGCTGTACGTGGTGCGCTTTCTGCTCGGCGCCGCCGAGGCCGGCTTCTTTCCGGGCCTGATCCTGTACCTGTCGTACTGGTTTCCGGATACGGTGCGCGCCCGTGTCAACAGCGTGCTGCTGCTCGCGGTGCCGGTCGCCGGCATGATCGGCGGGCCGCTGTCCGGCTGGATCATGGCGCACATGCAGGACGCGATGGGCATGCGCGGATGGCAGTGGCTGTTTCTGATCGAGGGATTGCCGGCCATCGCGCTCGGGCTGGTTGCGCTGCTGATGCTGAGCGACCGGCCGGAACAGGCGGCATGGCTGTCGCCTGCGGATCGGCGGGCGCTGTTGCGCGATCTCGACGCGGATCGGGCCGCGGCAGTGGTCGGCCATGATGGGGCCCGCGTGCTCGACATCGTTCGCAACGGTCGCGTGCTCGGGCTTGCCGCGATCTATTTCTGCGTCTACGTCGGGATGGGGACGGTGACGTTCTGGTCGCCCACGGTGCTGAAGGCGGCCGGGGTGTCGAGCGTCTCCGGAATCGGTTGGTTGTCCGGACTGATTTCCGTATTCACGATGATCGGCAACGTGGCGATCGCATGGAGTTCCGACCGATACGGCGAGCGCCGATGGCATACGGTGGCCTGCATGCTCGTCACCGCGTGCGGTTTGCTGCTTCTGCGCTTCTCGGTCGGCCACGTCTGGATCACCGTGACCTTGCTTGCGATCGCGCAGTTGTGCGCATTCACCGTGCCGATCGTTTTCTGGACGATTCCGGCGGCCCAACTGACCGGCCGCGCGGCGGCGGCGGGCATCGCGGTGATCAGCATGCTCGGTTCGCTCGGCGGCGCGTTCAGTTCGTGGCTGGTCGGTGCCCTGTTCGTGCGTACCGGCGCGCCGTATGCCGGGTTCGGCGTGGTCGCGGGGCTGCTGGTGGTCGGCTCGGTGCTGGTGACGAGCCTAGTGCCGCGCACGCTGCCGCCGCGCCGCACGGCGAGCGATCGGGCAGCGTTGCAGGGCGTTGAATAGCGCGTTGCCGGCGCCCGTGCGCCGGTCAATCCGGCTCCGAATCCGGCTCGGCTTTCAGCCCGCCCTCGATCCACCGCGCTTCGGACGCGCGAAGATGCGCGCGAATGGCCGTCTGGGCCGCGATCGGATCGCCGGCCTGCAGCGCGAGCAGCACGTCCTCGTGCTCGCGCACGGCGGCGGTCCACGTCTGCGGATTTTCCGCGTGGCCGCGCATGGCGGCCGCGATCGGGTCGTGGCGGCTGTCGAACAGCTCGCCGACGAAGCGCGTGAGCACCGAATTGCCGGCGGCTTCCGCGATCAGCATGTGGAATTGCCGGTCGGCCTCGACGGGCGATTTGCCGGCCTCCGCGAGCCGCTTCATGCGCTGAACCGTGCGGCGCAGGCGTTCGAGCATCGCGGCCGTCATCCGTGCGGCGGCCAGCGCTGCCACGCTGCCTTCGACGGCCGCGCGGGCCTGCATCAATTCCGACGGACTGTCGCCGAGCGTGGCCATCGGGCCGACGGCGTCGGCCGCCGTGTCGCGGACATAGACGCCGGAGCCCATCCGGATTTCGATCTGGCCGCCGATTTCCAGCGCGATCAGCGCCTCGCGAAGCGACGGACGCGATACGCCGAGCGTCAGCGCCAACTCGCGCTCCGGCGGCAGCCGCTCGCCGATCGCGAATTCGCCCTGGCGAATCAACGCGACGATCTGGGCCGCGACCGATTGGTAAAGCCGCTTGGGTTCTGTCGATTTCATTCGATCGATTGAGGTCAATGCGCTCTCGGCACAAGCGCGTGTCGCGGAGTCTATCACGCCTGCCTCATCGCCCCATGCAGCGGCTCATTCAGCCGGGTGTCCGGGTTTTTACCATTGGTAAGATCAGATTGAAATAGATAAATTGGCTTGACCAAAACGGGTTTGATTGCTGTAATTCATCCAAATTGGACTGACCAGGCGAAGCCGAGGTCGATCCGCCTCAAGGAGACGCAATGGCAATGCCTCGCAATCTGCCCGGTCAGGCCGCACAGGACGAAGCGGACCGGGAGATCCTGCGCCTGGAAGGGATTCGCAAGCGCTTTCCGGGCGTCGTCGCGCTCGACGGCATTCGCCTCGACTTGCGCCGCGGCGAGGTGCATGCGGTGTGCGGCGAAAACGGCGCGGGCAAATCCACGCTGATGAAGATCATCAGCGGCCAGTACCTGCCCGACGAGGGCGTCGTTCACTATCGCGGCGCGCCGGTGCGGTTTCGTTCGGCTTCCGAAGCGCAGGCGGCCGGCATCGCGATCATTCACCAGGAGCTCAATCTCGTCCCGCACCTGAGCGTGGCGGAGAACCTGTTCCTCGCACGCGAGCCGCTGCGCGGGCCGTTCGTCGACGCGAAACGCATGAATGCGGATGCGGCGCGCTGCATCGCGCGAATCGGCCTGAACGTCGCGCCGACGACGAAGGTCGGCGTGCTGTCCATCGCGCAGCAGCAGATGGTCGAGATCGCGAAGGCGCTGTCGCTCGATGCGCGCGTGCTGATCATGGACGAACCCACGTCGTCGTTGACGGAAGCGGAAACGGTGCAGCTCTTTCGCATCATCGAGGAACTGCGCGCCGACGGCGTGGCGATTCTGTATATCTCGCACCGGCTCGACGAAATGGCGCAGATCGTCGATCGTGTGACCGTGCTGCGTGATGGACGCCACATCTCGACGGACGATTTCGCCGACGTCAGCATCGACGACATCGTCGCGCGCATGGTCGGACGCACGCTCGACGACGCCTATCCGTCGCGGCAGTCGGCGCCGACGGACGACGTGCTGCTCGACGTGCGGGACCTGCGCCGCGACGGCGTGTTCGGACCGGTGTCGTTCGCGCTGCGCCGCGGCGAGATCCTGGGTTTCGCGGGATTGATGGGTGCCGGACGCACCGAGATCGCCCGCGCGATCTTCGGCGCGGATCGCCCGGACGGCGGCACGATCGCGCTGCACGGCCGGCCCGTGACGATCCGCTCGCCGCGCGAGGCGATCCGGCACGGCATCGCGTATCTGTCGGAGGACCGCAAGAAGGAGGGGCTCGCGCTGCCGATGCCCGTCACGGCGAACCTCACGCTCGCGAACGTGCGCGGCATCGCGTCGCGCTTCGGATTCCTGCGCTTCGACGACGAGCTCGACGTGGCGCGCCGCTACGTGCAGGACCTCGCGATTCGCACGCCGTCCGTGCACCAGCGCGTGCGCAACCTGTCCGGCGGCAACCAGCAGAAGGTCGTCATCGGCAAATGGCTGTACCGCGGCTCGAAGATCCTGTTCTTCGACGAGCCGACGCGCGGCATCGACGTCGGTGCGAAATTCGCGATCTACGGGCTGATGGACCGGCTCGCCGCCGATGGCGTCGGCGTCGTGCTGATCAGCTCGGAATTGCCCGAACTGCTCGGCATGACCGACCGGATCGCCGTCTTTCACGAAGGTCGAATGACCGCATTGCTCGACACGAAACACACCAGTCAGGAGGAGATCATGCACTACGCGTCGGGACGTTCCCATGCTTGAAATGACATCCGATCGAAGCCAGGCCGACGAGCGGGCGGCGCGACAGCGGCGGCGCGACCTGATCCAGAAATTCGCGGCGCTCGGCAGCCTAGTCGTGCTCGTGTTCGCGTTCTCGATATCGAGCGCGGCGTTCTTCTCGGTCGACAACCTGATGACCGTCGGCCTGCAGGTCACGTCCATCGCCTATCTGGGCGTGGCCGCCACCTGCGTGATCATCACCGGCGGCATCGACCTGTCGGTCGGCTCGGTGCTCGCGCTGGCCGGCGTGTGCGCGGCGCTGCTCGTCAAGGCGGGCGTGCCGGTGCCTGCCGCGATGGCGGCCGGCATCCTGGTCGGTGCGCTATGCGGGCTCGTCAACGGCATCTGCGTGACGCGCATGGGCCTGCCGCCGTTCATCGCGACGCTCGGCATGATGCTCGTCGCGCGCGGCATCGCGCTGCAGATCACGGGCGCGCGGCCCGTCTCGGATCTCGGCGACGCGTTCGGCGCGCTCGGCAACGGCGCGCTGCTGCGGATCTCGCGCATCGGCGCGGACGGCTTCCCCGACACGACGTTTCCCGGCATCCCGTATCCGGTCGTGATCATGGTCGTGCTGTTCGTCGTGGTGTCCGTGCTGCTGTCGAGAACGTCGCTCGGCCGTCATATCTACGCGGTCGGATCGAACGCGGAAGCCGCGCGGCTGTCGGGCGTGAACGTGCAGGGCGTGAAGCTGTTCACCTACGTGCTGTCCGGCGCGCTCGCGGGCGTGACCGGCTGCGTGCTGATGTCGCGGCTCGTCACCGGGCAGCCGAACGAGGGCGTGATGTACGAACTCGACGCCATCGCCAGCTCGGTCATCGGCGGCACGTCGCTGATGGGCGGCGTCGGCACGATTTCGGGCACGGCGATCGGCGCGTTCGTGATCGGCGTGCTGCGCAACGGCCTGAACATGAACGGCGTGTCGAGCTTCATCCAGCAGATCATCATCGGCGTCGTGATCCTGGGCACGGTGTGGATCGACCAGTTGCGCAATCGCCGGCCCTGACCGGCGGCAAGCAGTCCCTACCAACGAGAAGCGGAGCGAGACATGAACAAATCCATCCTGCTGGCGGCATCGGCGTGCGTGTTCGCGGCGGCGTGCAACAGCGGCGCGTATGCGGCGGGCGGCGAGATCGCCGTGATCGTCAAGACGGTCAATTCGAACTACTGGCAGAACGTTCAGAAAGGCGCGAAGGCGGCGCTCGACGGCGCCAAGGGCTACACGATGACGTTCCAGGGGCCGGCGGCCGAGTCCGACATCAGCGGGCAGGTCAACATGGTCGACAACGCGGTCACGCGTCATGTGGCGGGCATCGTGCTCGCGCCGTCCGATCCCGATGCGCTCGTGCCCGCGATCAAGAAGGCGTGGGAAGCGCACATTCCCGTCGTGCTGATCGACTCGGCCATCTCGGATGCCGGCAAGCCGTACTACCAGGCGTTCCTGTCGACCGACAACGAGAAGGCCGGCGCGTTGTGCGCGAAAGCGCTGATCGATCGCGTCGGGCAGTCCGGCAAGATCGCGATCATGTCGTACGTGCCGGGCGCGGGGTCCGAGGTCAGCCGCGTCGGCGGGTTCCGCAAGTACATCGAGAGCCATTCGAAGCTGCAGATCGTCGGCCCGTACTACTCGCAATCGCAAATGGCGACCGCGCTGAACCAGACGACCGACGTGCTGTCGGCGAACCCCGACCTGAAGGGCATCTTCGGCGCGAACGAGCCGACCGCGGTCGGCATGGGCCGCGCGCTGAAGCAGTCGGGCAAGGCGGGCAAGGTCGTGGCGATCGGCTTCGACGGCAACGAGGACCTGCAGGGCTTCGTGCGCGACGGCACCGTGCAGGCGATCGCCGTGCAGGGTTCGTGGCAGATGGGGAACCAGGGCGTGCGCACGGCGCTCGACGTGATCGAGCGCAAGCCCGCGCCGAAGCTGATCGATACCGGCGTCGTGATGGTCGACAAGCAGAACCTCGATTCGCAGGCGGCGAAGAATGTCCTGTACTGATCGCCCGTGCCGCTTTCCCGCATCGAGTTGCCGCTCATGAACGCGAACGATACGCGCACCTTGCCCCGCAGCGGGTTGACGGTGTCCGCGCTCGGTCTCGGCTGCTCGCAGCTCGGCGGCCTGTATCGGCCGATGTCGGCGGCCGACGCGGCCGCGCTCGTCGACGCCGCGTGGGCGGCCGGCCTGCGCTATTTCGACACCGCGCCGTATTACGGCTACACGCTGTCCGAGCGGCGCGTGGGCGCGGGGCTCGCCCCGCGCGCGCGGCGCCTTCACGCTCAGCACGAAGGTCGGGCGGCTGATGCGCGCCGACCCGAGCGTGCGGCCGGGCGACGACGGCTGGGCCGAGCCGCTGCCGTTTCGGCCCGTCTACGACTACAGCTACGACGGCATCCTGCGCTCGTACGAGGACAGCCGGCAACGGCTCGGGCTCGCGCGGATCGACATGCTGTACGTGCACGACATCGGTGCGATGACGCATGGCGATCGTCACGCGCACTACTGGGAACAGTTGACACGCGGCGGCGGGTTTCGCGCGCTGGAGGCGCTGCGCTCGGGCGGCGAGATCGGCGCGTTCGGTCTTGGCGTGAACGAGTGGGAAGTCGCGGCCGACGCGATGAACGAAGCGGCGCTCGATGCCGTGCTGCTGGCCGGACGCTACACGCTGCTCGAACAGACGGCGCTCGAACCGCTGCTCGACGCGTGCGCCCGTGACGGGACGGCGATCGTGATCGGCGGCGTGTTCAATTCCGGCGTGCTCGCCGGCAACGGCAAGTTCAACTATGCGGACGCGAGCGCCGACGTGATCGACAAGGCGACGCGCCTGGGCGCGCTGTGCAGGCGCTTCGACGTGCCGCTTCCCGCCGCCGCCTTGCAGTTTCCGTTCGGCCATCCGGCCGTCGTGTCGTGCGTGATCGGCGCGCGCAGCGTGGCGCAGTTGAAGCAGAACATCGAATGGCTCGAGCGCCCCGCGCCGGCCGAACTGTGGGCTGCGTTGCGCGACGAAGGCTTGATCGACGCGCGCGCGCCGCTTCCGGGAGCACGTGCATGACCGTGCGCATCGATTCCCATCAGCACTACTGGCGAATCGGCGCGCGGGCCGGCTGCTGGCCGCCGGCCGAGCTCGACGCGATTCACCGGGATTTCGGCCCCGCCGACCTGGCGCCGCTGCTCGACGCCGCGCGTATCGACACCACCGTGCTCGTGCAATCGCTGCCGAGCGAAGCCGACACGCGCTTTCTGCTCGATCTCGCGGCCGACACCCCGACGGTCGGCGCCGTGGTCGGCTGGGTCGACCTGAAGGCCGACGACGCAGCGGCACGGATCGCGGCATTTGCGGCCGCGCCGAAGGCGCGCGGCTTGCGTCCGATGCTGCAGGATCTGCCCGACGACGCATGGATCGACGATCCGCGGCTGGATCGCGCGGTCGCCGCGATGCTCGAGCACGCGCTGCGTTTCGATGCGCTGGTGATGCCGCGCCATCTCGATGCGCTGCACACGTTCGCGCGACGCCATCCCGATCTGCCGATCGTGATCGATCACGGTGCGAAGCCGTTCATCGAGCGCGGCGAATTGCAGCCGTGGCTGTCGGCGATGCGCCGGCTCGCGAGCCTGCCGAATCTTCATTGCAAGCTGTCCGGCCTCTGGACGGAGGCCGGGCCGTCTGCCGGCCCGGACGTGGTGCGGGCGCGCACGCGGCCGTATGTCCACGCACTGGCCGACCTGTTCGGGCCGACGCGCCTGATGTGGGGCAGCGACTGGCCGGTGCTGCGGCTGGCGTCGGCGTGCGGCGGCTACGGCGAATGGCTGGCCGCGTGCGAGGACGATTGCGCGCGGTGGCTCGGCGCCGCGGCGCTGGACGGCCTCTTCGGCGGCAATGCATGCCGCTTCTACCGGATCGACACCGCACGCCACGACGAATGAACCCGAACGAAAGGAACCCGACATGCTCAGCGTGATTTGCGAATCCCCCGGCGTGCTGCGCGTGCAGCAGCGCGATCTGCCCGTGCGCGGCAGCGGCGAAGTGCTGTTGCGCGTGCAACGGGTCGGCATCTGCGGCACCGACCTGCACATCTTCACCGGCAACCAGCCTTACCTCGAATATCCGCGCGTGATGGGCCACGAGCTTTCCGCGGTCGTCGTCGAGGCGGAACCGGCGTCGGGGCTCGGCGCCGGCGACGCGGTGTACGTGATGCCGTATCTGTCGTGCGGACACTGCGTCGCATGCCGTCACGGCAACACGAACTGCTGCGTGAACATCAAGGTGCTCGGCGTGCATCGCGACGGCGCGCTGGCCGAATACCTGAGCGTACCCGCGCAGTTCGTGCACAAGGCCGACGGCATTTCGCTCGATCAGGCGGCGATGCTGGAATTCCTCGCGATCGGCGCGCATGCGGTGCGCCGCGCGGACGTTCGCGCCGGGCAGCGGGCGCTGGTCGTCGGCGCCGGGCCGATCGGCATGGCCGCGATGATCTTCGCGAAACTGCGCGGCGCCGACGTCACGTGCCTCGACACGCGGGCGGATCGACTGGCGTTCTGCCGGCAGCATCTGGCCGTCGACGCGACGGTGGAGGTGGGCGCGGACGATACGGCGCGTCTCGCGGAATTGACGAACGGCGAGTATTTCGATGCGGTGTTCGACGCGACGGGCAACCTCGATGCGATGAATCGCGGCTTCGAGTTCGTCGCGCACGGCGGCAAATACACGTTGATCTCGATCGTGCGCGGGCACGTCGCGTTTTCGGATCCCGAATTCCACAAGCGGGAGACCACGCTGCTCGCGAGCCGCAATGCGACGGCCGAGGATTTCGCGACGGTGCTCGACGCGATGCGTGCCGGGCGCATTCCCGACCGCGCGCTGAACACGCACCGGATGCGGCTCGAGGACGTGCCGGACGCGCTTCCGCGGCTGCTGGAAGCGGGGCAGACCGTCGTGAAGGCGCTCGTCGAATGCTGAGCGATCGAATCCGGCACGCGGAGCGCACGCGATGACGCCGCCAATCCTGCAGTTCGGCACGAGCCGCTTCCTGCTGGCGCACGTCGACCTGTTCGTCTCCCAGGCGCTGGACGACGGCAACGCGATGGGCGGCATCGGCATCGTGCAGACGACGGGCAATCCGGCCAGCCGCGCGAGAATCGACGCGCTGCGCGCCACCGGTCGCTATCCGGTGCGGATTCGCGGGCGGGAGCGCGGCGGTGTCGTCGACGAACTCGTCGAGTGCCACGCCGTGCATCGCGCGTGGGATGCCGAGCGCGACTGGGCGGAAATACGCGGCGCAGCGATCGAGACGGTGCGCGTGATCGTGTCGAATACCGGCGACGCAGGCTATCGTGCCGATCCGCGCGACGCCGCGGACCTGCTGGCCCGGCCGGAGCACGCACCGCGCGGTTTTCCGGCGAAGCTGCTGGCGCTGCTGCATGCGCGCTGGCAGGCGCGGCCCGATGATGGCGTCTCCATCCTGCCGTGCGAACTCGTGACGAACAACGGCGACACGCTGCGCGACATCGTAATGGGCCTCGCGCGCGCGTGGCGGCTGCCCGGCGCGTTCGCCGACTATCTGTGCAACCGCTGCGTGTGGGTCAACTCGCTCGTCGACCGCATCGTGTCCGAGCCGCTTCATCCGGTCGGCGCGGTCGCGGAGCCGTACGCGCTGTGGGCGATCGAACGGCGTGCCGGCATGGCGCTGCCGTGCCGGCACGCGCAGATCGTCGTCACCGACGATTTGCGCAGCTACGAGCGCCTGAAGCTGTTCTTCCTCAATCTCGGGCACAGCTGGCTCGCGCAGCAGTGGCTCGAGGCGGGGCGCGACGCATCGGAGACGGTACTGGACGCGATGAACGATGCGCGGCTACGCGACGGTCTCGAGGCCGTGTGGCGCGATGAAGTCGCGCCGGTATTCGTGGCGCTGGGCTTGCGCGAAACGGCCGAACGCTACGTCGACAGCGTGCGCGAGCGTTTTCTCAATCCGTTTCTCGCGCATCGCATCGCCGATATCGCCGTCAACCATCGCGAGAAGGTGGCGCGGCGGATCGAGCCGTTGCTCGCGCTCGCGGATTCGCTGGCGCTGTCGGCCGGACAACCGCGCTTGCGGCAACTCGTCGCCCGCCATGAACCGGCGGCCGGCGCTCCGGCGGCCGGCATCGCAACGACAGGGAGAGATGCATCGTGAAGCCACCGGCAATCGTGATCCTTCACGGCGACGACAACGTCGCCGTCGCACTCGACGCGCTGGCGCCGGACGTGCCGATCGACGTGCGCGGCGCACCGCTGCGGCTGGCGAACGCGGTGCCGGCCGGCCACAAGCTCGCCACCGCGCCGATCGCGCGCGGCCACGCGATCGTCAAATGCGGGCAGCCGATCGGCATCGCGCTGCTCGACATCGCCGCCGGCGAGCACGTGCACGTGCACAACGTCGGGATGCCCGAGCGGCATGCGCACGATGACGGGCCCGCCGGCGACGCGCACGACGTGCCCGCGGATCGCCGCGACACCTTCGACGGATTCGTGCGGCCCGACGGCAGCGTGGGCACCCGCAACTACGTCGGCGTGATCGCGAGCGTCAACTGTTCGGCGAGTGTCTGTCATGCGATCGCCGATGCATACCGGCACGGCGCGCTCGATGCATTCGGCCATGTCGACGGCGTCGTCGCGATCACCCATCAGAGCGGCTGCGGCATGTCGGCGACCGGGGACGGCATCGAGCTGCTGAGGCGCACGCTCGTCGGCTATGCGCGCAACCCGAATTTCGCCGGCGTGCTGCTCGTCGGCCTCGGCTGCGAGGTCAACCAGGTCGGGGCGCTCGCGCAACGGCTCGACGCGGCGGCGCCCGGCACGGTGCGCACGCTGGTGATCCAGGACGAGGGCGGCGTGCGCGACACCGTCGCCTGCGGCGTGTCGATCGTGCGGGAGTTGGTGGAGGCGGCCGACGGCGCGCGGCGCAGCACCGTGCCGGCATCGCGGCTGACCGTCGGCCTGCAATGCGGGGGTTCGGATGGTTACTCGGGCATCACCGCGAACCCGGCGCTCGGCGCGGCCGTCGACCTGCTGGTTCGCAACGGCGGCACCGCGATTCTGTCGGAGACGCCCGAGATTTACGGCGCCGAGCATCTGCTGATTGCGCGGGCGGCGTCGCGCGACGTGGCCGGGCGTCTGCTCGGCAGGTTGCAATGGTGGGAGCGCTACGTCGCCGACAACGGCGGAGAAATGAACAACAACCCGTCGCCCGGCAATCTCGCCGGCGGCATCACGACGATTCTCGAGAAGTCGCTCGGCGCGGTGTCGAAGGGCGGCCGCTCGCCGCTTCGCGCCGTCTACGATTATGCGGAGCCGGTGCGGCAAGCGGGGCTCGTGTTCATGGATACGCCCGGTTACGACCCGGTGTCGGCCACTGGGCAGATCGCCGGCGGCGCGAATCTCGTGTGCTTCACGACGGGCCGCGGTTCGGTGTTCGGCTCGAAGCCGGTGCCGACGATCAAGATCGCGACGACGAGCGGCCTGTTCGAGCGAATGCAATCGGACATGGATTTCGACAGCGGCGGGATCGTCGCCGGTTCGCTCACGGTCGACGAAGCGGGCGCGCGGCTGTTCCGGCTGATGCTCGACGTCGCGTCCGGACGACGATCGCGCAGCGAGGACAACGGCATCGGCGAACGCGAGTTCGTGCCGTGGCTGCGCGGCGCGGTCATGTGACGCTAGAGTCGGTGTGCGGCCTTGCGCGCAATCGGACAGCGAAGGAGAAATCCGCGATGGAAACCAGCATGAGCGAGCCGGCGATCGGAGAAACCGGCCACGACGGCTCGCTGTCGGAACTGGAGAAGGGCTTGCTCGACGAGGCGCTGCGCTTGCTCGCCGAGACCCGCGCGCGTGCGCTGGAGCTCTGCGTCGAGGTGAGCCGGCGGCAGGGTGGCGCCGCGCCGGACGTCCATGATTTCAACCTGCCCACGATCATCGAACTGCAACGGCGCTTCGGTAGCCAGTCTCGCCCGTGGGCGGCGCCGTTGCAGGATCGATCTTCCGTGCCGGTCAGGCGGCCGACAACGTGATCGACACGCCCGCCGCGGTGTAGACCGGCGTGGCCTTGAACCCGTCGACCGTCACCGTCGCGAACTTCGCGGCGGCCGCCGCGCCGTCGATCAGCGCGATGGTGTCGCCGGCCTTCGGCGCGTAGCCGTTCACGAATTTCACGTGCAGCGTGCCGCCCGCGATGGTGAGCGGCCCGCCCACGCGCAGACGTCCGCCGCCGTTGCCGTCGATGTCGAGTTCGAGCGTCGTGTTGTCGAGCTGCGTGTAGCGGGTCGCGACCGTCACCGGCGCGGCGGCCGCGATCCGCACGCTGCCGCCCGGGCCGACGTACACGTCGCCCTTGCCGAATGCCGTCGCCGACGCGGCCGCCAGCGTGCCGCCGCTCACCTGCGTGCCGCCCGTGTAGCCGTTGTTGCCCGCCAGCGTCAGCGTGCCGCTGCCCTGCAGCGTCAGTTTGCCTGCGCCTGAAACGTCGTTGCGCCATACGTCGGCGGCATTGAGCCCGCCCTGCGACGCATCCATCGATACGATCACGTTGCCGTTGAACGCGCCGTAGCCGTCGGCGGCCGCGAACAGGTTCAGGCGGCCCCAGCCTTCCGCGTCGTCCATCACCGGATAGCCGGACGGCAGCTCGGTGGTCTTCAGCACGACGCGCCGCTGGTCGGGGCTCAGGTACGGGAAGCGCGTCTGCAGCAGGATCTCCGCGCCCTTCGGCACGACCGGCGGCGCGTTCGTCGATTCGATCGCACCGAAGCCGAACGTCATGCGGCGCAGGAACGCGGCCTTGTTCGCCGCGTAGTCGGCGAAGCGGTCGGTGGCCGTCGTGCCCGAGTGCGCGAATGCGGAGAACGTCGTGGCGCTCGTTCCCGTCAGTTGTTGCAGCGTCTGATGGGCTTGCGTGTAGGCAGCCTGCGCGTCGCTGGCGTACGCGGTCAGGTTGGCCGCGCTGACGGCCAGCGCGAGCATGCGCCCGCCGATCACGTCGAGTGGCGAATGCATGCCGGCGAGGATCCGGTTCTCGCCGAGCTCGAGGCCGCGGCTGATCATCTCCTGGAAGCGTTCCGGCACGAGCCACGCCATCGTCGTCGCATCGCGCATCGCTTCGGCCGTGTGGCCGCTGATGAAGCCGCCGTCGGTCGCGGGCGTCGCGCTTTCGGCCGGCACGAGCGTCGGCGCGACGACCACGCTCGTGCTCCAGCGGTACGGGCGCGCGTATTTGAAGAAGCGCTTGGACGGTTCGGTCGACGCGTTGTTGCCCATTTCGTTGAGCAGATCGACGACCTTCCCGAAGCTGGCGTTACCGCTGCTGCTGCCGACGCCGACGTTGTTGCCGGCGTCGTTGTACAGCACGGTCGTCGCATCGGCGGGCACGGTGGTGATGCTGGTCGTCTGCTGGGCGGCGGTGCGCCACGCGGCGGTCAGCGGGCCCATGCCGTCGGTCACGCTGTATCCCTTGCCGCGCCGGTCGTCGTAGTACGCGGCGTCGGCCTGTCGCGGCGTACGGGCGGTCGTCGCGTTGATCACGTACTGCACGTTGGCCGACAGCACCGCGTCGTTCAGGATCGTGCCGCACGGCATGCCGCTGTTCGGCAGCCCGGAGCAGGGCGATGGCGAGATGGCGGGGAACGCGCCGTTCGCCGGCGCGCTCACGCCCGCGTCGACCAGCATCGTCGCCGGTTGCCAGAGATCGAGGAAGCGGCCCAGCACGCGCACCGCGGCGTTGGTCGACAGCGTCGCGTAGCGCGCGTCGCCGCGCTGGTTGGTCGCGACGTTGTCGACGAAAGCCGGCGCGCTCGGGATCGGCGCGCTGTCGACGAAGCCGGGGTCGGCGGGCGGCGCCGGAACGGCCGCGGCGATCGTGCCGGTCGACGCGACGTCGTCGCCGCCGCCGCAGGCAGCCAGTACGATCGCACTCGACAATGCCGCGACGTGCAGCGGGAAACGGCTTCGTGACGCAAACATGCAAGACTCCATCCTGATGGTAAAGATGGAGGATTGTGGTGAGCGATCGTTACGCGGTCGTTACGGAATTGTTTCGCGCCGTACGCAGCGGGCGGAAATTCCCACTATTTGGTTAATTTCCGGTGCTGAACATGACGGACGCGAGAATCCATGCGTCGTCCGTCACCGATACGGGTGGCAGGCGCCGGCCTACGCGTTCGCCGTGCGCGTCTCCAGCCGGAACAGCGAGACGGCCTCGGCAAGCCGGAGTCCCTGTTCCTCGAGCGACTTCGACGCGGCGGCCGCCTGCTCGACGAGCGCCGCATTCTGCTGCGTGACCTCGTCCATTTGCGTAATGGCCAGATTGACCTGCTCGATGCCGCGGCTCTGCTCGCTCGACGCCGCGGCGATCTCGCCCATGATGTCGGTCACGCGCGAGATCGCGTGCGTGACCTGGCTCATCGTCTCGCCCGCGTTGTTCGCGATCTGCGAGCCGTCCTGGATTTTCCGGACCGATTGCGAGATCAGCTCGCGAATTTCCTTCGCGGCGCTCGACGAACGCTGCGCAAGACTTCTGACTTCGCTGGCCACCACCGCGAAGCCGCGGCCCTGTTCGCCGGCGCGCGCGGCTTCGACGGCCGCGTTGAGCGCGAGAATGTTGGTCTGGAACGCGATCCCTTCGATGATCCCGGTAATCTCGGCGATCTTGGCGGAACTCGCGCTGATGTCCGTCATCGTGTCGACCATCAGGCCGACGGCCGAGCTGCCGCGCTGCGCGACCTCCGATGCGTTGTCGGCCAGGCCGCTCGCCTGCTGCGCGTTGTCGGCGTTCAGGCGCACGGTGGACGTCAGTTGCTCCATGCTCGACGCGGTTTCCTGCAGCGACGCGGCCTGCTGTTCCGTGCGGGACGAAAGATCCTGGTTGCCGGACGCGATTTCGCCGGCCCCCGTCGCGACGTTGCCCGAGGCGGTACGGACTTCCGAGATCAGCCGGATCAGGTTCGCCTGCATGTCGCGCATGGAGGCCAGCACGCTGCCGGCCGGCGCGGCGCCGGTCGCGGATTCGGCGCCGAGATCGCCGGCGGCGATATGGCGGGCGATATCGCTGAGCGCGGCAGGCTCCGTGCCCAGCGCGCGCAGCAGGCCGCGGGTGATGAAGAGGCCCGAGATCGCGGCCGCGGCTGCGGCGGCGATGCAGATCGCGATCAGCATCAGTCTTCGCGACGTGTAACGGTCATCCGATTCCTTCACCCGTTGGGCGGCCATCGTGCGCGAGAACGTCGCATACGCATCGGTGGCCGCGACGAGCCGGGCCAGCAACGGTCGGCACTGTTCGTTGATCATCGTGATCGCCTGATCGCGCCGGTTGTTCGCCGCCGCTTCGACGATGGCGCGCGCCACGGGGCCGTACTGCGCCTCGATCGCCCCGATTTGCCGAACCAGTTCGCGGGCCTTGTCGGTCGCGCCGCTGCCGACGCGGACCGTATTCGTCAGTTCACCCAGCAGCGCGCCGACTTCGCGGTCGGCCTGCAGTGCGGCTTCCTTCTCGACGTCCGCATCGCGTGGCCCGGACGCCAGGACCTGGTTGCGGGCGGCAATCGCGCGCCGGTCGACCGCGGCGAGAACCTTGTCCGCCAGGGTCGCGCGGGCGTTGATGCCGTTGACATAGTCGTCGAATGCCGCGTTCGCGTTGCCGAGCGACACGATGCCGACGAGCGAGACGAGCACGACCGTGCACGTAAGAAGTCCGAAAGCCATGATCAGCTTCATGCGAACCGTTAACCGTCGATCATTCATAGGAAGAATCCAGGGGTGTTATTAAATAGATTTCCTGATTATCGGAACCCTGGATGAACAGTTTAGGAACGCTGCGCGCGGCAATCGTTTGCGAGTGACTCGCCGTCAAAAAAATTTCAGACGGCGCCCGGCGTGCGTCACGCCGAGCGGGTGAACGGCTCCGGTTCCGCACGACACACGCGGTTTCTGCCTTCGCGCTTCGCGCGATAGAGCGCCAGGTCCGCCTGATGCGACAGCGCGTGCACGGTTGCGGGGCGTGCGCGATGGCCGGTCGCGCAGCCGATGCTGACGGTGAAGGGCGGCACCGCATCCGCAAACCCGTCGAGCCGGTTGCGTTCCACCTCGCGGCGAATCGCCTCCGCGACCTGCGCCGCGCCGGTTTCGTCCGTATCGGGCAACACCGCGACGAACTCCTCGCCGCCGTAGCGCGCGGCGAGGTCGCCGCGCCGCCGCGTATGCGCGCGGATGCATTCGGCGAGAAAGCGCAGCGCGGTGTCGCCCACCGCGTGGCCGTGCCGGTCGTTGTACTGCTTGAAGTGATCGGCGTCGATGAACAGCAGCGACAGGCTGCCGTCGCCGCCCCGTTGCAGCCGCTCCCATTCGTCGGCCAGCGCGGTATCGAGCGCGCGGCGATTGTGCAGGCCCGTGAGCGGGTCGGTTCGAGTGAGCTCGGTCAGCAGCGTCTGCTTGCGAAGGTTGTCGCGCAACGCGAACGCTAGCAGCCAGACCACGGCGCAGAACAGCGTGCTGATCACGATGGCCGACACGCCGACCGTCCACGACAGACGACGGATGCCGGCCAGCACGTCGCTTTCGGCCGGCGCGACGACCGCGATCAGCGGCGTGCCCGGTATCCGCTGGTACGTATACAAGCGCACGACGCCGTCGATGCTCGAACGGGCGGGATAGAAGCCCGATTCGCTGTTCACCATCCGCTTGAACGATTTCGAGCGACGCAGGAGATTCATCTGGCCGTCGTTCAATGACGGGTTTCTCGCGAGGATCGTGCCGTCCGCGCGCACGATCGCGCTGACCCCGTTCGGGCCGACGTCGAGCCGGGACAGGAGCTGCTCGAAGTAAGCGAGATCGATGGCGACGACCACGATCCCGTTGAACGCATGATCGGGCCGCTCGATGCGCCGCGACAGCGCGATCGACTCCTTGCCGCCGCGCGAGCGTGCCCGATAAGGCTGGGACACGTAGAGCCCGACGTTGTCCGCGTCGCGATGGACCTTGAAGTAGTCGCGATCGCTGAAGTCCCAGCGATGGGTCGTGCCGCAGCATCCGTCGATCAACTGGCCGCGCCGGTCGGTCACGCCCATGCCGGTGAGGTACTGGGCCGCGGTGCGCTCGAACAGCAGGTCGTGCCGCAACCCGGTGTCCATGCGCTGTACGGCCTGCTTGCCCAGGTCGGCAGCCAGCGCGACCAGCGCGTTGTTCGACGTTTCGACCGTCCGCGCGATCTGGCTCGCGAGCACGGCCGCGACGTTGCGCGACGTCTCGTGCGCATGCTCGATGACTTCGATGCGCGCGGCCCACAGCGTCGCCGCGCTGATCCCGAGCGCCGCGAGCGACATCAGCGTGCCCAGTGCGCCGACGACGAGCGGGTGGCGTCCGGCCCAGTCGGCGATTTTCTCGATCGAAGTGAAGGCGGGCATGCTCGCGCTCATAGGGGAAGCCGGCTGCCGGGGCGTCGGCGCGGGTCAAATCCGGGTTAACGGCATGGTTAACCGAAAATCGAGGCCCGCGGGCGACCCCGTCGGCGCGCGCGATCCGCCCACTGCGACGCAAACGTGTGCGACCGAAGCGGCTGGCCGCATCGCACGCATCGTATCGGCTGCCGGCCGCGAATTTGTCCTTATGGTCGGCCTCCGCGCCGGCCATTCGGCACGACTCAATTTCCTGCCGTCGGTGCCGTTAAGTGAATAAGGGTCGGCTCGTTCATCGATCCAGTTCAATCACGCGGCAACGGAGACCGAAGTCATCATGCTGTCATCAATTCGCGCACGGATACTGGCGACGTGTGTCGCCATCGTCGTGACGGCGCTGGCCGTAACGGGAGGGCTCGTTTATTACGTCGTCAAGACCCACAACGACGAGGCCATCGACCAGAATCACAAGTCCATCCTGGCCGGCCACGCGCTGGCGATCGACGAATGGGTGGCGAGCCGGTCGCGCGAAACCCAGGCGCTCGCGGATACGATCGCGATCGGCGAAGGCGACCCGGTGCCGGCGTTGAAGCTGCTCGGCAAGTCGGGCGGCTTCGAGGTGCTGACGCTCGGCCTGCCCGACAAGACGGCGTTCTCGAACGTGCCGCTCGCGCCCGGCTACGACCCGACCGCGCGGCCCTGGTACAAGCAGGCCGTCGGCGCGGGCCATCTGGTCGTGACGGCGCTCTACCGCGATGCGACGAGCGGCAAGCCGGCCGTCGCGTTCGCGGTGCCGGTGGTGCGCGACGGCGTGGTGAAGGGCGTGCTGGCAGCCAGCCTGTTCATGGAAAACGTGAGCTCGATCGTGACCTCCGTTCACCCGACGCCGGCGAGCTTCGCATTTCTGGTGGACAAGGGCGCTCGCGTGATCGCGTCGGCCAAGACCGACCTGATCATGAAGCCGGCCACCGGTCTGTCTCCGGAACTCGATGCCGATCGCCTCGGCGCGCTGCAGACGGCGTCCGCGCCCGTCGCGGTCGACATCGACGGCGCCGCCAAGCTGATGCGTGCCCGGCCGATCGCCGGCACCGACTGGTCGCTGGTGCTCGCGCTCGACAAGGGCGACGTGACGGCCGGCATGCGCGCGGTCGCGACGACCACGCTGCTGGCGATCGTGATCGTCGCCGTCATCGCGGCCGCGCTCGTCGGCGCGATGACGAACGCGGCCTTCAAGCGCATCCTGATGGTGCGCGACGCGCTCACGGACGTATCGAGCGGCAGCGGCGACCTGACGAAGCGGCTGCCGGCCGACGGCGCGGACGAAGCCGCGCAGATCGCGCACGCGTTCAACGCGTTCGCCGAAAAGATCAGTGCGATCCTGCTGCAGATCCGTGCGTTCAGCGCGTCGGTCAACCTCGCGAGCGCCGAGATCGCCCAGGGCAACCAGGATCTGTCGGCCCGCACCGAACACGCGGCGTCGAGCCTGCAGGAAACGGCCGCCGCGCTCGAGGAGATCGCCGGCACGGCCCGCAACTCGGCCGACGCGGCGAGCCAGGTGAACCGTCTGGCGGAATCGGCGTCGGATGTCGCGCTGCGGGGCGGCACGGTCGTGCGCGAAGTCGTCTCGACGATGAACGACATCACGCAGGCGTCGGCAGAGATCGCCAACATCGTCGGCGTGATCGACGGCATCGCGTTCCAGACCAACATCCTCGCGTTGAACGCCGCCGTCGAGGCGGCGCGCGCGAACGAGCACGGCCGCGGCTTCGCGGTCGTCGCCGGGGAAGTGCGTGCGCTCGCGCAGCGCAGCGCGCAGGCCGCGCGGGAAATCAAGCAGCTGATCCACTCGTCGGTCGAGAAGATCGAAGGCGGCTCCGGGCTCGTCCAGACCGCCGGTGCGACGATGGACGAAATCGTCGACGGCGTGCGCAACATCACGAGCGTGATCGCCGAGATCAGCGTCGCCGCGAAGGAGCAGAGCACGGGGCTCGAGCAGGTGAATCAGGCGGTGTCGCAGCTCGACGACATGACGCAGCAGAACGCGGCGCTCGTCGAGCAATCGGCGGCCGCGGCGACGTCGCTGCGCGAGCAGGCGGCCCGGCTCGCGCAGACGGTCGGCGAGTTCAAGCTGGCGGAGCGCGCCGTGCCGGCGTGACGGTCCGGTTGGCTGGGCCGCAGGGCGTCGGCTTCGTGCGACGCCCTGTCGGAATATCGCGGCGGCGCAAAACCGGTCCGTTCAGGCGAGCACCGCTTCTCACGCAGGTGAAGCCGAACGCCGCGCGGCCCCGCCTTTGCGATACAGCGACAGGGTCGCGAACAGCCCACAGCATGCGGCGAAGCTGAGCCAGTATCCGGGCGCGGCCTTGTCGCCGGTCACCTCGATCAGATAGGTCGACACCGCGGGTGTGAAGCCGCCAAAGACCGCGGTCGCGAGGCTGAATGCAAGCGAGAAACCGGCCACGCGGACGCTGGCGGGCATGATTTCGGTCAGCGCCGCGACCATGGCGCCGTTGTACATGCCGAAGAAGAAGGAGAGCCACAACAGCACGGCGAGCATGCGGCCGAAGCTGGGCGCGGATGACAGCCAGGCAAGCGCGGGATACGACGTCACGATGGCCGCGACCGCGATGGCCACGAGAATCGGCTTGCGTCCGATGCGGTCCGACAGCGCACCGCCCACGGGCAGCCAGAAGAAATTCGACACGCCCACGCACAGCGTGACGATCAGGCTGTCCGCCGTGGACAGTTTCAGCACGGCCCGGCCGAACGTCGGCGTGTAGACCGTGATGAGGTAGAACGTCGTCGTGGTCATCGCGACGAGCAGCATGCCGGCAAACACCGTGCGCCAATTCCGCAGCATCGTCGCGAATACCTCGCGTGCACGCGGATGATGGGTGCGCGCCTTGAATTCGTCCGTTTCCTGCAGCGTTCGGCGAAGCAGGAAAATGACCGGCACGATCGCGCAACCGATGAAGAACGGGATGCGCCAGCCCCACGCACCGATTTCCTGGCTCGTCAGCAGATGATTCAGCAGATAGCCCAGGGCCGCCGCGATGACGATCGCCACCTGCTGGCTTGCCGATTGCCAGCTCGTATAGAAGCCCTTGTGCCCCGGCGTGGCCATTTCCGCGAGATAGACCGACACGCCGCCCAGCTCGGCCCCGGCGGAGAAGCCCTGCAGCAGGCGTCCCAGCAACACCAGCGCCGGGGCGGCGAGCCCGATCGTCGCGTACCCCGGCACGCACGCGATCAGGATCGTGCCGCTCGCCATGATCGAGAGCGTCACGATCAGCCCTTTGCGTCTTCCCACTTCGTCGATGTAGGCGCCGAGCACGATCGCGCCGAGCGGGCGCATCAGGAAACCGGCGCCGAAGACGGCGAACGTCAGCAACAGCGACGCGAACTCGCTTGCCGCCGGAAAGAAGACTCGCGAGATGCTGGTCGCATAGAAGCCGAACAGGAAAAAATCGAATTGCTCGAGAAAATTGCCGCTGGTCACGCGCAGGACCGCGCCGAGCTTCGACGTGCCTGCGGCCGCGCCATCCGGCGCGATCGACGGTGAGGGATGCATGGGATGTCTCCGTTGGATGTATTGTGCGAAGCGGCCCGGAAGCCGGACCGCTTCGATTGGCCCGGTTCAGTCCGAGCCCAGTCGCAGGCGGTCGGCCTGGCGCTTTTCGATCGACGACTTGAGGAGCGCCGCGCAGCGAAAGATGCCGTGGGCGAATTTCCCGTACGGCAACGTTGCGAAGAGGGCCATCACGATGCCGAGATGAACGGCGAGCAGCGCCGCCATTGCGCTGCTGTCGCGCCACGCGAGCAGCGCCAGTCCCGACGCGCTTACGAGCATCAGCAGCGCAATGAAGCTGCGGTCCATCGGGCGTTGTGCCGGATCGGTCCGCGCGGGGTCGCGCCGCAGGTTGAGCCACAAGAGGCCGGCAGGCCCGATCAGCAGACCGATTCCGCCGGCGGTGCCGAGCAGCACGGGCAGGCTCAGGAACGCATACGGTGCGTGCAGGTCCAGCGCGTAGTGATAGAAGGTCGCGACGAGCGTGGCGGCAAAGCACAGCATGAAGCCGTAGAACGCGAAGTGGTGAAACCGGCGCCGCGCGAGCGTGAACGCATCGTCCGATTCGTTGCAGCCGTCACCGTGGCCGCCGTCGAGATAGGTGAGCGCGAGCGCGTGCTTCGCCGCCTCGGCAACCGCCGGCATGCTTGCCGTGCCCGACGACACGTCGCGCCAGAAGCGCGTCACGCCCACCCCGAGCGCCAGAATGGCGAGCCCGAACACCGCGCCGAACATCGCGGCGAGCAGATTGTGCGGAAAGACCGCATAGAAACGGCCGCCCGACGGGCCATTCAGCAGCGAGCCGTGCATCGCGACGCCGAGCATCAGGAACAGCACCAGCCCGATCGCGAGCGCGAGCGCGACGGTCAGGCCGTTGCGCCTGTAGAGCTTGCCCAGCGCGGCGGGCCACGCATACTCGACATATGTATCGAGCCGGACCTGCGCCATCGCCTTCGGCACGTTCACCGCGAATTCGTGCGGCGGCGCATATTGGCATGCGTGATAGCACGCGCCGCAGTTGTGGCACAGGTTGGCCAGGTAGTTGACGTCTGCCTTCGCGAACTCGAGCCGGCGCGTCATCGCCGGAAAGACCGCGCAAAATCCTTCGCAGTAGCGGCACGCATTGCAGATCTGCATCTGGCGCGCGACTTCCGCTTCGTTGTCGGTGACGGGCGCGATGCGAATCACGGCGGCGCCGCTCGCGCGTGTCGACGGTCGGCCGGCGGGCGCGAGCGCCCGGGCGTCGCGAAGGTGTTCTTCAATATCGTTCACGTTGAACTCCGGTCGTTTGCGCGGCCTTCGCCGCCTCGGTGCCCGCGATACGGCCGAACGCGGTGCCGATCGACATCCCGACGCCCGCCGTGTAACCCTTGCCCAGCACGTTGCCGGCCATCATTTCGCCGGCAACGAACAGGTTGCCGCTCGGCCGTCCGCCGAAGTGAACTTGCGCGCGCTCGTTGACCTTGAGCCCGAGATACGTGAACGTGATGCCGGGACGCAGCGCGTAGCCGAAGAAGGGCGGCGTATCGATCGGGCGTGCCCAGTGGGTTTTCGCGGGGCTGACGCCTTCGGTGCGACAGTCGTCGAGCACGGTGTGATCGAACGTGCCTGCCCGGCATGCGGTGTTGTACGCGCGCAGCGTTTCCACGAATGCACGTTCGGGCAGGTTCAGCCGGCGCGCGAGTTCCGGCAACGAATCGGCGCGGACACCCGGAAATACCGGCGGCATGAAGCGCCCGACGGCCTTGGCATCGATGATCGAATAGGCTGTCTGCCCCGGCTGCTGCGCGACGAGGCGGCCCCAGATCGCATAACGCTTCGGCCAGAAGTCTTCACCTTCGTCATAGAAGCGCTGCGCATCGCGGTTGACGACGATACCGAGCGATACGCAATCGATCCGCGTGCAGATGCCGCCGTCGTAGAGCGGCGCGCGCGCGTCGATCGCGACGCAATGCGACTGCGACGGGTCGCCGATCGCATCGGCGCCGGCGTCGAGCATCGCCTTGAGCAGGACACCCTGGTTGAACCGCGTGCCGCGGATGAGGAAATTGTCGGCGGGCCACTCGCCACGCTGGTTTTGTCCCCACGCCTCGCGCAGCCATTCGCGGTTGGATTCGAAGCCGCCCGCCGCGAGCACGCAACTGCGCGCCTCGAAGCGCCGGTTTCCGCTACGCGCGGCGACGAAGCGTTCGCCGTCGAGCTCGATTGCGTCGACGGGCGTGTCGTAGCGAATCCGTACGCCCAGCGCTTCGGCGCTGCGGTAATACGCGTTCACCAGCGCTTTGCCGCCGCCCATGAAGAATGCATTGGTGCGCGCCACGTGCAGTGCGCCGGACAGCGGCGGCTGAAACCGCACGCCATGTGCGCGCATCCACGGGCGACAGTTCGCCGACGCGCGGATCGCGAGCCGGGCCAACGCCTCGTTCGTGATGCCGCCCGTGACCTTCAGCAGGTCCTGCCAGTACTCTTCTTCCGGATAGGCGCCGACCAGCACGTCCTGCGGGCCGTCGTGCATGCAACGCAGGTTGCGGGTGTGCTGGGAGTTTCCGCCGCGCCACTCCCGCGGCGCCGCTTCGAGCAGCAGCACCGACGCGCCGGCTTCACGCGCCATCAAGGCGGCGCACAGCGCCGCGTTGCCGCCGCCGATAACGAGAACATCGATCATCTGAGTTGTCTCCTTTGAGACGCACTCTACGGATCGGCCTCGTTAGCCGCCATCAGCGGCGCGGCAACACGTCTTCAGTTTTTGTGAAGAGGCGGCTCGCGGAGCGTGGCGCCGGGCCACCCGCCGGACGCGACGATCTCGCGCGCCACGTCGGCGAGGACGACTCGCGCGGCGAGCCCGGCGGGCGACAATTCATCGTCGGAGACGCTCGCGATCAGGTTCGGCCTCGTCGCGTGGTCGTCCGCGACCGGGACGCTCGCGAGCGCGGCATTCTCTAGCCGCGCGAGCGCCGCGCCTGGTTGAATGGTTGCACCGAGCCCGCCGCGCACCGCATCCATCAACATCGCGAGGCCGTCGACTTCGGCGGCGATGTGCGGGGTGAAGCCGGTGCGGGCGAATGCGACATCCAGCAATGCGCGCAGGCCATGCGGGCCGCTCGGCAGGATCAGCGGCACGGCGCCGAGGTTCGCCAGGTGCACGTGCGTCCCGTCGGGCATGCCGGGCAGGCCGGGCGCGCCGATCACGAACAGATGCTCGTCGAGCAACGGCATCACGCTCCAGCGCTGCGCGGGTTCTTCGCGAAACAGGATCGCCAGGTCGATTTGCCGCGCACTCAGCATTGCGCCGAGATAGCCCGACAGGCTCTCGACCATGCGCAGCCGGACATCCGGATAGCGCTGCCGCATCGCCTGCATGAACGCGAGACCGAGTACGCCGGTCGTACTGGGCGCAAGCCCGACGCTGACGTGCCCCGACAGGCGCGCCTGACGCGCGGCAAGCGCCGCATCGTCGACGTGGCGCAACGCGAGCTGCGCCTGTCGCCAGAATGCAAGACCGGCGTCCGTCGGCACGACGCCCGTGGAGGTGCGTTGCAGCAGGCGCGTGGACAGCTCGCTCTCGAGCCGGCTGATCTGCTGGCTCAGTGCGGACGTCACCACGCCCAGTTCGAGCGCGGCCTTGCCCATGCTGCCGTGTTCCACGACGCAGACGAAATAGCGCAGTTGCCTCAGTTCCATCGACACCTCGAATTGACTCAGCCGCGGTATTGTCGCAGCCGACGAGGCGCCGGTGGGGCGAATCGCGCTGATCGAAGCCGTGGATCGCCGCCGGAAAGAATCTGGGGTTGCGGGATGAGCTGGCGGCGCCGCTCGCGGCGGCCGCTCCGGCTCGGCGAGTGTTCAGGTCGCGCAGTGAAGGCCGGCTACGTGTGTGCCGGCGCGAACGCCCTCGTGTCATACCGCCTCGCCTGCTGCCCGTCGATGTCGTTCGCGAAGGGCTTCATGTCGTCGCGTCTCCCGGTTTCATTCGGCAAGCAGCCCGCGCGCGGCCAGATTCGCATACAGCGCGCGCACGCCGAAGGTCCACGGCGCGATCTCCGTGCAAAGCCGCACGGTGTTGACGAGCGCGCCGAGCGCGGGCGTCGAGATCGTCACGCGGTCGCCGAGGTGATGCGTGAATCCGCCGCCGGGCGCGTCGCGATCCTGGATCGGCGAGAACATCGTGCCGAGGAACAGCATGAAGCCGTCCGGATACTGGTGATGCGCGCCGCAGGTCTGCGCGACGAGGTCGGCCGGGTCGCGGCTGATCTCGCGCATGTGGCTGATGCCGTCGAGGACGAAGCCGTCGTCCGCGCCTTCGACGCGCAGCGACACGCTGCATTCCCGCACGCCATCGAGCGTGAAGCCATCGTCGAACAGCCGCACGAACGGGCCGATCGCGCATGAACCGTTGTTGTCCTTGCATTTGCCGAGCAGCAGCGCCGAGCGGCCTTCGATGTCGCGCAGGTTCACGTCGTTGCCGAGCGTCGCGCCCACCGGCCTGCCGTCGCTGGCCACGGCCAGCACGATCTCCGGTTCCGGGTTGTTCCACACCGACACGGGCAGCAGCCCGACGTCCGCGCCGAAGCCCACCGCGGACATCGGCTGTGCCTTGGAGAACACCTCGGCGTCCGGGCCGATGCCGACTTCCATGTATTGCGACCACGCGCCGCGGCGCTCGAGTTCCGCCTTCAGGCGCATCGCCGCTTCCGAGCCGGGCACGATCCTCGACAGATCGGTGCCGATGGTCGACGCGATGGTGTCGCGTACCTCCCGCGCCTTGGCCGGATCGCCGCCGGCCTGTTCCTCGATCACGCGCTCGATCAGGCTCACGGCAAAGGTGACGCCGCACGCCTTGACGGCCTGCACGTCGCACGGCGCGAGCAGGTGCGTGGCGCCCGGCGTGCCGTCCAGCGCCGCCTGCAGCAGCGGCTCGACGCGGCCGAGCGATTCGCCGGGGGCGGTGCGCGCGACGGCAACGGCATCGGGGCGGTCGAACAGGTCGGCGGTGGTCGGCGCGGTGCGCGTGATGTCGAACACTTCGCCGCCGCGTACGGCGACGACGCTCGGGCCCGCGTGGGCGCCGTCATCCCGCCAGACGCGGCCGATCAGCAGCGCTTGGGCGAGGTCGTGCGGCAGGCAGTCGGAAACGGAAGGAGTACGCATGATCAGCTCGGCAAGATTGGGGGGGGGGCGGTGGGGTCAGTGCGAATGGCGCGGGTTGCCGCGCTGCTCGATCACCTTCAGGTACAGCGTGGCCGGTTCGAGGCAGCCGCCGGTGGACAACTGGCCGACGAACCGGCGATAGAGTTCCTGCCACGGCGTTTGCGCCTGCGGCACGGTGAAGCTTGCGGTTTCGCGGCGGCGCGCGAGTTCGTCCTCGTCGACGAGCACGTCGACGCTGCGGCGATTCAGGTCCACGCGAATACGGTCGTTCGTGCGCAGCAGCGCGAGGCCGCCGCCCACCGCGGCTTCCGGCGACATGTTCAGGATCGACGGGCTGGCCGACGTGCCGCTCTGGCGCCCGTCGCCCATGCACGGCAGCGACGTCACGCCGCGCTTCACCAGCTCGGCGGGCGGCGCCATGTTCACGACTTCCGAGCTGCCCGGGTAGCCGACCGTGCCGCAGCCGCGGATCACCAGGATGCAGCGCTCGTCGATGTTCAGCGCGGGATCGTTGATGCGGGCGTGGTAGTCCTCCGGGCCGTCGAACACGATCGCGCGCGCCTCGAACGTATTCTCGGCGCCCGGCTCGGCCAGGTAGGTGCGGCGGAACGCGTCGCCCACCACCGACATCTTCATGATCGCGCTGTCGAAGAAGTTGCCCGACAGCACCATGAAGCCGGCGCCGTGCTTGAGCGGCGCGTCGGGCGTACGGATCACGTCGCGGTCGGCGTCCTGCGCGGTGTCGGCGATTTCCCCGATCGCGCGGCCCGACACGGTCAGGCAGTCGCGCCGCAGCAGGCCGGCCGCATCGAGCTGGCGCAGCACGGCAGGCACGCCGCCGGCGCGATGGAAGCTCTCGCCGAGGTATTCGCCGGCCGGCATGCAGTTGACGAGCAGCGGCACGGCTTCACCGAAGCGCTGCCAGTCGTCCAGGCTCAGTTCGACGCCCATGTGGCGCGCAATGGCGATCAGGTGCGGCGGGCAATTGGTCGAGGCGCCGAGCGCGGACGCGACGACGATCGCATTCTCGAACGCCGCGCGCGTCATGATCTTCGACGGGCGCAGGTCTTCGCGAACGAGTTCGACCGCGCGCTTGCCGGTCGCGTAAGCCATCTGGCCGCGCTCGCGGTAGGCCGCGGGAATGCTCGCGCATCCCGGCAGCGACATGCCCAGCGCCTCGGCGAGGCTGTTCATCGACAGCGCCGTGCCCATGGTGTTGCAATGGCCGATCGACGGCGACGATGCCGTGGTCAGCTGCATGAAGCCTTCGTAGTCGATCTCGCCGGCCGCGAGCAGGTTGCGCGCATGCCAGATCACCGTGCCGGAGCCGACGCGCTTGCCCTCGTGCCAGCCATCGAGCATCGGGCCGCCCGACAGCACGATGGCGGGCAGGTCGACGGTGGCGGCCGCCATCAGGCAGGCCGGCGTGGTCTTGTCGCAGCCGGTCGTCAGCACCACACCGTCCAGCGGAAAGCCGTGCAGGACTTCCACCAGCCCGAGGTAGGCGAGGTTGCGGTCGAGCGCGGCGGTGGGCCGGCGGCTTTGCTCGGCCAGCGGATGCACGGGGAACTCCATCGGAATGCCGCCCGCGTCGCGAATGCCGGCCTTGGTGCGCTCGGCGAGCTCGATGTGGTGACGATTGCATGGCGCCAGATCGCTGCCTGTTTGCGCGATACCGATGACAGGGCGGCCCGACTGCAGCTCCTCGCGCGTCAACCCGTAGTTCATGAAGCGCTCGACATAGAGCGCGGTCATGTCTGCATGCGCGGGGTCGTCGAACCATTCCTGGCTGCGCAGACGGCGGGGTGTGTGTGACATGGCAGGCTGTCTCCGAAGGGCCTTCTTGATTTTGCGTACCGGATGGTACCGGTAACATCGTCTGGATGTTAGCACGGGTTTTTTGCGTCGCGGAAGGGATTTCGTGCGCGCGTCGCGAAGGTGTGGGCCAGGGGAGCGGTGCGAAGCCGCGCATGCCGCGTGTCGGCACGCGCCTGGCGGTCGGCCGGTCAGGCGCTTTCCCGCGGGATGATCGTGTAGTCGATCCGGATGCTTTTCGACTCGGTCGGCGCGCCGCCGTCGCGCGCCTGCAACGCCGCCAGCAACGCTTCGCCCGTGCGCCGCCCGATGCCGTACGCGTCGACCGACACCGTGGTGATCGTCGGGTGGCAGCATGTCGCCACTTCGAAATTCCCGAAGCCGGCCACGGCGATGTCGGCCGGCACGGCGAGCCCGCGCCGGTGACATTCCATGATCGCGCCGAACGCCGACATGTCGCTCACGCACATCACCGCATCGGTATCCGGCCATCGCTCCAGCAGGGCCGCCATCGCGGGCCCGCCGTGGCTCATCGTGATCGGCGATTCGCCCAGCCGCACGACGCGCGGCTCGCCCAGCCCCAACGCCTTGATCTCCGCCTGGTATCCCTTGAGCCGGTCGAGGCCGCGGCGATCCAGTTCGCTGGCGCCGACCAGAAAGCCGATGCGCCGGTACCCGCGTTCGGCCAGGTGGCGCACCATCGCACGGGCGGCGCGCACGTTCGAGAAGCCCACGGCGGTGTCGATCGGGTGCGTGGGCAGGTCCCACATCTCGACCACGGGAATCGCCGAGCGCTCCAATACCTTGCGCGTCGCATCGGTGTGCTGCGACCCCGTCAGCGCGATGCAGCGCGGCTGGTGCCTCAGCATCGAGCGCACCAGCCGCTCTTCGCGTTCCAGGTCGTAGTCGGTGTCGCCGAGCAGCAACTGAAGGCCATGCGGCTCGAGCGCATCGGTCAGGCCGCGCACGGTGTCCGAGAAGTTGGAGCTCGACAGCGACGGCACCAGCACCGCGACGAATTCCGACCGCCCCGACGACAGCGCACCGGCGGCCGCGTCGGCCACGTAGCCGAGCTGGTCGATCGCCTCGCAGACCCGTGCGCGCGTCTCCGCGGCCACGCTGTGGCCGGCGAGCACGCGCGACACCGTCATCTTCGATACGCCGGCAAGGCGCGCTACGTCGGACATGCGGGGCGGCCCGGCGGGCCGGACGGCGGTAGGACTGGGCATCGGAATCGCGGTCGGGAGAGGGCTGGAAAGGCTACATCATACCGGTGCGGCATACCGTGCAGACCAGCCCACGCGTGCACGTTGCCGCCATGCCCGTACTAGGGAAACCACGCGTTCGGCGGCACTTGTACGTGCGTATCGCCGCGTGCTACCTTCGAATTTGTTACCGGTATCAGCTTGCCGATCGCTCCCGTCGCCTCGTCGGCTTTTTTTTGCCACGGAATGTTATCGGTAACATCGATGCGTCAAACGCACTCGCCGGTACGAAGAAGACCTACACAAACTGGAGACAGACCGATGCCATCCCTAACGCAGGCCGCTGCCGCACCGGCCGCGGCCGATTCGTCCGAGGACGCGCTGTACCGCAAGGTCATGCGGCGCATCCTGCCGTTGCTGCTGCTGTGCTACGTCGTGGCCTACCTGGACCGCGTCAACGTGGGTTTCGCGAAGCTGCAGATGCTCGACGACCTGAGCCTGAGCGACGGCGTCTACGCGCTCGGCGCCAGCATCTTCTTCTGGGGCTATTTCCTGTTCGAGATGCCCAGCAATCTGCTGCTGCACCGCTACGGCGCACGCTTCTGGATCGCGCGGATCATGATCACGTGGGGCATCGTGTCGTCGTCGATGGCCTTCATCGTGCCGCTCGCGCAGTTCTTCCACGTGCAGACGACCACGATGTTCTACACGCTGCGCTTCCTGCTGGGGCTGTGCGAAGCGGGATTTTTCCCCGGCGTCATCCTGTACATGAACTACTGGTTCCCGGCGCGGCGCCAGAGCGTGGCGATGTCGGGCTTCCTGGTCGCGATCCCGCTGAGCCTGACGCTGGGCAGCGTCGTGTCCGGCTGGCTGATGGAGCAGACGCACGGCTTGTCGGGCATGAGCGGCTGGCAATGGATGCTGCTGCTCGAAGGGCTGCCGTCGATCGTGGTGGCGTTCATCGTGCTGGCCTGCCTGGGCGACGGCCCGCAGTCGGCGAAGTGGCTGTCCGCTGACGAAAAGGCGGTGCTGTCGCGCAACCTCGAATCCGAGGCCGTGCACAAGTCGCACAGCATCGGCGCCGCACTGCGTAGCCCGCGCGTCTGGCTGCTCACCTTCATCCTGCTGACGTTCAATACCGGCTTCTACGGGCTGGCTTTCTGGCTGCCGTCGATCATCCGCGCGTCGGGCGTGCAAAGCCCGCTGCATATCGGAGTGCTGACCGCCATTCCGTATCTAACGGCCATCTTCGCGATGGTGTGGAACGCATCGCACTCGCGCAAGACCGGCGAACGCCGCCTGCATGCGGCGATTCCCGCGCTGACCGGCGGCGTCTTCCTGATCCTGAGCGCGGCGTTCGCGCAGAACGTCGCGCTATCGATCGTATTCCTGACCATCGCCACCTGCGGCATTCTCGCGCTGATGCCGATCTACTGGACCTTTCCGGGGCAGATCCTGTCCGGCACGGCCGCGGCCGCCGGCATTGCGCTGATCAACTCGGTGGGCAACCTGTCCGGGTTCACGGGCTCGATGATCACCGGCGTCGCCAAGCAAATGACCGGCAACATCAACAACGGTACCTATGCGCTGGGCGCCTGCCTGCTGGTCAGTTGCGTGCTGATTGCGTCGATTCCGCGCGATATTCTGCAGCCGCCGGCCGGGCGGTAGGGCGTTCGCTCGATGTGACGTCCGGCCAGGGGGGGGCATCGCGCCGCCCCGGCGCCGGATGCATCACGCCACACGAATTGTCACGAGCGGTACTTTCGCAAAAGACGGTGTCTCGTGTGAGTCCGTGCGACCGTTACAAACGGAAACCGTGATACCTCCCGCCAGGGACGCTCGGCGCACTACGCAGCGTTCTCGTGGGCGCCGTCATGCGCCCTCCAGTGCGAAGCGCACCTTGTCCCCGAGCGTGCGCAAGCGCTCGACCGGTTCGTTCGCGAACACGAAACGGACATACGCGTCGCCGTGCGCAACGCCCCATCCGGTCATGGCCGTTGCACATACACCGTGGTTCAGCAACCGCTCCGACATCTGCGATCCGGTCAGGCCGAAGTCGGAGACGCGCAGCAGCATCGACCAGCCGCCCGCCGGCATGCCGAACGGGAGCCCCGACAGTTCGGCGGCGACCGTGTCCCGTCGCCTCTCGAGTTCGCTCACGTAGCCAGGCAGATCGGCTGCGGAATGTTCCAGCGCGACCGCCGCGGCCTCCTGGGCAATGCCGACCGGTACCACGACATTGGCGAGCGACACGGCTACGAGGTCGGGAATCAGCCATTCCGGCGCGACGATCCAGCCTACCCGCCAGCCTATCATGCGCAGCTCTTTCGACGCCGCGCCGACCGTGACCGTGCGCTCGGCCATGCCGGGCAGGCCTGCGGGATGGATCACCGTGCGTCCATCGAAGAGCAGCCGTTCCATCGCACTGTCGAGGATGAGCAGCAGATCGTTCTGCACACACAGGCTCGCGATCAGTTGCCAGTCGGACGCATCGAAGAAACCGCCTGACGGCATCGACGGAGACATCAACAGCATGGCTCGCGTTTTCGGGCCGATCGCTGCGCGCAGCGCGGCCTGGTCCAGCTTCCATTCGCCGCCCGGCGTGAAGGCGAACGGTACTTGCCGGGGCACGCCGCCCGCCAGGCGGACGCGATTCAGCAGACCCGCGTACGTCGGATCGGTGACGATGACTTCGTCGCCTGTCTCGACGGTGGCGAGCAGCGTGTTCAGAATGCCGGAGAGACCGCCCGCCGACACCACCACCTGGTCGGCCGTGAAGTGCCGCCCCGAAAGCGCCGACACGTGAGCGGCAGCGCTCGCGCGCAGCCGATCCTGACCGACGAATGGCAAATAGGAGTTGGCCGAGTCTCGCTGGATTGCCGCGCGGGTGAACGCGAGTGCCTCCGCAGTAGGCGGAATGTCGGTATCGAGATTTTCGAGTCGCAGAAGGTCGACGTCGGCATGATCGGCGATCGAACCCATGCGATCGACGCCGATTCCGGCGATGTGCCGCAGACGGGCAGGGCGGTGGTGGCGCATCGGGCCTCCGATTTTGTTACAATTTAATAGATAATATATGCATGGTGGTCGGGATGAATTTCGAAGTCAAGGAGGATCGCTCGCTGGCCGACCGGATCGCTGCCGCATTGGCGGACCGCATCATTTCGGGTGCCATCGCGCCGGGGGAGTGGCTGCGTCAGGACCACATCGCCGCTGAATTCGGCGCGAGTCATGTGCCGGTACGCGAGGCATTCAGACGGCTGGAAGCGCAGGGGTTGGCCGTGGTGGAACCGCGACGAGGCGTGCGGGCGGCGCCGCTCGAGGCGGCGGATGTGCTTGAAATGGCCAAGATGCGCGCTGCTTTCGAGGCGCTGGCGCTGCGTGAGGCGATCCCGGCGCTCGACGCAGGTGCGCTGGAGGAACTCGATGCGATCCTCGATCAGGAGTCGGCGGCGCATGGCGTAGCCGTGCTCGGCATGCTGAATCTGAGGTTTCATCGCGCATTGACCGCGCGGTGCGGGATGCCGCGGCTCATCGCCGCGATTGGCGACATGCATCGGGCCAGTTCGCGGCATCTGTATGCGACGTGGCAGCGACTTGAGTGGCAGGATCGCTCGAACGACGAGCATCGGAACATCGTTCGGGCGATACGCGAGGGGGATGTGGACGCAGCGTGTGCAGTTTTGTCCGCGCACATTCTGGCTGCGGGCGACGCACTGGCTCAGGCGTTGCGTAGCCAGTAGGGATGTGGGTCGAGCCGGGGGCGTCGACCGGTCCATGGTTTTTCTCGCGGTGATTTGGTTCACACTAGCGCGAAAGGTCTACACGCTTTGTGCTCTCCAACGCCGAGCGGCTGCTTCCCGCTGCCGAACTCTGACGGATCGTACACTCCACCACACTAACGACTGATGGAACTCACAGCCGAGCAAGCAAAGGAAGTCGCCCAACGTGCCATCACCAAGACAGTTGGGGAAGGCTGCGACGCGGTTGTTATCGACGAATACACTCAAGAGTTCGATGTTGGCTGGGTCTTCTACTATCAATCATCGCGCTTCCTTGAGTCAGGCGACATGAGAGATCGCCTGGCGGGGAATGCGCCATTATTTGTCAGTCGAGCTGATGGCCAAGCCACCTCCATCAGCTATCACAGGCCAATTGCCGAGTCGATCCGCGCCTACCGCGCATGCGGGGACACTAATGGTTATGAAGAGTCGCAGATTCGACTCATGCGATGGTCTGCCGGGGGGAACAAGGTTCAAGCGATACGGTTGATTCGTCAACATTCGCCCGTAAGTCTTGCGGAGGCAAAGCATGCGGTCGATCAATGTCTCGCCGGGCATGAGGTAGTGGTCGCAGTGAGGGACGTCGCATCGGCCAAGCAACTGGAGATCGACCTTGCCGAGGTCGGTCTCCATGGGGTTGTCATGTTTCGTAGTACCCGCCGATAGTAATCGGTCGACTGATGATCGATTACGCTCGTCCTGCAAGGACTGCGCGTCGCTGCGCCGTGGTCGGCCGCGTTCGGCCACGGGCGGCCAGTCGACAGTGAGATCAAGTATTGAGTCATTCGCTACTGGACGTCTAAAGAACCTCGTTGCAAGGACGATAATCGACATATCACCGCAATCAATTCCCTTTCTACGATGCCATCAATCTTAATGATCCATCCCACAATGCCGGAGCGGCGCGTGAAGCTCGGTTTCAACTGGTCTGCCCTGATATTCGGCATAATCTGGGCATACTCCGAAAGGTTGGTTGTTCAAGGAGGGCGGATGGCCGCTGTCGATGCCGCCTCCGGTCTCCTTTGTTCCTTTGGCCATCCGGCCCTTTTGATTGCGGCTTTGATACTCTTCGTGGCAAAGAACATCTACAGTGCCCGACATGGCAGCGCCTGGGTATGTCAGCGATTGCTGAATCAAGGCTACCGAGCGCTCCAGTAGTCATACATTCGACGCGCGGTGACGAGCCCTGAATTGAAGCTCCGTTCAGGGTGGTCGTAATTGTCCGCTCGGGTCGATCGGTGACGGTCGCGTGTTGCAGGACGGCGGCCGACCGTCGGCCTTTCGACCAGGTTAAGCCGTTCGACATTAGTGCCTGGATCGCCGACAATCGACCGCGCTGTCGCGTGATGGCGAATTAGTCGGGCGCCGAACTTAACCGCCGAGCGGCGATAGCGGTCGAAGCTTTCCGCCCAACAACCCTGGGAGGGCACATGGACGCGTTCAAGTTCGAGCAATATTGTTTCCTCCGCCTCTACGCTATCGACCTCGATACGGCCGTTCACACAATTAAGGTTCTTCGGCGCCACAAGCGAGCCGATGCTCAGTATCCCCTGCTCCGTGACATCGCAGTGACTTATGCACGGCCATTCTCAGGAAACGAAGGGAAAAAAATTAATAGACATTACCTTTCGACCCGACATGTTCCCGCAACAATGAGAGATCTTCACAGCGAACTTCTCCGTCTTCGGAAGGAGCAGTTTGCGCACACCGATCTGAAATTCTATCGCCTCAATATTTCAAAATTTCATGGTGAATTAAAATCGCGGTTTCCAATGTCACTAAAAAGCTACGACTATGAATCTCTTCTCAAGAAGCTCCCGGAGATCGAGTCACTAATTCACGCGGTCGACGACAGCATCCAGGCAGAGATGGCTGCATATGAAGCCAGCGTATAATATTCGTCCCTTGAGTATCTGCGTACTGTATTCACCGATTTTCTTCAGATTCACCTTCAGCCAAACTCTGAACTCAAACACTCATGATCTTATGAGTATTTTTAGGATATTCATCAACGAATCCAAACGACTCGATGACATCGCGAGCATCGCTGGCCAGTTCATACGATGTCGTGCTCAATGGCTGGCGACCTTATTGACTAAGGGAACAACGCAACGGGCCTACTTGAGTTTTCCTATGGTATCGACGCAATGTCGCATAAAGCTGGACCAGACGTTCGTCTGCTTTGTGGAGAATTGCGAGACTGCATCGGGTCGACTACAGCCCACCGCGTCGGGTTGAATCCGCAGCCAATACCGGACATTGGATCGGCGAGACTGAATCGGCGACAATCTATTGAAACCAAGTGAAACATCGACACAGGGGGCGCTGGTGTCCGTCAATGGAAGCGAAACGAAAGGCACATTTCCAACGCTGACAACTTCCCGGCTGTCATTGCGGGAGCTTTTGCCCAGCGACGCGCCGTCGCTGTTCGCGGTACATGGCGACGCTGAGGGTATGCGCTGGTTCGGTACCGATCCGATGACCGATATAGGAGAGGCCGACAAGTTGATTCAGGTATTTGCCGACTGGCGGCGCAGTGGCTCCGGCGTCCGTTGGGCCATCGAGAGACTTTCGGACGGCCTTTTACTTGGTACGTGTGGCCTCTTCCGATGGAATCGAAATTGGCGAAGCTGCGCCGTTGGCTATGAGCTAGCTACGTTTGCGCGTGGCAAGGGGTACATGAACGAAGCGCTTTCTGCCGCGATCGATTACGGTTTCGACATGATGCAGATAAACCGTATCGAAGCCCAGGTTCACCCTGAGAACGCATCCTCTATACAAGTGCTGGAGACGCTCGGCTTTGTCCGGGAAGGGTATCAGCGTCAAGCCGGGTATTGGCGTGGTGCCTATCACGATCTCCTGCGGTTTTCGTTGTTACGTTCCGATTGCCTACGTCGCGGCTAACGCGCGGGTCAAAGCCCTCGGCTTTGCCACATGAGCGGCCGCTTCCGAGCGAACCGACTGACCGTTCCGGGGCGTTCAGACCCGTTCGCGTCGGCCACGACTGCCGTTCGCAGCTACGTGCAGGTCCTGCTGTGTCGGGGCCTGCACGCGGCTGCGAAATAAGCTCCGTTTTTCACCACTCCGATCATCCGCAGGAGCCCATGCTTTGCACAACGCGTGGCCTCGACCGCAGGCACAGCGATGCCGACCTGTGGAACGACATCTTCCTTTCGACCGCCGGCTCACGACACACTGCGCCGCATCCCCCGCACCTGCAACCAAATCGCGGATATCAGAAAATAAAGCGCACCGACTCCCGCGTATCCCGCGATCTTCACGATCGCGAGCGGCATCGGCGCGTGGCTTTGGATAATGAAGAACACCCCGGCCAGCGCCGATTGCGCACCGCTGAGGATCATCACCCACTGTGCGCCGGCATGCTTCCAGCGCCGCACGGCGGTGCCGAGTTGCAGCGCGCCGGAGAGAATCGCCCAGACGCCGAACACCGCGAGTACCGTGGGCAGGCCCGCATTCAACGCGGGAAATACCGCCAGTGTCGTGACGGCGCTGATCGCGACGTTTACCGCCTGCGTGCGGTTTGCCGCCATCCCGCCGCTGCGAGAAAGGTCGACGAAATTGGCGAGCGCATCCCAGGCCGGATAAACGATCAGCAGGACCGCCGCGCCGGCCGCGCTTTGCCGGCCGACGGAAAACGCCAGCGCGACCCAGATCAGCGAGAACACCGCCCTGGAAAAGTAGTACCGTTTCAGCCATGGTTCGTCGGCAGGGGGATGAAATTCGGGGTAGCGGTCAGCCATTTGCACTCCTTCGTACATTGAATCGTCGTTCCGGCCGGCATGCAGGGTTTCCACCACGCAGATGCGGCGCCGACCGGATCTCCAGTGCGCCGAGTATCGCAATCGCCAGGGCCCGCCGCCATCGGTCAGATGTCCGATAGCGAAGTCCGCTGCCGGTTGTTTGCACCGATGCGGGCGAACATCGCGCCGGGCTGGCCGCGGCGAGCCCCGATGCGCATGCTCATGCACGCCGCCACACCGTCGCGTATGATCGTTTTCCCGCCCTCGCGAATGTCTCCACCTGCCCAATGTCCGACGCCGAAGCCCATCACGCCCCGCTGCGCATAGTCGACGCCGTACGCGCGCTGGCCTTCATCGGCGATCTCAGCATGGGCCAACCGACCGACCATTCGCCGCGCACCAGTTGGCTGGCGGCACAGCTCGCGCACGCGGCACGATTCGACGCATCGGTGTGCGACACGGCTCGCGAGGTGGCGCTGTTGCGCTGGTCGGGCTGCACGGCGAACGCGGCGGGCTTCGCGCAGGTATTCGGCGACGACGTCGCGATCCGCGCGACGATGCTCGAGAGCCGGCCCGGCATGGCCGAAGCGATCGGCGCCGCGGGTGTCGCGCTGATCCCGCTCGCGCAGATTCATTGCGAAGTCTCGGGCGATGTCGCGCGAATACTCGGTCTGTCCAGCGCGACGGAAACGGCGCTACGCCACATTTTCGAAACCTGGGACGGCAACGGGCTACCCGCGCGGCTCGCGCGCGAACAGGTGCCGCCCGCCGTGTCGATCGTCGCGCTGGCGGGCGACCTCGACGTGTTCAGCCGCACGTACGGCATCGAACGGGCCCTCGAATTGATTGGCCAACGCGCGGGATCACGCTATCCGGCCGTGCTCGTCGAGACGGCTGCGCGCGACGCACCGCGCTGGCTGGCAGCGCTCGAGCACATGGCGCCCGCCGGCCTGGACGCCGCATTGGCCACGCCGGACATGCAGGGCGCGACGTCCGCCGAATTGATTGCGGACGTCATCGATCTGAAACTGCCGTGGATGACGGGTTTTTCGCGTTCGGTCGCCGCGACGGCGGCCGCGTGTTACGGCCGTCTCTCGCCGGACGAGGCCGCGCGCGAACGCGTGTACCGCGCCGGGCTGATTCATGGCATCGGCAGGGCCGCGGTGCCGAACGACGTGTGGAATCTGCCGGCGCGGCTACCTGCGAGTGCCTGGGAAAAGGTGCGACTCGTGCCGTACTGGACCGAGCGCGCCGGCAGGCAGACCGGCGCGCTCGGCGAAGCCGCGGTGCTTGCGTCGTATGCCTACGAGCGGCAGGACGGTTCGGGCTATTTTCGCGGCGCGCGCGATGCGGCGCTGACGCTGGAAGCGCGCGTGCTGGCGGCGTCGCTCGCGTGGGTCGCGTTGCGCTCGGCGCGTCCGTGGCGCGCGGCGCTGAGCGATGCGGCCGCCGCCGGCCAGTTGCAGGAAGAAGCGGCGTGCGGCCGGCTATGCGGCGAAGTGGTGGCCGCGCTCGTGACGGGCGGCGCGCCCGCGCTCCGGCGTACCACCACGCGCCCGTCGTCCGCCGGCCCGCGCCTGTCCGCGCGGGAAATCGACGTCCTGCGGGCGATCTCCCGCGGCGCGAGCAACAAGCAGGTCGCGCAGGCGCTCGCGATGAGTCCGAGCACGGTGCGCACCCATGTCGAGAAGGCGTTTCGCAAGCTCGAATGTTCGACACGCGCCGCGGCGACCCTCAAGGCATCGACGCTGGGGCTGCTCTGACGCGATCCGCGATGCGGACGCTTGCGTGTGTTTGCGCGGACAGACGGCCCGGCCGGTGCGGCCTTTGAAGCCCGTTCGTCCGATGGTTTATCCCGCGTGTCGAAAACGGCGGTTGCGCCGTTCAAGTCGGCCAGTCGTTCACCCGTTTCCGCCGAGTCGTGGCCGTTGCGTCGGTGTCGGCCCAACCGTACCCCAACGCCGCGATCGCGAAGTAGACGGCACCGACGGCTTCGCACGAAAGCAGCGCGCCGGCCAGCGCGGTCCGCGCCCCGCATGAGATCGTTCGCGACGGCGCTCCCGCGTGCTTTCCGCGACGCACCGCGATGCCGATCCGAAACAGGCCAGTCACGACGGCGAGCACGCCGAATGCACGGGGCAGGCCGCTCGCCAATTCGACGATGAAGATCTGACGTACCGACATTGCAGTCATCCTCCCGGTCAGTGTATTCGCGTGACGGTTGCCTATCCTGACACCCGGTCGTTCGCGGCGCTATCGGACAAGTGACCGATGGTGCCGGCAGAACCGATGCACGGAAGCGCGCGATCGCCGTTACGGCACCGGCGAGAACACGTCCGCGATGTGCCGATCGGGTTCGATGTCGGTGAACGCATCGATGTCGGCCATGACGTCTGCCGTCCGCGCGGATGCGAACGCGGCGTCCAGCGCGGCTCGATCCGTGAAGCGGCACATCGCCACGACGATTAGTTCGCTATCCTCACGTGCCGGAAAGAAAGCGTCGACGTATTCGAGCCCGTACGGTTTCCAGGATTTTTCCACGAGCGGAATGTGTTGCTCGACGTAGTAACGTGAATCGAACCGCGTGCCCGCGGCTCGGCGATAGGAAACGACGAAATACATGCGGAACCTCCAGGTCGGACTGCCACAGCGATGAGTGCCGATACGGGCGACGACGGGCGACTACGGCCGTTCGCGTTCGGCGCTGAATACCGGCCGGGCAGCAGCCCGCATCGACGTGTGCGCGGCGGGCGCGCGTGCGAGCGAGATGCCCAGCGCGGCGCCGACGGCAAGGAAAAACGAGATCGACAGGAGTGCGACGATGAACGCGTGCGCGATGGACGCCGGATCCTGGTGCGTGCCGAGCGTCGCATAAAAAATGCCGCCGATGATCGCCACGCTGAGCGACGTGCTGACCTGCAGCGTCGAACTGGCGATGCCGGCGATCATGCCGGACAGCGCCGGTGCAACGCGCCCGGTTACCATGCGCATCAGCGTCGGCAGCGCGAGGCCCTGTCCGAAACCGATGACGAAGAGAGCGGCGGCGAGCGGCGCGGCAGCGAGCGGCATCCCGACCGGCGTGGCATCGATCAACCCTGCGAGGCCGACGAGCCCGACGATCTCCAGGCTGATGCCGAACGGATTGACGTAAGCGCCGATGACACGTGCACAGAAAGGCGTCGACAACGGGCCGAGCAGGAACCCCACGCCGAACGGCAAGAACACGAGGCCCGCGCTCAGCGCGTCGACGTGCAACGCATTCTGCAGGTACACCGAGAACAGCAGGAAGAACGCGCCGATCGAATACAGCACCAGCGCGATCAGCAACGCGCGGCCCAACCCCGGTGCGCGCAGCGCGGCCGGGTCGAGCAGCGGTGCGCCGCCGCGGCCGCCCAGCCGGCGCTCGTAGCGCCAGAAGCACCACGCGAGGGCCGGCACCGCGAGCAGCGACGCCCATGCCCATACGGGCCAGCCTGCTTCGCGCCCCTCGATCAGCGGCACGATCAGCGCGCCCAGCGTCAGCATCGACAGCGCGGTGCCGCCGAGGTCGAGCTTGCGCGCATGCTGCGCACGCGTTTCCTTCAACAGTCGAATCCCGAACAGGACGACCAGAATCGCCAGCGGCAGGTTGACGAGGAAGATCGTGCGCCAGCCCAGATTCAACAGATTCAGCGAGATCAGAATCCCGCCGAGCGCCTGCCCGACCACGGCGGCGAGGCCGAATACCGCGCCGTACAAGCTGAGCGCGAGCGGCTTTTCCGTTTCGGGGAAGATCGCCTGGATCGAAGCGAGCGCCTGCGGCGCCATGATCGCGGCCGTCACGCCTTGCAACGCGCGACCGACGATGAGCGTCCACGGCGAATTCGCGAGACCGCACAGCGTCGAGGCGATCGCAAAGCCGACCAACCCGAGGAAAAACACGCGGCCGCGGCCGAACAGGTCGCCCAATCGCCCGCCGGTGATCAGCGTCACCGCGTACAGGCCCGCATACGATGAAATGACGAGTTGCTCGGCCGACGACGAGGCGCCCAGTTCCGCGCGGATCGACGGCAGCGCGACGTTGACGATGAAGAAATCCAGCGGCGGCAGGAACGCGCCGACGAGCAGGACCGCAAACATGGCCCAGCGACGCGGGTCGGGTGACACAGGGTCATTCCGTGACATGGATGGCTCTCCATACGGAACCAATCGGTTCCAAATTGGGTAAAAAATATCAGTTGAGGATGCGCATCGTGCGGTCGACCAACGCGAGCATGTCTTGCTCGGACATACCGGTTTTCCCCAGCACGCGCATGCCCTCGATCTGGCAGACGAGCAAACGTGCCAGCACCTGTTCGTCCTGCTCGGGGATCTCGCCGCTCGCCTGGCCACGGACGATCGCGCCCGCATAGAGTTGCTGCAGGCGCCGGAACAGGCGCCCCGTGCGTTCCGCGACATCCGCGTCGCGCGCGGCCAGTTCCGTGGTCATCGCGACCGCGAGACATCCGCGCCGGCCCGCCTCGCCGACGGACAGCCGCGCATAGCGCAGCAGCGAATCGCGAATCGCATTCTTCACGGGGCCCGGTTGCGACAGGATGTCCGCGGTCGCCTTGAGCCCGTCGGCCATATACAGATCGAGCGCCGCCAGCAGCAGCGCCTTCTTGTCGCCGAACGCCTTGTACAGGCTGCCGCGCGACAGCCCGGTGCCGGCGATCAGGTCGGGCAGGGACGCGCCTTCGTAGCCGCGATCCCAGAAAACGTCCATCGCGTCGCGCGCGGCATCGCCAAGTTCGAATTCGCGGGGACGGCCCACGCCAGCGGGATTTGCCATTGATCGGTTTCGCGAACGATGCGGTGCCTGAAGTTGGATTCATTATATGGACCAATCGGTTCCGATGTCAACGCGTGTATGTCGGCCGGGCGCGGCGATGGCCGTCCTCGCGGACGGCCCCCATTCATCCGATCATTCGAGCCCGCCCTGGCACAGATACTTGATCGACAGGTAATCGTCGAGGCCATAGCGCGAGCCTTCGCGGCCATAGCCCGATTCCTTCACGCCGCCGAACGGCGCGGCCTCGCTCGCGAGCGCGCCTTCGTTGATGCCGACGATGCCCGTTTCGAGCCGTGCCGACACGCGCGCGATGCGCCGCACGTCCTGCGTGTAGAAATACGCGGCGAGTCCGAACGGCGTGTCGTTCGCGGCGTCGACCGCTTCGTCCTCGGTATCGAAGCGGAACAGCGCGGCGATCGGACCGAAGGTTTCCTCGCAGGTGAGCTGCATGTCGGCGGTGGCGTCGGCGAGCACCGTCGGCGCGTAGAAGTTCGCGCCAAGCTCGGTCAGGCGCTTGCCGCCCGTCAGCACGCGCGCGCCGCGTTCGACGGCATCGCCGACGTGGCGGGCGATCTTGTCGACCGCGCGCGCGTTGATCATCGGGCCGATCTGCGCGGCCGGATCGGTCGCCGGCGCAACCTTCAGCGCGGCCACGCGCGCGGCGAGCTTCCGCGCGAACGCATCGTAGACGCCGGCCTGCACGTACACGCGGTTCGGCGATACGCAGGTCTGCCCGCCGTTGCGAAACTTGGCGGCCATCAGCCCGTCCACCGCGGCATCGAGCTCGGCGTCGTCGAACACGATGAACGGCGCATTGCCGCCAAGCTCCAGCGACAGCTTCTTCAACGTCGCCGCCGATTCGCGCGCGAGCAGCTTGCCGACGGGCGTCGAGCCGGTGAACGTGATCTTGCGCACGCGGCCGTCGGCGAGCCAGTCGGCCGCCGCGTCAATGCCGCGTTCGCGCGACGCGGTGATCAGGTTCAGCACGCCGGCCGGCACGCCGGCTTCCTGCGCGAGAAACGCGAGCGCGAGCGCGGTCAGCGGCGTGTCCTCCGCCGGCTTCGCGACCACCGTGCAGCCGGCCGCGAGCGCGGGTGCGATCTTGCGCGCGATCATCGCGAGCGGGAAATTCCACGGCGTGATCGCGGCGACGACGCCGATCGGCTCCTTCACCGCGCTGAGCCGCTTGCCGCGCTGCTGCTGCGGGATCAGGTCGCCATACGTGCGGGTCGCTTCCTCGGCGAACCACAGCACGTACGACGCGCCGTACGCGACTTCGCCGCGCGCTTCGGCAAGCGGCTTGCCTTGTTCGCGCGACATCAGCTTCGCGAGATCGTCGGTGTGCGCGACGATCGCCGCATGCCAGGCGCGCAGGATCGCGGCGCGTTCGCGCGCGGGCGTCGCGCGCCATGCGGGCAGCGCGCGTGCCGCTGCATCGGTCGCCGCGCGTGCGTCGGCGGCGCCGCTGTCGGGTGCGTGGGCAACGGTCTCGAGCGTCGCCGGATCGGTGACGTCGAAGCGGCGGCCGTCGTGCGCGTCGCGCCACGTGCCGTCGATCAGGTTGGCGGAGCGCAGGAGTTCGGTATGGGTCAGCGTAAGCGGCATGGCAGGTCCTTGGATGAGGCGGTTCGGTGACGAAGGCGGCACGGCGGGGCGCGACGCCCCCTGCGCGAACAGCGGGCTGTCGCGTTCCGGGGTGACGCGGCCGTGCGTCAGTGACGTTCGCCGAACAGCGATTCGAGCGGGTAGTGCCGTTTGACGAACGGCGATTTGATGATCACGTAACTGAAATACTTCTCGATGCCGATGTTCTGCTCGAGCAGGCCTTCGACGATCGTCTGGTAATGGCTCACGCTGCGCGTGATGAACTTCAGCAGGTAGTCGTAGCCGCCGCTCGCGAGGTGGCATTCGACGATCTCGTCGACGTTGCGGATCGCCGCGACGAACCGGTCGAAGTCCTCGCGGCGGTGGTCGGCCAGCGTGACTTCGGTAAACACGACCTGCACGTCGCCGAGTTTCTCGAGCTGGATGTGCGCGCCGTAGCCGCCGATGTAGCCGGCCTTCTCGAGCCGCTTCACGCGGATCAGGCATGGACTGGGCGACAGCCCGACTGCATCGGCCAGTTCGACGTTGGTCATGCGGCCGCGCTTCTGCAACTGGGAGAGGATGCGCAGGTCGATGCGATCCAGCTTGCTGTCCGTCATGTTCACGTGAGTCGGAAAAATGGAATGTCCGGTTACTTTAGAGTCGAACGATTGCCGCCACAAGCCCGGCTTTCCCTTGGCCCGTCAGGCCGGCTGCGCATGCGCGGCGTCGAGCGCGCGCTGCACGCCGGCGTCGGCCAGCACGTCGTCGAGCGTCTTGCGCACGCGTTCGAACAGCAGGTCGAATTCGCCCGCGGTGAAACTCAGCGCCGGCGCGAAGCCGAGCACGCCGTCGCCGAACGCGCGGAACACCACGCCGTTCGCGTACGCGGCGGCCGCGATCTTGTCCGGCACGTTCAGCGCCGGGTCGAAGCGCGTCTTGTGCGCCTTGTCGGCCACCAGTTCGAGCGCGCCGAGCAGGCCGAGCGAGCGTGCGTCGCCCACGAGCGGATGCGCGCGCAGCGCATCGAGCCCGGCCGCGAAGCGCGGCGCCATCGCCTGGCCGTTCGCGAGCAGCCCGCCTTCGTGATAGAGCTTCAGCACCTCGAGGCCGATCGCCGCGCTCACCGGATGCGCGGAATACGTATGGCCGTGCCCGACCACCGGCGAATCGGCGCGATTGCCCGCGATCCCTTCGTAGATTTCGTCGGACATCAGCACCGCGCCCATCGGCGCATAGCCGGCGGTCAGTCCCTTCGCGACGGTCATCAGGTCCGGATCGACCTGTTCGGCCTCGCATGCGAACAGCGGGCCCGTGCGGCCGAAGCCGGTGATTACCTCGTCGGCCACGAACAGGATGCCGAGGCGCCGGCACGCGTCGCGCATCGCCTTCAGCCAGCCGACTGGCGGCACGATCACGCCGCCGGAGCCTTGCACCGGCTCGCAGAAGAACGCGGCGACGTTGTCCGCGCCGAGTTCGGCGACCTTCGCCTCGAGCGCGGCGACCGACGCGGCGATCAGCGCCTGCGGATCGTCGCCGAGCGGATGGCGGTATGGGTAGGGCGACTGAATATGGTGCTGGTCCGCGCGCGGCAGGTCGAAATGACGGTGGAACGCGGGCAGCGCGGTGAGCCCGGCGCCGATCGACGACGAGCCGTGATAGCCGCGTTCCAGCGCGATCATCTGCTTCTTCGACGGGCGGCCGGTCGCGTTGAAATAGTGCGTGATGAAACGGATCGCGGAATCGACCGCGTCCGAGCCGCCGAGCGTGAAGTACACGCGGTTCAGCGACGGCGGCGCCAGCGCGGCGAGCCGCTCGGCGAGCTCGATCGCCGGCTGCGAGCCGAAATGGAAATAACCGGTCGCGTAGGGCAGCTTCGCCAGTTGGTCGGTGGCGGCTTTCACGATGCTGTCGCGGCCGTAGCCGACGTTCACGCACCACAGGCCCGAGAACGCGTCGAGCAGCGTGTGGCCCGCGGCGTCGCGCAGGAACACGCCGTCCGCGGATTCCAGCACGGTGACGCCGCGCGCCTCGTGCGCACGGTAATTGACGACGGGGTGGATCAGGTGTTGACGATCGGCTTCGATCAGCGCGGCTTGGTTCATGGAGGGCAGGACTCTCGTCGGGTGTCAGCGGTGAGTTCATGCTAACGGGCGAGAAATCCGCATGCGTCTTCAATTTGCGGCCCGAAACGTACGCACGCGGCGTTTGCACGGGGCGCTTCGGCATTTTCTGCTGCGCGCCCGGCGGGCCGGGCGCGCACGTCAGTAGCCGCGCGCGCGATCGACGACGCCGATCATCGGCTGGCCCGCGCGATGGCGGGCGAGGTTCGCGAGCACCGCGTCGACCGCGGTGTCGGGCCGCGTCGCGCTGGCGATGTGCGGCGTGATGCGAATGCGCGGGTGCGTCCAGAACGGATGGCCGGCCGGCAGCGGTTCGGGATCCGTCACGTCGAGGATCGCGCTGTCGAGGCGGCCGCTCGCGAGCGCCGCGAGCAGCGCCGCCGAATCCAGTTGCGGGCCGCGCCCGACCTGCACGAGCGACGCGCCGGCCGGCAGCGCATCGAACACGCGCGCGCCGAGCAGGCCGCGCGTGCTGTCGGTCAGCGGCAGCAGGCAGATCAGGATGTCGGTGCGGGCGAGGAACGCGTCGAGCGCCGCGTCGCCCGCGTAGCAGTCGACGCCGTCGAGCGTGCGCGGGGTGCGGCTCCAGCCGGCGCACGGGAAACCGAAGCGCCGCAGCGTGTCGAGCACGGCCTGGCCGAGCGTGCCGAGCCCGAGCACGCCGACGCGCCGCGACGCGGCCGCGCGCACGGGATGCTCGCGCCACACCTGGTCGCGCTGCTGGGCCGCATAGTCGAACAGGTCGCGATGGATCGTCAGCACGGCCTGCGTCACGTATTCGACCATCCCTTCGACGATGCCCGGCTCGATCATCCGCACGACGGGGATGTGCGAAGGCACGCGCGACAGGTCGAACTGGTCGATGCCGGCGCCGACCGAGAACACGACTTCGAGGTTCGGCAGCAACGCGACGGGATCGTCCGGCGGCTGCCATGCGGCGAGATAGCGGACGGCTTCGGCGTCGCCGAGGTCCGGCCAGATCCGGAACGGCAGATCGGGCGCCTGTTGCGCGAAGCGCGCCGCCCACTGCGCGCCGCGCACCGGGTCGGCCTTGTAGAGAAAGCTCATCGTGCGTCCTGTCAACCGAGCGCCTGGTTCACGATCGCGTACGTGCGCAGCGCCGGGTCACGCGCGGGCGTTGCGCCGCGCGCCATCGCGACGACGGTGTCGACGCGCGGCAGCCCGAGCCCCTGCAGCCAGTCGGACAGCCCGCTGTCGCCCGGCACGTCGAGCCGCACGAACATGCCCTCGTTCAGCGCGAGCCAGTGGCTGATCAGCGCTTGCGCGCGCAGTGCATCGGGTGCGACCACCGGGCCGATCACGTGGCCGCGGCCGAACCGGCGGAACAGCGCGAAGCCGAGCAGCTCGCCGTCGCGGTCGAGCGCGATCCCGTTCGCGGCGTCGAGCAGCGCATCGATCACCGCGCCGCGTTCGTAGCCGGCGGCGCGCGACGCGAGCGCGGCGAGGCGCGGCCCGTCGTTGGTGCCGAGCGGGCGCAGGCGCTCGCCGGGCGGCAGCGAGATCAGCGGAGGCTGGAACGCGGCGCCCTGGTGCTGATCGATCGTATCGATCACGTCGAATCCGAATTTCGCGTACAGCGGCTCGCCCGCCGGCGTCGCATGCAGAAAGATGGTTCGCGTGCCGAGGCTGTCGACCACGCGGGTCATCAACTCGCGCCCGATGCCGCGGCCCTGGCGCTCGGGGGACACGATGACCATGCCGAGCGACGCGTGCGATTCGCCGAAGCGCCAGCCGAGCGCGGTGCCGACGACGCCGGTTTCGTCTTCGGCGACGAAGCCGCCGCCGAGCTGGAACACGAAGCGCCAGTCATCGAGCCGGTGCGGCCACTTGACGGCCTCCGACAGACGATGGGCGGCGGGCAGGTCCGTTTCGGCGAACGGGCGATAGGTGAGCGTGCGGGAAGGATTGAGGTCGGACACGCCGGACTCCGGATGGGTGGAAATGACTCGTTCACTCTGCCAGCGCGGTGGCGGCGCGGATAGGACGATTCGCCTGTTTTCCCGCGCCGGCGGGCGCTGGCGCACGATCGACGCAAATCCGCGCGATCGGCGCGCACGAACGCGCGGATCGTGCCGGCGCGGCCGGTCGATCCGACCATTCGTGCTGTGGGAATGCCGCTACGATGAATACACGGCGGCAGTGCCGCCTGCCGAAGGGTCTCACCGGCAGGCGAGCCGGCCGCGGTGGCGCGGCGCCCATCGACCGGCTCCGCGGCGCCCGCCGGATCGCACCGCAGATCGTGCTGCATGTGCCGCGCAACACGCGGCGATTCTGCGTTTTGAGCGGCGCCGAACGACGCGCGAACGACTTTTTGCCCTGATTCAATTTCGTACAACCCAGCCCGCCCCCGGCCCTGCCGGGGCTTCACACCGACAGGACGTCACCATGATCCAGTTTGAACCGAAGTACATCACCTTCGACTGCTACGGCACGCTGACCCATTTCCGGATGGCCGAGACGGCGCGCGAAATCTATGCGGACCGGCTGACGCCGGCCGCGATGGAGGCATTCGTGCGCGCGTTCGCCGCCTATCGGCTCGACGAGGTGCTCGGCGCGTGGAAGCCGTACCGCGACGTCGTCGTCAACGCGGTCCGCCGCACCTGCGCGCGGATCGGCGTGACGTTCGACGAAGCCGAGGCCGAGCGCTTCTATCTGGCGGTGCCGACGTGGGGCCCGCACCCGGACGTGCCGGCCGGGCTGTCGCGGCTGGCGTCGAAGTACAAGCTCGTGATCCTGTCGAACGCGATGGACGAGCAGATCATGAGCAACGTCGACAAGCTCGGCGCACCGTTCCATGCCGTGTTCACCGCGCAGCAGGCGCAATCGTACAAGCCGCGGATGCAGGGCTTCGAATACATGTTCGACAAGCTCGGCTGCAAGCCGGAGGACGTGCTGCACGTGTCGTCGAGCCTGCGCTACGACCTCATGACGGCCGAGGATCTCGGGATCAAGCACAAGGCGTTCGTGAACCGCGGCCACGAGCCGAGCACGCCGTTCTACAACTATTACGAAGTGTCGGACATCGGCCATCTCGCGACGCAGCTCGGGCTGTAAGCCGCCGGCGCCGGCAGATCCATCGAACGCGCGACGGGACGCGGCCGCGATGCCGCAGGGGCCCGTCGCGTTCGGTCGCGCGTTCGTTCAGCGCACGAAACGAGGGTAATTACCGATATTGAATCGTTCAAGGCCGGCCCGCCCGGGCCGATATATGTACCGAACGGTTAATATTGCGAGGCCCCCGCATGAAGTTGTCCACGAAACTGCTGATGCTCGTCGTCGCGGCGCTGCTCGGCGTCGTTCTGCTCGCCGCGTTGTCGCTGCATACGCTGCGCGACGCGCTGATCGACAGCCGCCGCGAAGAGGTCGTCATTCTGCTGACCAAGGCCGAGCATCTGGTCGATTCGTATCGCGCGATGCAGACGAACGGCACGCTCACGCAGGAGCAGGCGCAGCAGCAGGCCAAGGCCGCATTGTCGGCGCTCAACGCGAATTCGAAGAGCTACTTCTGGGTCACGACGTCCGACGGCGTCAACCTCGTGCACCCGAACGCGAAATTCATCGGCACGCGCGCGAAAGGCAACCGCACGACCAGCGGCCTGACCGACAGCGAGGCGTACCGCGCAGGGATGGCGCAGGCGCATTTCGCGCTCGTCGACGTGCTGGTCAAGCGCAGCCCCGATGCGGACCTGGAGCCGAAACTCCAGGGCGTGGTCGCGATTCCCGACTGGAACTGGTGGATCGGCACGGGATTTTTCTACGACGACATCAATGCGGCGTTTACCCGGCTCGCGACGGTGCTGGGCGCCGTCGCGCTCGTCATCGCCGCGGCGCTCGCGGCCATCGCATGGGGCGTGCTGCGCAGCGTCAGGCGGACGCTCGGCGGCGAGCCCGCGCATGCGACGCAGATCGCCGCCCGCATCGCCGCCGGCGAGCTGGACGTGCAGTTCGATACGGCGCACGCCGCGCCAGGCAGCCTGCTCGTCGCGCTGGGCGACATGAAGGCGCGGCTGACCGACACCATCGCCGAGATCCAGACCACGACCCACTCGATCGCCACCGGCACCGGCGAGATCGCGCAAGGCAACCTGGATCTGTCGCAACGCACGGAGCAGCAGGCCGCGTCGCTGCAGGAAACGGCCGCGAGCATGGAGCAGATCACGTCCACGGTCAAACAGAATGCCGACAACGCACGCCAGGCGAATGCGCTCGTGGCCCAGGCGAAGGATGCGACCGAACTCGGCGGCGCCGCCGTGCAGGCGGTCGTCGAAACGATGCGGCAGATTTCGGACGGATCGGTGCGGATCGCCGACATTACCGTCGTCATCGAAAGCATCGCGTTCCAGACCAACATTCTCGCGCTCAACGCCGCGGTGGAAGCCGCGCGAGCCGGCGAGGAGGGGCGCGGGTTCGCCGTCGTCGCGTCGGAAGTCCGCTCGCTCGCGCAACGCAGCGCCGCGGCCGCGAAGGACATCAAGGGACTGATCGACGCGTCGGTCGAGCGGGCCGGCAGCGGCAGCCGGCTCGTCGAGACGGCCGGTGAGCGCATGACGGAGATCGTCCGGTCGATCGACCGGGTGGCCGACATCATGGGCGAGATTTCGGCGGCATCGGCCGAGCAAAGCACCGGCATCGAACAGATCGGGTTGGCGGTCGCGCAAATGGACGAAGTCACCCAGCAGAACGCCGCGCTCGTCGAGCAGGCGGCGGCCGCCGCATCGTCGCTGGACGAGCAGGCCGCGCGCCTGCGGGCCGCCGTATCGGTATTCCGGCTGGCGGCCTGACGATCGTGTGCCGGCCGCCTGAGGACGGTACATTGTTCGCCACGTCGGCGTGAGCCCGCGCGGCGCGTTAGCGTGCCGGTGACGGCCGCGACGCCGCAAAATGCGATCACTTCGCTGCAGCAGCCTCGATCGCGTCCGTGTCCCACTTCCCGCGTCGCGTTGCCTCGACCAGCATGCCCAGGGTCAACGGGTGACGCTTCGGCGGCCGGAGCCGCTTTACGAACAGCCCGATGAGGGACGACAGCAGTTCCTGACCTTCGGGGCCGAAATAGCGCCGGTACGGGAATCCATCGGCGTCGACGTTGAATGTTTTGGCCCAGTTGTCGATAAACTCGACGCCGTCAAGGCCAGTCACGCCGAGATCCTCCTCGAGCCGCGTTTCCGGCTGGAGATTCAGCTTGCCGAACAGCGGCCGGCCAAGCTCCTTGCGAGCAAAGGCTTCAAAACGTTCCCAGGTATCGTCGTTCATGGCTCAGAGTACCCTGTCTTCGGGCTTCACAAGTCGGTTGTAGGTCGTCACGGTGTTGCGCATGATCAGGTAGGCATCGCGTGCCAGGAACACCTCGCCTACGATGGGAATCGTTCTGCCGACCCAAGCACCGAGGCGGTGGGTGAACGAGATCCGTATACCCGACAACCCGACACCCGTGATCATCGGCAAGCGAAACGGCAGCGTCTGGGGAAACAGCTTGCGGGCGGCAAGCGAGGTGACGGAAGTGCCCGGCGTAGCTCCGGCCACCTTGCCAGGGACAGGGACATCACCCTGACCGAGCAGCATTGCCGACGCGGCGGCCAGATCGTCGAGGCCGAGCTGCTTGCGCGTCTCGTCGAACGCTACCAGGGCGAAGACGTCGACAGGACGCAGATTGTGCCAAGTACCGTACGTGTATCGATTTTCGCTCATTCTTTTTTCTCCTGAACCAGCAAGGGCGCTGCTCTCTCAGCGCGTACTCCTAGGGAGGCGCTACTGTACCGCATTGCCTGGAACAGCCTGGCCGGCGCTACCTCTCGGCCCGGCTGTACACGATCAGTTTCAGTTCGCTCCGCACGGCCTCGCGGCCATTCCGGCCGACCGTGTAGCTCAGAACCCAGCCAACGGCTCACGGAATCCCGTATTTCTTGCACCGATCCCCTTGGATTTATCTTGCGCTCCATCAGCCCGGTTTCCGGGCGCTCCGGCCGTCTCCCGGTCACTTTCCGGTCTTTATGCCGCGCCGTTCCGATCGCGCGGCATTCTTCTGAACTTTCCTGCGCGACGCACCGTCGCGACCGCCACCGCCGACGCCCGTGCATGCGGCGATCTGCCGCAACGTGCCGCGCATTTCGACCGCGCTCGGCGCGCACACGCCCGTTCGACACAAACGCGTGGTTTGGGTGAGCCAAACGCGCGCCGGATGCCGAATGGGCAATTTTGTCGGCGCAATCTGCGGTGGCTACGGCCTTACGATTTCCTGCATCGACACGGGTTCGGCAACCGCCGCGACACGCCGCCGGGCCAACGGCGACACGTGCGCGCACGCAGCAATTCATGCTGCGCGGGTGGCCCAAAACGGTCGATTCGTATCGTGCGGGCGGCCCGAATCGCGACAAACCGCATTTTGGCGATGCTTAAATGAATTGCATGTGTACGACGTCGCGCCCGCCACCAGCAAGCGGACGTAGCGGGATTGAACAACCACGCTGGACCCTTGGACCCACTTCCCACAGTCAGGAGCAGTTCGGATGAGCGACGATATCGACAATGACGGCAAGGGCGGCTTCACGCGCCGCGACATGATGAAGGTCATGGCGGCGAGCGGCATGATGGCCGTCGGCGGCGGGCTGCTGGTGGATGCGCAGCCGGCGTTCGCCGCGCCCGCGCCGAAGCGCGGCGGCAAGATCCGGGTCGCGAACGAATCCGGCTCGACGGCCGATACGCTCGACCCGGCCAAGGGCTCGACGGGCGCGGACTACACCCGCTTCTTCATGTTCTACAGCGGCCTCACGCAGCTCGACCAGAGCCTGACGCCGCAAATGAATCTCGCCGAATCGCTGCAGACGACCGACGCGAAGACCTGGATCATCAAGCTGCGCAAGGGCGTCACGTTCCACGACGGCAAGCCGGTCGGCCCGGCCGACGTGGTGTTTTCGCTGATGCGCCACAAGAATCCGGCCACCGCGTCGAAGGTCAAGACGCTCGCCGAACAGTTCGCGGATGCGAAGGCGACCGGCCCCGACGAAGTCACGTTGACGCTCGCGAGCGCGAACGCCGATCTGCCGGTGATCCTCGCGACACCGCAGCTCGTGATCGTCAAGGACGGCACGACCGATTTCTCGACCGGTATCGGCTGCGGCCCGTACAAGCTGAAGTCGTTCAAGCCGGGCGTGTCGACCGTCGGCGTGCGCAACGACAGCTACTTCAAGCCGGGCAAGCCGTATCTCGACGAGATCGAGATGATCGGCATCAGCGACAGCGCCGCGCGCCTGAACGCGCTGCTGTCGGGCGACGTGCATCTGATCAATGCGATCGATCCGCGCTCGACGCAGCGGGTCGCGTCGACGCCGGGCTACGCGCTGAAGGAAACCAAGTCGGGCCTCTACACCGACCTGATCATGCGCAGCGACAACCCGATCGTCGCGAACCCCGATTTCGTCGAAGGGATGAAGTACCTGTTCGATCGCGAGCAGATCCGCTCGGCGGTGTTTCGCGGCTACTCGGTGATCGGCAACGACCAGCCGATTCCGCCGGGGCACCGCTACTTCAACGCGTCGCTGCCGCAGCGGCCGCACGATCCGGACAAGGCGAAATTCCTGCTCCGGAAGGCGGGCGCGCTCGGCGCGACGCTGCCGCCGATCTATGCGACGTCCGACGCGAACGGGTCGATCGAAATGGCCGTGCTGCTGCAGCAGGTCGGCCAGAAGATCGGGCTGAACCTGCAGGTCAACCGCGCGTCGCCCGACGGCTACTGGTCGAACCACTGGATGAAGCACCCGCTCACCTTCGGCAACATCAATCCGCGCTCGAGCGCCGACGTGCTGTTCACGCAATTCTTCAAGTCGGATGCGCCGTGGAACGAGTCGGGCTGGAAGAACGCGAAGTTCGACCAGCTGCTGCTCGCCGCGCGCTCGGAAACCGACGACGCGAAGCGCAAGCAGATGTACGGCGACATGCAGGTGATCGTGTCGCAGCAGGGCCGGGTCGGCATTCCGGCGTTCATCAGCTTCCTCGACGGCTACGACAAGCGGCTCGCGGGCCTCGGTTCGATCCCTACCGGGCCGATGATGGGCTTCACGTTCGCCGAGAACGTGTGGTGGAACGCATGACGTTGTGGCTGGCCGCCGTCGCGCGGCCGGTGCGGGCCACCGCGCCGGCCACGCGCGGTTTTTTCGGGAGTGCTGCACCATGAACCGAATCCTCATCGGGCTGATCGGCCGGCGCATCGCGGTCACCGCGCTGACGCTGCTGATCGTGTCCGCGATCATCTTCACGATCACGAACCTGCTGCCAGGCGACGCCGCGCAGGCCGCGCTCGGCCAGTCGGCGACGCCGGAGACGGTCGCCGCGCTGCGCCAGCAGTTCGGTCTCGACATGCCGGCGCACGTACGTTACGCGCACTGGCTCGCGGGGCTCGCGCACGGCGATTTCGGCCGGTCGCTGTCCGGCGACATGCCGGTGTCGGAGCTGATCGGCGGGCGCCTGCCGAAGTCGCTCACGCTTGCGGCGATCACGACCGCCGTGTCGGTGCCGATCGCGCTGCTGCTCGGCATCCTCGCGGCCGTCAAGCGCGAGTCGGTGGTCGACCGCGTGATCAGCCTCGGCACGCTGTCGCTCGTCGCGACGCCGGAATTCCTGATCGCGACGGTCGCCGTGCTCGTGTTCGCGGTGAAGCTGCACTGGCTGTCCGCGCTGTCGTACAGCGGCCCGATCGAGAGCCTGCACGATTTCCTGCGTGCGTATGCGATGCCGGTGCTCACGCTGTGCGCGGTCGTGATCGCGCAGATGGCCCGGATGACGCGCGCTGCGGTGATCGAGCAACTGAGTGCGTCGTATGTCGAGATGGCCGTGTTGAAAGGCGCGAGTCCCGCGCGCGTCGTGCTGCGCCATGCGCTGCCGAACGCGATCGGCCCGATCGCCAATGCGATCGCGCTGAGCCTGTCGTATCTGCTCGGCGGCGTGATCGTCGTCGAGACGATCTTCAACTATCCGGGCCTCGCGAGCCTGATGGTCGACGCCGTCAGCAACCGCGATTTCCCGTTGGTCCAGGCGTGCACGCTGATCTTCTGCGTCGCTTACCTGACGCTCGTGCTGTTCGCCGACCTGTGCTCGATCGTGTCGAACCCGCGACTGCGCACCTGAGTGTTTCGTCTTCCTTCCGAGATGCCGCCCATGCAACCGATCGAACCCGTTCAACGCAGCAGCGCGCTGCCGCCATCCGGCGATCCGCCCCTGGGGCGGGGCGGCCTGCCGCCTGCCGCGCCTGCCCCCGACCAGCCGCGCAAGCGCCGCGCCGCGCGCATCGCCTTGACGACCGGCGGCCGCGTCGGCTTGTCGATGGCCGGCCTGATGCTGTTCGTCGCGCTGTTCGCGCCGCTGATTGCGCCGCATGACGTCGGCGCGATCGTCACGCCCGACGTGTTCGCGCCGTTCAGCGCGAAGCTGCCGTTCGGCTCCGACTTCCTCGGCCGCGACATGCTGAGCCGGATCCTGTACGGCACGCGGCTGACCGTGCTGCTCGCGCTGGCCGCGGTGCTGCTCGCCGCGGTGACCGGCACGACGCTCGGGCTGCTCGCGACCGTGTCGGGCCGCGCGGTCGACGAGACGATGAGCCGGCTGCTCGACGCGCTCACGTCGATTCCGTCGAAGATGTTCGCGCTGATGTTCGTCGCCGCGTTCGGCTCGTCGCTGCCGCTGCTGATCCTTACCGCCGCGGTCAGCTACATGCCGGGCTCGTACCGGATCGCGCGCGCGCTCGCCGTCAACATCAGCACGCTCGAATTCGTGCAGGTGGCCAGGGCGCGCGGCGAAAGCGCGCTGTACATCGCGTGCGTGGAGATGCTGCCGAACATGATCCACCCGATGCTCGCGGACACCGGCCTGCGCTTCACGTTCGTCGTGCTGCTGCTGAGCGGCCTGAGCTTTCTCGGGCTCGGCGTGCAGCCGCCGTATGCGGACCTCGGCTCGCTCGTGCGCGAGAACATCGCGAGCCTCGGCGACGGCTCGGCCGTCGCGATCATGCCCGCGGTCGCGATCGCGATCCTGACGGTGGGCGTCAACCTGTTGATCGACGGCCTGCCGCATCGCGGCCGCCGCAAGGGCGCGGCCGGCGCCGCCGGAGGACACTGATGCGACACGAATCGAACCCGCTCGTCGAGGTGCGCGGGCTGCGCGTGGTCGGCGGCCGGCCGGGTGGCGAGGAAACGACGATCGTCCACGGCGTCGACTTCGACATCGGGCGCGGCGAGGTGCTCGCGCTGATCGGCGAATCGGGCTCCGGCAAGACGACGATCGCGCTGTCGCTGATGGGCCACGCGCGCGCCGGATGCCGGATCGCCGGCGGCTCGGTCAAGCTCGACGGCACCGACGTGTGCACGCTTTCCGGACCGGCGCTGACCGCGCTGCGCGGCCGCAAGGTCGCGTATATCGCGCAGAGCGCGGCCGCCGCGTTCAACCCGTCGCGCACGATTCTCGATCAGGTGATCGAGAGCGCGCTGATCCACGGGACGATGACGAAGCGCGACGCGCAGGCGAAGGCGATCGAGCTGTTTCGCGCGCTCGCGCTGCCGGAGCCGGAGACGATCGGCAAGCGCTATCCGCACCAGGTATCGGGCGGGCAGTTGCAGCGGCTGATGGCCGCGATGGCGCTGATCACGGATCCGGAGCTGGTGATCCTCGACGAGCCGACCACCGCGCTCGACGTGACCACGCAGATCGACGTGCTGCAGGCGTTCAAGAACGTGATCCGGCGCTACGGGATGAGTGCGGTGTACGTGTCGCACGACCTGGCCGTGGTCGCGCAGATGGCCGACAGGATCGTCGTGCTGAGCGATGGCGTGATCCGCGAGGCGGGCGCGACCGAACAGATCCTGCATGCGCCGGCGCACCCGTACACGCAGAGCCTGATCGCGGCGGTCACGCCGAACGATGCCGGACGCGACGCGCAGGCGCAAGCGCCGGCCGAGCCGGCGCCGCTGCTCGACGTGCGCGGCGCGATCGCCGGCTACGGCGGCCGCGCCGCGAACGGCTGGCCCGCGAAGGTGATCCTGCATGAAGTCGACCTGCGCATCGGGCGCGGGCAGACGGTCGGCGTGATCGGCGAATCGGGCTCCGGCAAGACGACGCTCGCGAAGGTGATCGCGGGCCTCGTGCCGGCGACCGGCGGCGAGATCCTGCTCGACGGCGAGCCGCTTGCGCGCGATATCGGCAAACGGACGAAGGAGCAGCATCGCCGCGTGCAGATCGTGTTCCAGAACGCCGATACCGCGCTCAACCCGGTGCATACCGTCGAGCGCACGCTCGCGCGGCCGCTCGCGTTCTATCACGGGATCAAGGGCGCGCGTGCACGCCAGCGCGTCGCGGAGCTGCTCGAACTCGTGCGGCTGCCGCCGGCGGTCGCGTCGCGGCGTACCGGCGAGCTGTCGGGCGGACAGAAGCAGCGCGTGAACCTCGCGCGCGCGCTCGCGGCCGAGCCCGACCTGATCCTGTGCGACGAGGTCACGTCGGCGCTCGACACCGTCGTCGGCGCCGCGATCATCGATTTGTTGCGCGACCTGCAGGCGAAGCTCGGCGTGTCGTACGTGTTCATCACGCACGACATCGCGAAGGTGCGCGCGATCAGCGACGACATCGTCGTGCTGTATGCGGGCCACCGCGTGGAGACGGGCAGCCGCGACGCGCTGTGCGCGCCGCCTTATCACCCGTATTCGCACTTGCTGGTGTCGTCCGCGCCGGAGCTGCGCGCGGGCTGGCTCGACGATGCGGCCGAGCGTTGCCACCGGCCGCTGGTGTCGATCGGCGAGCGCGAGAACGAGGCCGAGCTGTGTCCGTTCCTGTCGCGCTGCGCGATGCGCGTGGACGGCGTGTGCAACCGGACGGCGCCGTCGCTGCGCACGCTCGGCAACGGCGCGCAGGTGCTGTGCCATCGCAGCGAGGAGGATCTCGCGCGCTTCCAGGCGGAGCCGATTCCCGCGGGTGTCACGCCGGTGCAGCTGTAGTGCGTGGCGCGCGAACCATTCATCGCGCGGTGCGGTGAACGGCCCGCCGCATAGTCTGCCGCGGCGGTCGTGCAAAACGGCAATTTATGCGCGTGCCGTGCGCGAATACGCGGCAACTGCGGTTTTTGACGGTGATTAAATGATTCTCATTGAACGGTCGCCGATCGTCGTTGCCGGCATGCCCAAGAAGGATCCGATGAAACTGGAATCGTACTGGCTGGATACCCGCCCCGCGTTTCGCGACGCAAGCGTTGGCCCTGTCGAGGGGCGGGCCGACGTCGTCGTGATCGGCGGCGGTTTCACCGGCTTGTCGGCAGCGCTCGCGCTCGCGCAGCGCGGCGTCTCGGTGGTCGTGCTCGAAGCCGCGCAGGTCGCCGGCGAAGCATCCGGCCGCAACGGCGGCCAGTGCAATACGGGCGTCGCGCAGGATTACGCGTCGCTGGCCGCGCGCATCGGCGCCGCGCAGGCGAAGCAGTTTTATCTCGCGTACGAAAGCGCGGTGAAGAGCGTCGAGACGATCGTGACCGAACAGGCGATCGACTGCGATTTCCGGCGCGCCGGCAAGCTGAAGCTCGCCGCGAAACCGCAGCATTTCGCGGGGCTCGCGAAGACGTTCGATGCGTTGCGGCGCGATGTCGATCCGGACATCGAACTGATCGAGCCGTCGCGGATCCGCGATGAAATCGCGTCCGAAGGTTTCTACGGCGGGCTCCTGCAGCGCAACGGCGCGCAAATGCATATGGGCAAGTTCGGCGTCGGCCTCGCGCAGGCGGCCGTGCGGGCGGGCGCACGCGTGTACGAGCACGCGGCCGTCACGCAGATCGAGCGGCTCGACGGCGAGCGCCACACGATCACGTGCACGCGCGGCACGATCGTCGCCGACCGCGTGCTGGTCGCGACCGGCGCGTCGCAACATGGGCCGTTCGCGTGGTTCCGGCGGCGCATCGCGCCGGTCGGCAGCTTCATCGTCGTGACCGAACCGCTACCCGACGCGCAGTTGAACCGGCTGTTTCCGCACCGCCGCGCGTACGTGACGTCGCGCCAGATCGGCAACTACTTCCGCGTGACGCCCGACAACCGGCTGCTGTTCGGCGGCCGCGCGCGTTTCGCGATGTCGAGCCCGCGCTCCGATGCGAAGAGCGGCGACATCCTGCGCGCCGGCATGGCGGGCTATTTCCCCGAACTGGCCGGCGTGCGGCTCGACTACTGCTGGGGCGGCCTCGTCGACATCACCGCCGACCGGCTGCCGCGCGCGGGCCAGCATGACGGGCTTTATTACTCGATGGGCTACAGCGGCCACGGCGTGCAGATGTCGGTGCACATGGGCCGTGTGATGGCCGACGTGCTGTATGGCGCGGCCGCGTCGAACCCGTGGCGCGAGCTCGAATGGCCGGCGATACCCGGCCATTTCGGGCACGCGTGGTTCCTGCCGCTCGTCGGCGCGTATTACCGGATGCAGGATTTCCTGCATTGAAGCGAGCGCCCCGGAGAATCCGATATGACAGTGCAATTCATTGGCTCGCCTCGTGTCGCCCGGCCGGTCTCGCCGGCGATCGACGACGTGCTGCGCACGATCGACGCGTCGTTCGCGCAGCCGCTGAACCTGGACACGCTCGCGGCGGTGGCCGGGTTGAGCGTATCGCGTTTCACCGCGCGCTTTCGCAGCGAAACCGGGCTGTCGCCGCACCGGTATCTGTGTCTCGTGCGGGTACGCCGGGCGCAGGACCTGTTGCGCGCCGGTCTCGCGCCGTCGGTCGTCGCGACCGACGTCGGCTTCTTCGACCAGAGCCATCTGTGCCGGCATTTCCGGCGCGTGCTCGGGATCACGCCGCGCGATTACGTGGTCGCCCGAACGGGCGGCGCGCCGGTGCGAACGCCATCGGCGCGCCTGCGCGCCGAACACCGCGATGCGTCGTGTCACGCGGCGTAAGCACGGGCATGGACGACATGCCCCGCTGAGTATTTTCCGGCAGAAGAGCCGGCGAACGACGATTTCCGATATCGCGTGACGGCGTTGAACCAGACCGCCACGCATTGCACAGGAGCAGAAATGACCGCAGCTTTCGTGTTGCACCGTGCCGACGGCGCACCTTCTTCCACCGCGTTTCGCCGGCAGGCGTTCGGCGCGAACGATCCGTTCGCGTCGCATCGCGAGATCGCGTGGGAAGGCCCCGACGCGATGGCCGCGGGACGCATCGGCTTCGTCGGCGAGCTGGACGTGTCGAGCTTTCCGCACATCGAAACCCTCGTCGTCGTCCAGGGCGAGCTGACGCTCGAAGCGGCCGGGGCCGCTCCGCTGGTGCTCGGCCCGGGGCAAGGCGCCGTCATCGGCGGCGGCACGGCGCTGCGCATCGCCGCGCAATCGCCGGTGCTGCTGACGTTCTGCGCGGCAGCGTGCGAGACACCGACGAAACGCGGCCTCTTCGAGTTGCGCGCCGACGCGGACTTCAAGCCGTCCGCCACGCTGCCGGCCGAGGTGCTGCTGAGCCCCGCGCCGCAATGCCGCAGCGACAACGTGTTCACCGACGACGGCGCCGAATACTGCGCGGGCACGTGGGATTCGACACCGTATCACCGGATCGTCCGGCCGCATCGCGCCAACGAGTTCATGTTCCTGCTGGACGGCGGCGTACGGTTCGCGGCGCCCGACGGCAGTATGCTGTCGCTCGGCGCCGGCGATGCGCTGTTCGTGCCGCGCGGCGCGTCGATCGGGTGGGAAAGCAGCGAACGCGTGGCGAAGTTCTACGTGATGCAGAACGTCAAACCCTCCACCGAACGAGACTGAGCATGTCCCCTCCGCTGCGTCATATCGAAACCTTGTCCACGCCGCCGGCCGCGGCCGACGTCGTCGTGATCGGCGGCGGCATCATCGGCGTCTTCACCGCCTACTATCTGGCCCGGCGCGGGCTGTCGGTCGCGCTCGTCGAGAAAGGGCGCATCGGCGCCGAACAATCGAGCCGCAACTGGGGCTGGTGCCGGCAGCAGAACCGCGATGCGCGCGAGTTGCCGATGGCGAGCAAGAGCATCGATCTGTGGGAACGGTTCGCCGCCGAATCGGGAGAGGACACGGGCTTTCATCGCTGCGGGCTGCTGTATCTCAGCAACGACGAGGCCGAGCTGTCCCGCTGGGCCAGTTGGGGCGAATTCGCGAAGACTGCGGGTGTGACCACGTACATGCTCGACAGCAAGCAGGCCGCCGAGCGCGGACGGGCGACCGGGCGGCAGTGGAAGGGCGGCGTGTTCTCGCCGACCGACGGCACGGCCGACCCGGGCAAGGCCGCGCCGGCCGTGGCCGCCGCGCTGATGAAGCTGGGCGGCAGTGTCCATCAGTACTGCGCGGCGCGCGGCATCGAGCTCGAGGGCGGCCGCGTGGCCGGCGTCGTCACCGAGGCCGGCGTCATCAGGACGAGGACGGCCGTGATGGCCGGCGGCGCATGGGCGTCGTCGTTCTGCCGCCAGCTCGGCATCCGGTTTCCGCAGGCGTCGATCCGTCAGTCGATCCTGAGCGTGTCCCCCGTCGAAACGCCGCTGCCGGATGCGATGTACACGTCCGGCGTGTCGGTGACGCGCCGCAGCGACGGACGCTACGCGCTGGCGATCAGCGGCCGCGCGCGCGTGGACCCGACGCCGCAGTTCCTGCGTTTCGCGCCGCAATTCGTGCCGATGTTCGCGAAGCGCTGGCGCAACCTGCTGCCGGGCGGTCTCGAAGGCGTGCGCGGCGGCCATGAAACGTTGAAGCGCTGGCGCCTCGATGCGCCGACGCCGATGGAAGCGGTGCGCATTCTCGACCCGAAGCCCGACATGCCGACGGTCGCCGAAACCTACCGCCGCGCGGCCGAACTGCTGCCGGAACTGCGCGAAGCGACGATCACGCATGCATGGGCCGGCTTCGTCGACAGCACGCCGGACGGCGTGCCGGGCATCGGCGAAGTGCCGGGCGTGCCGGGGCTGATCCTCGCGGCGGGCTTTTCGGGGCACGGCTTCGGGATCGGGCCGGGCGCCGGGCATCTGATCGCCGATCTCGCATCCGGCGCGCAGCCGTTCGTGGACCCGACGCCGTACCGGCCCGGCCGGTTCAGCGAGTCCGCGTGGGGCAAGGTCGCGGATTTCTAGTACAAGGCCGTCGCGCCGGTCCGGATCGCACGCGCGACCGGGTCGGGGCGGCGAACGTTCGCCGGCTCGTCAGCGCGCGTGTGATGCGATGCGACAGCTTGGGAGTTCCAGATGCGTTTCAGTTCCTACTGGCTCGATACGTCGGAGCCATTCGTGAGCCACACGCCGGCGTTGCCCGGCGGAAGTTGCGACGTGGTGGTGGTGGGCGGCGGCATCACCGGTTCGGCCGCCGCACTGGCGCTGGCCAAAAAAGGCGCGCGCGTGATCGTCTGCGAGGCGGGCACCGTCGGGCAGGCGGCATCGGGACGCAACGGCGGCATGTGCAACAACGGCTTCGCGCAGGATTACGCGTCGCTGTCGCAGCGCATCGGCACGGAGCTCGCCAACCGGCTCTATCTCGCGTTCGACGCGGGCGTCGACACGGTCGAACGGCTGGTCAGGGAGGAGTCGATCGATTGCGATTTCGCGCGCCGCGGCAAGCTGAAGCTCGCGGCGAAACCCGAGCACTACGACAAGCTCGTGCGCAGCCAGGCGCTGCTCGCGGCGAGCGTGGACCCCGACACGCGCATGGTCACGAAGGCCGAACTCCGCGACGAGATCGGTTCGAACCGTTATCACGGCGGGCTGCTTTTCGGCAAGAGTGCCGGGATGCATGTCGGCCGTTACGTGCGCGGGCTGGCGAGCGCCGCGCAGACCCGCGGCGCGCATATTCTCGAGCACGCGCCGGTGCTCGGCCTGAAGCGGCAAGCCGGCGGCGCCTACGCGGTGCACACGCCGCTCGGCGAGATCCGCGCGCGCCAGGTGCTGCTCGCGAGCGGCATTTCGCAGGTCGGGCCATTCGGCTGGATTCGCCGCAGGATCGTGCCGGTCGGTGCGTTCATCATCGTCACCGAGCCGTTGCCGAAGGATCTGCTCGACCGGTTGCTGCCGACGCGCCGGATGGTGACCGACACGAAGAACTTCGTCAATTTCTTTCGTGTCACGCCCGACAACCGGATCCTGTTCGGCGGGCGCGCGCGGTTTGCCGCGTCGAACCCGCATTCAGACGCAAAGAGCGGGGCGATCCTGCGGCAGCAGATGGCCGCCGTGTTTCCCGAATTGGCCGACGTACGCATCGACTACTGCTGGGGCGGGATGGTCGACATGACGGCCAACCGGCTGCCGCGCGCGGGCGAGCGCGACGGCGTTTATTACTCGATGGGCTATAGCGGCCACGGCACGCACATGGCCACGCTGATGGGCACGCTGATGGCGGAGATCATGGACGGACGCGCGGAGCTGAACCCGTGGAAGGGTTTCGACTGGCCCGCGATTCCGGGCCACTTCGGCAAACCGTGGTTCTTGCCGTTCGTCGGCGCGTGGTATCGACTCAAGGACACTCTGCAATGAATTCCCCAGTTGTTCACCTGATGCAAGCCGGCAGGCTCGATCGCTTTTTCATCGACGGCGATTGGGTGCAGCCCGACGGCAGCGACCGGTTTGCGGTCGTCAGCCCGTCGACTGAAGACACGCTGTGCGAGATTCCGCTCGGCAGCGCGCGCGACGCCGACCGCGCGGTGCAGGCCGCGCGCCGCGCGTTCGAACGCTGGTCCGCGACGTCACCGCAGGAACGCGCGGCGCTGCTCGATCGTATCCATGCGTTGATGCTGGCGCGCGCCGAGCTGTTCGCCACGGCGCTCGCGCTGGAGATGGGCGCGCCGATCGGCTACGCACGCGGCGCGCATGTGCCGCTCGCGGCTGAACATATCCGCGTCGCACGCGACAACCTCGCGCGCTACCCGTTCGTCGAGCGGCGTGGGACGACCGCGGTCGCGCGCGAGCCGATCGGCGTGTGCGCGTTGATCACGCCGTGGAACTGGCCGATCTACCAGATCACCGCGAAGGTCGGGCCGGCGCTCGCCGCAGGCTGCACGGTGGTGCTGAAACCGAGCGAGCTGTCGCCGCTCAGCGCGCTGCTGTTCGCGGAAGTGATTGCCGACGCGGGCGTGCCCGCCGGCGTATTCAACCTCGTGAGCGGCAGCGGCGAAACGGTGGGCGCCGCGCTTTCGTCGCATCCGGAAGTCGACATGGTGTCGATCACCGGTTCGACGCGGGCCGGCGTGCTCGTCGCGCAGGCGGCCGCGCCGACCGTCAAGCGCGTCGCGCAGGAGCTGGGCGGCAAGTCGCCGAACCTCGTGTTGCCGGATGCCGATTTGCAGCGTGCGGTGCCGCCGGGCGTCGCCGCCGCGTTCCGGAACATGGGCCAGTCGTGCAGTGCGCCGACCCGCATGATCGTGCCGCGCGACGCGCTCGGCGAGGTCGAGGCGCTGGCCGTCGCGACCGCGCAAACGCTCGTCGTCGGCGATCCGTTCGACGAGGCGACGACGCACGGGCCGCTCGCCAATCGCGCGCAATTCGGACGGGTCGCGCAGATGATCGACGTGGGCATCGACGAACGCGCGAAGCTGATCGCCGGCGGCCCCGGCCGGCCCGCGGGTTTCGACAAGGGCTTCTATGCGCGGCCGACGATTTTCTCCGACGTGCGCACCGACATGGCGATCGCGCAGCAGGAGATCTTCGGCCCGGTCCTCGCGATCCTGCCTTACGACACCATCGACGAAGCGATCGCCATCGCGAACGACACCGTGTACGGGCTCGGCGCGCACGTGCAGGGCACCGACATGGAGCGGGTGCGCGCGGTGGCCGGACGGATCCGTGCGGGGCAGGTGCACCTGAACTATCCGGCATGGGATCCTCAAGCACCGTTCGGCGGATACAAGCAGTCGGGCAACGGCCGCGAGTACGGGATCGAAGGGATGGAGGAGTATATGGAAGTCAAGTCGATCGTCGGCTTTTACGATTGACGCAGCCGCTGCGCGCGATTCGCGCCGGCAGTACAGTGGGAAGCCCGTTACATTCCGAAGGTGCCGAAATTGGACAACCCCGTCATCTCCGACTCATCGCTGCAAACGCATCACGCGCACTGGGCGAAGCTGCGCCGCGACCTGCATGCGCATCCCGAGTTGCGATTCGAAGAACATCGGACGGCCGACGTCGTCGCCCGCGAGCTCGAGGCGCTCGGCTATGCGGTATCGCGCGGGCTGGGCGGCACGGGCGTGGTCGCGAGCCTGCCCGGTGCGGACCCGCGCCGCGGCATCGTGCTGCGCGCCGATCTGGACGCATTGCCGATTCACGAAGCCAACGACTTCGCACATGCGTCATGCACGCACGGGATCATGCATGCGTGCGGCCATGACGGTCATACCGTGATGTTGCTCGGCGCCGCACGGGTGCTGAAGACGCTGCCGCAGTTGCCGGGCACCGTCCATTTCGTGTTTCAGCCGGGCGAAGAGGGCGGCGCGGGCGCGCGCAGGATGATCGACGACGGCCTGTTCGAGCAATACCCGACGGAAGCGGTATTCGGCATGCACAACTGGCCGGGGTTGCCGGCCGGGCATTTCGGGTTGCGCACGGGCCCGATCATGGCCGCGGGCTCGCGCTTCAGGATCACGGTGACGGGCAAGGGCGCGCACGCGGCGCAGCCGCATCTGGGCATCGATCCGGTGCCGCTCGCATGCTCGATGGTGCTGCAGTGTCAGACCATCGCCGCGCGGCACAAGGATCCCGTCGACCCGGCGGTCATTTCCGTCTGCATGTTCCATGCGGGCACGACGGACAACGTGATTCCCGACACCGCCGAGCTGCGCGGCACGATCCGCACGCTGTCGTCGGCATTGCAGCAGAAGCTGCAGCACGACGTCCGGCTCGCTTGCGAAGGGCTCGCGGGCGCCTACGGCGCGCAGGTCGACGTGGAGTTTTTCCAGTACTACCCGGCGACGGTCAACACGCCGGCCGAGACGGCGCTGTGCGAAGCGGTGATTCGCGCTACGTTCGGCGACGAACGCCTGTCCGCCAACGTGCCGCCGAACATGACGTCCGAAGACTTCGGCTTCATGCTGGAGGAGCGGCCGGGCGCTTACGTGTTGATCGGCAATGCGCAGGACGGCACGAGCGCACCGGCGCTGCATCATCCGAAATACGACTTCAACGACGACATCATTCCGGCCGGCGTCCGGTACTGGGTCGCGTTGGCGCAGCGTTATTTCACGCGATCGCCGTGATGCGTCGGGGCGGCGTTGACACCGGCTGACTTTGGGGCGATCGGGCGTCAGGTCCGGGAACGGCGTGCTTCCTGATCGTCGTGCACTCATGCCAGCCGGGGAGCGCCGTGCAATTTGTCGCCGCTTCGATGTCATCGCCGTGCATTTATATGATGTGCCGTGTCGCACAGCGACACTATTTGAAAGGATTGCTGAATGAACCAGGAACATGAAGTGAAGGAGCACGGCGCGACGTCGGCACTTCGCTACCGCAGATTCACCGCGGCGGACGTCCCCGCCGCCCATGCTCTTTCCATGGCGCTTCGCTGGCCGTTCCGCGCGGAAGACTGGCAGTTTTCCGCGGAAACGTCGGTCGCGTTCGCGGCCGAGGAAAACGGCGAAGTCATCGGCACGGCGATGTGCTGGAAGTACGGTGCGGATCGCGCGGCGATCGGGCATGTGATCGTCTCCGACGCGCATCAGGGCCGAGGCATCGGCCGCAAACTGATGGAAATGCTGCTCGACGAACTGGGGCCGCGCATCACGTTTCTGCACGCGACGCCGGCCGGTCGGCCGCTCTACGAGAAACTGGGGTTCACCGTGTGCGGGTCGCTGGGCCAATATCAGGGGAACGTCGATCGGCCTGCCGCCGTTGTCGTGCCCGACGGCGAGCGGCTGCGTGCCGGATCGCCGGCCGACTGGCCGCGCCTGGTCGAACTCGCCACGCGTGCGTCCGGCCTCGAGCGCGAGGCGCTGTTGTCCGCATTGCAGAAGCGGGGAGAAAGCGTCGTGCTCGAACGTGACGGCGAGGTCGTCGGGTTTTCGGTGCTGCGGCGCTTCGGTCGCGGTGACGTGATCGGTCCGGTGGTCGCGCCGCGTTCGAGCGACGATGCGCGTGCGAAGGCGCTGATCGGCTATTGGCTGACGAAACGAGACGGTGAATTCGTTCGTATCGATGTGCCTGACGGGAGCAGTTTGCCGGACTGGTTGAGCGAACAGGGACTGAAACACGTGGATACCTGTTCGAAGATGGTTCGCAACGCGCCGGCCGCGGCGCACGAGGGCGCGGCCGACCCGATCTACGGACTGTACGGGCTCGTCAGTCAGGCCATGTTGTAGGCCATCGGCCGGATAGGCGATCGTGGCGGCAGGCGGGAACAACCGATTGTATCGACGCCGCCGCTTCGCTGCCCGACATCCGAATGCCGGGCCATCCGGTACGTGTTCCGCGCTGCCGCTGCGCGATCGCCGTCGCCGGCGGCGGCACAGCGATCGCGGCGAACCGGTCGCGCGCGATGCCGGTTCAACCGCCTGGCGACCGCCTGCACTCCCGCACGGAGCATGAAGGCGCGGCATCGCGTTCAACGCAGCAGCGCGGCCGCGAAGGCGCGATATGTCCGCAGCGGGCGGCCGAGGATCGCGGCCAACCGCTCGACGTCGCCGGCCTCCGGCACCATGCCGTCGCTGACGTAGCGTTCGGCCATCAGCCGCATTTCGTACGCCATCCATTTCGGCATGAACTGCGCCAGATTGCGTTCGAACGGTGTCGGATCGTCGCCGCCATAGGCAACGGCGCGGCCCAGCGTGTCCGACCAGATCGATGCCAGTTGTTCGCCCGTCAGCGTGTCGGGCCCGACGAGGTTGATGGTCTCGAGCGGCAGCTTGCCCGGCGCGTCGTTGCGGCGGATCAGCTCGATCGCCGCGACTTCCGCGATGTCGCGCACGTCGACCATCGCGACGCCCTTGCCGCCGATCGGCATCGGGTAGACGCCGTGGCCGACGATCACGTCCTTGACCATCGATTCGTTGTCCATGAAATACGCAGGCCGCAGGATCGTCGCGCTGAAGCCCATTCGCTCGATCATCCGCTCCGCGCCGGACTTCACCGCGAAGTGCGGCACGTTCACGAAGCGGTCGGCGTGGAGCACCGACAGATAGACGACGCGCTCGATACCCGCTTCGCGGGCGAGGTTCAGCGCGATCAGCGCCTGCGTGAATTCGTCGCCCGCCACGCCGTTGAGCAGGAACAGCGTGCGGACGCCGGAGAACGCCGTACGAAGCGCGTCGACGTCGAGCATGTCGCCCTGCACGACGGTCACGGCCGCCGGAAAATCGGCCTTGGCCGGATCGCGCACCAGCACGCGCACGTCGGCGCCGCGATCGACGAGTTGATGGACGACCTGGCGGCCCACGCGGCCGGTGGCGCCGGTAACGAGAATGGTCATGATGTTCGCTCCTGAGATAACGATAGGGTTGACTGCCCACGTAAGTTAAGTGATCCACATGCGATCCGGAAGATGTGATAAATAGACGTATCGTCTCACTGGTGGAACACATGGACCTGCTTGCACTCGCCGATTTCAATCTCGTCGCCCGCCATGGCAGCTTCGGGGAGGCCGCGCGGGTGGCCGATCGCCCGAAAGCGACGCTGTCGCGCCGCGTCGCGGAACTGGAGAACAGTCTGTCGCTGCGTCTGTTCGAGCGCGGCTCGCGCGGCGTGAAGCTCACGCAGGAAGGGCGCGCGCTCTACGAGCGGACAGGCGCGCTGCTCGCGGAACTCGCCGACAGCGCGTCGGCCATTGCAGCGGGAAGCGAACGGCCGCGTGGCCGGCTGCGCATCAGCGCACCGATGGTCTTTTCCCAGTTCGCGATGGGGCGGCTCGTGGCGACGTTCGCGCTGAAATACCCTGACGTCCGGCTGGAGGTGACGACCGAAGACCGGCCCGTCGACATGATCGAGGAGGGCTACGACCTCGTGATCCGCGTGAACCCGGCCGCTGACGAAAGCCTGATCGGGCGCGTGTTCCTGCGCGACCGGCTGGTCGTCGTCGCGCGGCCCGAGCTGGCGCGACCGAGCGGCGACGCACCCGCACCGGCCGTGGTTCGCGGCACAAGCGACGGCCGTGCGGCATGGGAGGTCGCGGGCCCGGACGGTACGGCGCGCATAGCGGTCGAACCCGTGGCGCGGCTGTCGTCGCTGAGCATGGTGCGCGATACGGTCCGCCTCGGCCTGGGCGCCGCGTGCCTGCCGGTGTCGCTCGTGAGCCGCGACCTGGCGGCCGGCACACTCGTCAGTTGGGGCGACGTGCCGGGGCCCGATATCGCGCTGTGGGCGTTGTATCCGTCCAGGCGATTATTGAGCGCGCGCGTTTCCGCGTTTCTCGATCACCTGAAGGAGGCGTTTCCTTCAGGCAAGCCGGAAGAACTGGCTGCGTATATCGAACCGGGGCAGTGAAACGGTCGCGGCAGCGCACGCGCGTCGCGATGTCGTGAGCCGGATGCCGGCGCCCTTTCGGAATCGAACCGGCGCTTTCACGCCGGCTGCGCGACCGGCTCCGCCTGCGCACGGCACACACGATTCCTGCCTTCGCGCTTCGCGCGATAGAGCGCCAGGTCCGCCTGATGCGACAGCGCGTGCACGGTTGCGGGGCGTGCGCGATGGCCGGTCGCGCAGCCGATGCTGACGGTGAAGGGCGGCACCGCATCCGCAAACCCGTCGAGCCGGTTGCGTTCCACCTCGCGGCGAATCGCCTCCGCGACCTGCGCCGCGCCGGTTTCGTCCGTATCGGGCAACACCGCGACGAACTCCTCGCCGCCGTAGCGCGCGGCGAGGTCGCCGCGCCGCCGCGTATGCGCGCGGATGCATTCGGCGAGAAAGCGCAGCGCGGTGTCGCCCACCGCGTGGCCGTGCCGGTCGTTGTACTGCTTGAAGTGATCGGCGTCGATGAACAGCAGCGACAGGCTGCCGTCGCCGCCCCGTTGCAGCCGCTCCCATTCGTCGGCCAGCGCGGTATCGAGCGCGCGGCGATTGTGCAGGCCCGTGAGCGGGTCGGTTCGAGTGAGCTCGGTCAGCAGCGTCTGCTTGCGAAGGTTGTCGCGCAACGCGAACGCTAGCAGCCAGACCACGGCGCAGAACAGCGTGCTGATCACGATGGCCGACACGCCGACCGTCCACGACAGACGACGGATGCCGGCCAGCACGTCGCTTTCGGCCGGCGCGACGACCGCGATCAGCGGCGTGCCCGGTATCCGCTGGTACGTATACAAGCGCACGACGCCGTCGATGCTCGAACGGGCGGGATAGAAGCCCGATTCGCTGTTCACCATCCGCTTGAACGATTTCGAGCGACGCAGGAGATTCATCTGGCCGTCGTTCAATGACGGGTTTCTCGCGAGGATCGTGCCGTCCGCGCGCACGATCGCGCTGACCCCGTTCGGGCCGACGTCGAGCCGGGACAGGAGCTGCTCGAAGTAAGCGAGATCGATGGCGACGACCACGATCCCGTTGAACGCATGATCGGGCCGCTCGATGCGCCGCGACAGCGCGATCGACTCCTTGCCGCCGCGCGAGCGTGCCCGATAAGGCTGGGACACGTAGAGCCCGACGTTGTCCGCGTCGCGATGGACCTTGAAGTAGTCGCGATCGCTGAAGTCCCAGCGATGGGTCGCGCCGCAGCACCCGTCGATCAGCCGGCCGCGCCTGTCGGTCACGCCCATGCCGGTGAGGTACTGGGCCGCGGTGCGCTCGAACAGCAGGTCGTGCCGCAACCCCGCGTCCATGCGCTGCACGGCCGGTTGGCCGAGATTGGCAGCCAGCGCGATCAGCGCGTTGTTCGACGTTTCGACCGTCCGCGCGATCTGGCTCGCGAGCACGGCCGCGACGTTGCGCGACGTCTCGTGCGCGTGCACGACGACTTCGCTGCGCGCGGCCCACAGCGTCACCGCGCTGATCCCGAGCGCCGCGAGCGACATCAGCGTGCCCAACGCGCCGACGACGAGCGGGTGGCGTCCGGCCCAGTCGGCGATTTTCTCGATCGAAGTGAAGGCGGGCATGCTCGCGTGCGGTTTCCGATGCCGGCTGCAATTGCGCCGGGCAAATCCGGGTTAACGGCACGGGTAACGGAAAATCGAGGCCGACATGGCCGCCGGCGGACGGCCGCGGCATCGCGAGACGAGGCGGCGCGCGCGGCCACTCCCGGAGCGGCGGAGATCCCGGTCGATTGATAACCATATCGCATCAATCATTCCGAAAATCGCACTTATCGTTTCATCAATACCGCGCCAACATGCCGGAAAACGACAATCGACCCGCCCTCCCGCGTATTCCAGGATTTTCAGGAGACACCCCGATGCATCCCTCGTCCAGCCTTCCGGCCGAACGTTCGAAGGCCGCCGCGATCTTTCGCGTCACGGCCGGCAATTTTCTCGAGCAGTTCGACTTCTTCCTGTTCGGCTTCTACGCCACGCAGATCGCCAACGTCTTCTTCCCCGCGCAAAGCGAATTCGCGTCGTTGATGATGACCTTCGCCGTGTTCGGCGCCGGCTTCCTGATGCGGCCGCTGGGCGCCATCGTGCTGGGCGCGTACATCGACGAGGTCGGCCGCCGCAAGGGCCTGATCGTCACGCTGTCCATCATGGCGAGCGGCACCATCCTGATCGCGTTCGTGCCGGGCTACGCGACGATCGGGCTGCTCGCGCCCGTGCTCGTGCTGATCGGCCGGCTGCTGCAGGGCTTCTCCGCGGGCGCCGAACTCGGCGGCGTATCGGTCTATCTCGCCGAGCTGGCGACGCCGGGCCGCAAGGGCTTCTTCACGAGCTGGCAATCGGCGAGCCAGCAGGTGGCGATCGTCGTTGCCGCGGGCCTCGGCTTCGCGCTCAATCAGTGGCTGAGCGCGGCGCAGATCGCCACCTGGGGATGGCGCGCGCCGTTCTTCGTCGGCTGCATGATCGTGCCGTTCATCTTCATGCTGCGCCGCAACCTGGAGGAAACCCGGGAATTCAAGGCGCGCAAGCATCGCCCGGGCATGAAGGAAGTGTTCGGCACGCTGGTCCAGAACTGGGGCGTCGTGATCGCCGGCATGATGCTGGTCGCGATGACCACCACGAGCTTCTACCTGATCACCGTCTATGCACCGACCTTCGGCAAGACGGTGCTGCATCTGAGCACCGCCGACAGCCTGCTCGTGACGCTCTGCGTCGGCGTGTCGAACTTCGTGTGGCTGCCGATCGGCGGGGCGCTGTCCGACCGGATCGGCCGCCGGCCGCTGCTGGTCGGCATGACGATGCTCGCCGTCGTGACCGCCTACCCGGCGCTGTCGTTCCTCGCTCACGCGCCGTCGTTCGCGAACATGCTGCTCGTCCTGCTCTGGCTGTCGTTCATGTACGGCATCTATAACGGTGCGATGGTCGTCGCGCTCACCGAAGTGATGCCGGTGCAGGTGCGCGTCGCGGGCTTCTCGCTCGCGTACAGCCTCGCGACGGCCGTGTTCGGCGGCTTCACGCCGGCCATTTCGACCGGGCTCATTCACATGACGGGCGACAAGGCCGCACCGGGCTACTGGATGAGCTTCGCCGCGGTGTGCGCGCTGCTCGCGACGTTCGCGCTCTATCGTCGCCACGCGGCGACGTTGACGCCCGCGCATTGATGTCCCGCTCATCCGGAACGTTCACTCGTACCCACGAATCCGCACGACCACGACCACGACCATGAGAAATCCGCTTCTGAAATTCTGCGCGACCGCGCTCGTCGCCACCGCGGCGGTGGCGGCCAACGTCCACAACGTACAGGCCGCCGAACTGCACGTGATGAGCTCGGGCGGCTTCACCGCCGCCTACAAGGTGCTCGGCCCCCGGTTCGCGTCCACGTCGGGCAACACGCTCGCGACCGCGCTCGGCCCGTCGATGGGCAAGTCGCCCGAAGCGATTCCGAACCGGCTCGCGCGCGGCGAGCCCGCCGACGCCGTGATCATGGTCGGCTACGCGCTGGACGACCTGATCAAGCAAGGCAAGGTCATCCCCGAATCCCGCGTCGAGCTGGCCGATTCGCGCATCGGCATGGTCGTGCGCGACGGCGCGGCGAAACCCGACATCAGCACCGCCGAAGGCCTCAAGCAGGTGCTGCTGCACGCGAAATCGATCGCCTATTCGGACAGCGCGAGCGGCGTGTACGTCGAGCGCGAGCTGTTCAGGAAGCTCGGCATCGAGGAGCAGGTGAAGTCGAAGGCGAAGATGATTCCGCGGATTCCGGTGGCGTCGGTCGTCGCGAACGGCGACTACGAAATCGGCTTCCAGCAGGTCAGCGAGCTGCTGCCCGTCAAGGGCGCGACCTTCGTCGGCAAGATTCCCGAATCGCTGCAGTCCGTCACGCGCTTCGCCGCAGGCATCCCGGTCGGCGCGCAGCACCCGCGGGAAGCGAAGGCGCTGCTCGACTATCTTGCGTCGCCCGACGTGCAGGCCGACGTGAAAGCGACCGGCCTGGATTCCGTTTCCGCACATTGAGCCCGATCGACGGAAGGCTTGGCGTCAGACCGCCTTCCCGTCACCGCCGCCGTTGGCGGCGGCAGCGTCTTCATCGGCCGCGTCCGCCGACGCCGGCCCGGCCACGGCGAGCCGCCGCACCAGCCGCGTACGATCACACGCGCCTTCCCACGACGACACGAAAATCACCGCGCACGCATTGCTGATCACGCTGGTCAGCGCGCGCGCCTCCGACATGAAGCGATCGATGCCGACCAGCAGCGCGACGCCGGCGACGGGCAGGTCGGGCATCACGGCAAGCGTCGCGACCAGCGCCACGAGCCCGCTGCCGGACACGCCGGCCGCTCCCTTGGACGTGAGCAGCATGATCGCGAGCATCGTCGCGATCTGCGGCGCGGAAAGCGGGATGTCGCACGCCTGCGCGATGAACAATGCCGCGAGCGTCAGATAGATCGCGGTACCGTCCAGATTGAACGAATAGCCGGCCGGCAGCACGAGCCCCACCACGCCCTTGTCGCAGCCGAGCGCTTCCAGCTTGACGATCAGGCGCGGCAGGACCGGCTCCGTGGACGAGGTCGCGAGGACGATCAGCAACTCCTCGCGCAGGTAGCGCAGGAGCCGCCACAGCGCGAAGCCGTGCAGCCGCGCGAGCACCAGCGCGACGAACAGCACGCAAGCCACGTAGAAGCACACCATCAGCTTCGCGAGCGAGCCGACCGAGCCGATGCCGAAGCGGCCCACCGTGAACGCCATCGCGCCGAATGCGCCGAGCGGCGCGAGCCGCATGATCATCGCCAGCACGCGAAAGACGACCTGGGCGATGCCGTCGATCAGCGCAAGAACGGGCCGGCCGGCGCGCGGGTGCGCATTCAGCGAGAAACCGAACAACAGCGACAGCAGCAGCACCGGCAACACTTCGCCGGCCGCGAATGCACCGAGCATCGTGTCCGGAATCACGCCGAGCGCGAACGCCACGAGGCTGCGTGGCTCCGCATGCCTCGCATACGGCGCCAGGATGCTCGCATCCAGATGATGAACGTCGATGTGCATGCCGGCGCCCGGTTGCAGCACGTACGCGGCGGCGAGCCCGAACGCGAGCGCGGCGGCCGTCAACAGATAGAAGAGGGCGAGCGCCCGCACGATCGTGCGGCCGATGGCCCGCCCGTCCGACAACGACGTGATGCCCGACACGATCGTGCAAAAGACGATCGGGGCGATGGTCATCTTCACGAGCGCGACGAACGCGTCGCTGAGCGGCTTGAACATCGCGCCTGCGGCCGGCCACGCGTGACCGATGCCGATGCCGAGCATCATCGCGAGCAGGACCTGCACGTAGAGCGATTTGAACAGCCGGGCCCACCTCACGATGCCGTCTTCCTTCGTTTGCGTGCCGTCGTCGTCATGCCGATGTGCCGTTGCCGGCGGCGCCGCCGCGCTTCGCGTCGACGATCATCCGGTGAAACGCCTCGGCGGCCGGCGTCAGCGAGCGCCCGCGCCGTTTGACGATGCCCACGCGCCGTTTCACGGCCGGCTCGACGAGCGGCACGCTCGTGAGGACAGGGTGGTCATGCCCCGGCATCGCCATCGACGGCACCGCGGCGACGCCGAGCCCCGCCTCGATCAGGCCGAGCAGGGTCGTGACGTGGCGCGCCTCGCACACGCTCGGCTTACGCGGCGCGACGGCCGCCAGCGCCTGGTCGAGCAGCAGGCGGTTACCGGAAGTCTTGTCCACCGACACGTAATCGTGCTCGTAGAGTTCGCTCCAGGTCACGCGCTTCCGGCGCGCGAGCGGGTGGTCGCGACGACAGGCGGCGACGAACCGTTCCTGGAGCAACACCTTGAACTCGATCTCGGCCTCCTGGCTGCCGAGGAAGCTCACGCCGAAATCCGCCTCGCCGCTGATGACGGCGCCGAGCACGTCGTTCGCGCCGGCGTCGAGCAGTTTCACCCGGATGCGCGGAAAGCGCTGATGATAGCGGGCGATGATGGGCGGCAGGAAGTAGTAGGCGACCGACGGCACGCAGGCGATCGTCACATGGCCCAGGCGGCTCGACGACACGTCGCGGATGCCGAGCAGCGCGGCGTCGAGATCGTCGAGCAGTTGTTCGGCGCTCTGCGCGAACACGCGGCCGACGGTGGTGAGCGCGACGCGGCGCGTGGTGCGCTCGAAGAGCCGCACGCCGAGCGCGTCTTCGAGCTTGTCGATCCGGCGGCTCAACGCAGGCTGGGAAAGGTTGACCGCATCGGCGGCCTTGCGGAAACTGCCCGTTTCCACCACCGCGCGAAACGCCTGCAAGTCCGTCAAATCGAAGTTGATGCTCACGGGTGAATCTCCGCCACTCAGGATGCGCAGCATTTTGCATGATTCCGCCGGCATCATGCGTGTGGCGTCGTCCGTGCGGCGGCGATCGCGCGGCGCGGCGTGCCGCCGGGCCGGTCACGATGCCGAGGGCCGCGGCGCGAATCGATCGATCCGCGCCGCTTCCTGATGTACCGTATCGCTTTTGGCCGGGCAATGCTTCGGCGCGGCGCCGGCCATTCGGGCGAGCCGCTCTCTTCAACGGATTCCAGCATGCGCATTCCACCGCTCAAGGCCATCATCGCGTTCGAAAGCGTCGCCCGGACCAAAAGCGTCAACCGCGCGGCGGAAGAGCTCGGCCTGACCGCGTCCGCCGTGAGCCATCAGCTCAGCAACCTCGAATCGCAGATCGGTCAGCCGCTGTTTCAGCGCGCCGGGCGCGGCCTCGTCCTCACGCCGACCGGCGAGCGCTATCTGGCCGACGTCACCGGCTCGCTGGCCGACCTGAGCCGCGCGACCGAGCGCGCGTCGAGCCGCACGGAAGTCGATATCCTGCGCGTGCATTCGAGCCCGAGCTTCGGGCTGATGTGGCTGCTGCCGCGACTGTCGTCGTTCCAGGAGGCGAACGGCGATATCCAGCTGAACCTCGCGTGCTCATACGAAAACGTGTCGTTCTCGAATGGCTTCTACGACATCGACGTCCGGCACGGCTACGGCAACTGGGACAATCTCGAGGTCCGGACCGTGCGCGGCGAATTCATCGCGCCGCTCGCGTCGCCGCGCTATCTCGAACGGCATTCGGTGAACGCGCCGGAAGACCTGCTCGCGCATCGTCTGATCTATTCCGAAACGCCGCTGGTCCAGTGGAAACAGTGGTTCGGGCGGACCGGCGTCCCGCTTGCGGCCCAGAAGACCTTCGATTTTTCGTTCGACCGTTCATACATGTCGCTCGAAACCGCCGCGCTCGGCCTCGGCATCGCGCTCGAAAGCCTGATGCTCGCGTCGGTGAAGATCCGCGAAGGGCTGCTGGTGCCGGTCTTCGGCGCGGCCCACGCGGTCGAAGTCGGCGCGCATCATCTCGTGTACCCGCGGCAGAACGCGGAACTGCCGCGCGTGAAGCGCTTCCTCGCGTGGATCGAGCGGGAGGTCGCCGCTCACGAGCGGGCGGATTGAACGACACGTCCGGCGGCGCCCCCCCGATGTTGCGGTGCAGCACCGGCAGCCGGCCGATATCTGAAATTTTCTCAACTATGGCTGAACGTTTCCGCGTTGATGCGGGTGCCCGGTGAGCCGACACTCTGGACAACACATCAACACAGGAGACAAGCGATGTTGCTCGACAACCAGGCCATCATCGTGACCGGCGCCGCGTCGCCACGCGGTATCGGCAAGGCCACGGCCCGCGCGCTGGCCGCGCAGGGCGCACGCGTGGCGATCCTCGACCTTCGCCGCGAAGACGCGGAAGCGGCCGCCGCCGAACTCGGCCGCGACCATCTCGGCCTCGCATGCGACGTCACCGACCGCGACGCATGCGTGGCGGCCGCCCACGCGGCGCTGGAGCACTTCGGCCGCATCGACGGCCTCGTGAACAACGCCGGCATCACGCAGCCCGTGCGCACGCTGGATATCTCGGCGCGCGACTTCGATGCGATCGTCGACGTGAACCTGCGCGGCACGCTGTACATGTCGCAAGCGGTGCTGCCCGCGATGAAGGCGCAGCGCGGCGGCAGCATCGTCTGCATGTCGTCGGTCTCCGCGCAACGCGGCGGCGGCATTTTCGGCGGGCCGCACTACAGCGCCGCCAAGGCCGGCGTGCTCGGCCTCGCGAAGGCGATGGCGCGCGAATTCGGCGCCGACCGGATCCGCGTCAATTCGATCGCGCCCGGCCTGATCCAGACCGACATCACCGGCGACAAGCTGACGCCCGACATGCGCGAGGACATCATCAAGGGCATTCCGCTCGGCCGGCTCGGCGATGCCGCCGATGTCGCCAATGCGTGCCTGTTCCTGCTGAGCGACCTGTCGAGCTACCTGACGGGCGTCACGCTCGACGTCAATGGCGGGATGCTGATTCACTGAGAACGGCGTCGCCCGATAAGCGGCGCCAACCATCATGCACCCGGGACAACCCGGGGCCATGGCAGGAGACAGACATGAGAGCAAAGTACCCCGCATCGCCGGTTCAGGGCGAGACGCTGCAACGGGACGACGCGCAGACCTTCGAGACCGCCACATACGCGAAGGTGGCGCGCAGGCTGATCCCGTTCCTGATGTTGTGCTACCTCGGCGCGTATCTCGACCGCGTCAACGTCGGGTTCGCGAAACTGCAGATGCTCAACGACCTGCGTTTCAGCGAGGCCGTCTACGGCATGGGCGCGGGCATCTTCTTCCTCGGCTATTTCGTGTTCGAGGTGCCGAGCAACCTGATCCTGCATCGCGTCGGCGCGCGCCGCTGGCTCGCGCGCATCATGCTGACGTGGGCGGTGATCTCGGCGAGCTTCGTGTTCGTCAAGTCGCCCACCGCGTTCTACGCGCTGCGGTTTCTGCTCGGCGTCGCCGAAGCGGGCTTTGCGCCGGGCGTGATCCTGTACCTCACGTACTGGTTCCCGTCCGCGCGGCGCGCGAAGGCGCTGTCGCTGTTCTTCATGGCGATTCCGCTCGCCGGGATCGTCGGCGGGCCGCTGTCGGGCGCGATCATGCACGCGCTGCACGGCGCGATGTCGCTGGCCGGCTGGAAGTGGTTGTTCCTGCTCGAGGCGCTGCCGTCGTTCGTGCTGGGCTTCGCGATCCTGCTGTATCTCGACGACGGCATCGCCGGCGCGACATGGCTGACCGACGCCGAAAAGGCCTTGCTCGCACGCAACGTATCGGCCGACGCCGAGCACACCACTGCCCATGCATCGATCCGTACGTTCGTCGCGGACCGTCGCCTCTGGCTGATGGCGGCGATCTACTTCTGTGTCGTGCTCGGGCAATACGGCCTCACGTTCTGGCTGCCGACGATCATCCGCAAGGCGGGCGTGGCCGATCCGCTGTGGGTCGGCCTGTTGACCGCGATTCCGTATGCCTGCGCGATAGTCGCGCTGCCGCTGATCGGCATCAGCGCGGATCGCCGCCGCGAGCGCCGTTTCCATCTCGCGGTGCCGATGCTGGTCGCGGCGGCGGGGTTCGCGACGTTGCCGATGCTCGGTAGCGTCGGCGCGTCGATCGTATGCCTGAGTATCGCGTCCGCCGGCATCCTCGCGTCGTCGTCGCAGTTCTGGTCGCTGCCCACCGCATTGCTGGGCGGGATGTCGGCGGCAGCCGGCATCGCCGCGGTCAACTGCTTTGCCAACCTCGCGGGTTTCTTCTCGCCGGCGATCGTCGGCTGGCTGAACGACCTGACCGGCAAGTCGACCGCGGGACTCGTGTTCATCTCCATCGCGATCACGGCCGGCGCGCTGCTGGTGTTCCTCGTGCCCCGATCCGTCAACCGCTGATTCGATTCGTATTCCTTCCCACATGGAGCTATCGATGGATACCGAAACCACTCATGAACCGGTCACGCTCGCCGAGCGCGCGTACCGCATCCGAAGAAACGCCGTGCTGATGGGCGAAGTGCAGGGGCAGGGCTATGTCGGCCAGGCGCTCGACATCGCCGACGTGCTGGCCGTCGCGTATTTCGGCGCGATGCGCTATCGCGCCGACGATCCCGAATGGGAAGGGCGCGACCGCTTCCTGCTGTCGAACGGGCACTACGCGATCGCGCTGTACGCGGCGCTGTTCGAAGCCGGCATCCTGCCGGCCGCTGAACTCGAAACCTATGGCAGCGACGACAGTCGCCTACCGATGTCGGGCATGGCGAGCTACACGCCCGGCATGGAAATGTCCGGCGGCTCGCTCGGGCAGGGGCTGACGATCGCGGTCGGCCGTTGTCTCGGCCTGAAGCGTAAGGGCTCGGATGCGTTCGTCTATACGCTGTTCTCGGACGGCGAGCTCGACGAAGGCGCGATCTGGGAAGGGCTGATGTCGGCCGCGCACTGGAAGCTCGACAACCTGATCGCGATCGTCGACGTGAACAACCAGCAGGCCGACGGCCCGTCGACCCAGATCATGGCGTTCGAGCCGCTGGTCGACAAGCTCGAGGCGTTCGGCTGGTACGTGCAACGCGTGGACGGCAACGACATCGATGCGGTCAAGCGCGCGTTCGACCACGCGCGCCGGCATCACGCGCCGCAGCCGCGCATCATCGTCTGCGACACGAGGATGGGGTGCGGCGTGCCGTTCCTCGAAGCACGCGAAAAAAGCCATTTCATCCGGGTCGATGCGCACGAGTGGCAACTCGCGCTCGACGCACTCGAAGCAGGGAGACACGCATGAGCACCGTCGACAACAAGCCGCGCCTGAAGACCTCGGCGATGATCGCCTCCATCGCGGCGGAAGGGCAGGCGACCCGCGCCGCGCCGTTCGGCCATGCGCTGACCGAACTCGCACGCACGAACGGCAACGTGATCGGCATGACGGCCGATCTCGGCAAGTACACCGACCTGCACGTCTTCGCGAAGGCATTTCCCGAGCGTTACTACCAGATGGGCATGGCGGAGCAATTGCTGATGGGCGCCGCCGCGGGATTTGCGCACGAAGGCGCGCAGCCGTTCGTCACGACCTATGCGGTGTTTGCAACGCGCCGCGCGTACGACTTCATTCATCAGGCGATTGCCGAGGACAATCTCGATGTGAAGCTCGTCTGCGCGCTGCCGGGGCTCACGACCGGCTACGGGCCGAGCCACCAGGCCGCCGAGGATCTCGCGCTGATGCGCGCGATGCCGAACATGACCGTGATCGATCCGTGCGACGCGCTGGACATCGAGCAGATGGTGCCGGCCATCGCCGCGCACAACGGGCCGGTGTATGCCCGTCTGCTGCGCGGCAACGTGCCGGCCGTGCTCGACGAATACGATTACCGTTTCGAACTCGGCAAGGCCAAGCTGCTGCGCGACGGCAACGACGTTCTGATGATCTCGTCCGGCATCATGACGATGCGTGCGCTCGAGGTCGCGAAGGCGCTCGAAGCCGACCGCGTCGACGTCGCCGTGCTGCACGTACCGACGATCAAGCCGCTCGACACGGCGACCATCGTCCGCGAGGCCGCGCGCAAAGGGCGCATGGTCATCGTCGCGGAGAACCATACGGCGATCGGCGGGCTTGGCGAAGCGGTGGCGACCACGCTGCTCGGGGCCGGCGTTACAGTGCCGTTTCGGCAGATCGCCCTGCCGGATGCGTATCTCGCGGCGGGCGCGTTGCCGACGTTGCACGAGCGGTACGGGATCTCGGTCGGCGCGATGCGAGCGACTATCAGGTCGTGGCTCGGATGATCGGCCGACCGTCCTGGCGTCGCGTGCGCCGTTCGCGATCCGAATCGCTGCTTGACCCGGCTCGGTTACGTCTGACATACCGGTCCGACACGACGGACCGTCGCTGGATCCACGCGACGGCGAGTTCGAGCGCCTGGTCGCATGCTTCGCGGGTATCGGCGAAGTCGCCGTCGACGCCGAGCGTCCGGGTTTCCCCGTCGCGATCCGTGAGGATCGCCGCCGCCGAGTAGCGGCCCGTCTCCGTGTCGGTCACCACGGCCCGGACCTCATATCCGCCATGTTCGAGCGTCCTGTTGGTATGCATCGGGTGCCTCCTGCAGGAAAATTCGACAGGTGTGACGACGCGCTGGCGCCGCCGCGAAAGCGGGGCGCCAGCACTTCATGCCGCAAGCGCAAGCGCGGGATGCCGGCAAGCGTCGCGGGTCGCGCCGGTCGATGAAACGCGGCCGGCGCGTCCGCTTACGCCGCCGTCACCTGGATGCGCCGCGGCTTCGCTTCTTCGCGCCGCGGGATGCTCAGTTTCAGCACGCCGTCGCGCAGTTGCGCGTCGATGCGCGACACGTCGAAGTCCGGGCTGAGCGTAAAGGCGCGCGAGAAGTGCGGATGCTGCACTTCGCCGTGCTGCAGGCGCAGCCCCGGTGGCGTCGGAATGACGGCCTCCGCTTCGATCGCAAGGCTGCCGTCATGCACGCGGACGTCGAGCTTTTCGCGCGGCACGCCCGGCAAGTCCGCGTACAACGTGATGCCGTGCGTATCCTCGACGATGTCGACGGCTGGCGCAATCCGCGTGCGCGGCGTGTCGCGCCGAGCCGGTTCGCGGCTCGTCACGGCCGTCCCGGTATCGGCCGAACGGGTCGTCAATTCAGTCGTGTTGGTGTCACTCATGATGTCCTCCGTCATGCGCTCGTGACGTTGCGCTGTTGTTTACTGGACGGTAATCGCCCGCGGCTTCGATGCTTCCGACTTGCCGACGGTGATCGTCAGGCAGCCGTTCGTATAGCGGGCCTCGATCTTGTCGGGGTCCGCATGCGGCGGCAGTTCGACCACGCGGCGGAACGCGCCCATGAACCGCTCGTTCGCGTAGACGCGCCGCTCGTCGTCGGCCGTGGCGCCGTCCGGGGGCGTGCGCTCGCCGCTGATCGTCAGCAGCCGGCGATCGACCGAGATGTCGATCTTCGCGGGGTCGAGACCCGGCGCGAACGCGACGATCTCGACCGTATCGTCGGTGCTGCCGATATTGACCGGTGGAAACGCACCGGGCCGCGGGGCGCGCAGGCTGGCCGGAAAACCCGTGAACATGCCGGCCATCTGCCGTTGCAGGCGGTCGAATTCCGCCAGCAGATCGGAGGGGAAGAAGATATCGCTCATGACTCGCTCCTGTTGTACCCCTGCGGGGGATGAACCGGACCACGCGCTCCAGTTCGTCCATCCGCGATGAGGGTCGCTGACTAACAAATCGAAACACGCAGCGCGTAAGCCGCGACTGCCTTGAGCGATACCTAAAATAGGATGCGTCGAGCGAATTTCAAGAGGGGAGCGCACGCGATCCGCAGGTAGTCGGTCACGTGGCGCGTAGCCGGCTCGCTGCCGCGCATTGGCGGCTGGTGGAGAGAGCGGGCACGGAGAGGAAGAAAAGGCGGAATTTGCAACGCATGCGAATGGACGCGGCGGCGTGGCTACGCCGTCGCGCCGGTTTCGTGCGCTCAACGCGCCGGGCCCGACGGCGGCTTCACTTCGGAGAGGTCGTCCTCGCGAACCTCGGCCTGACGCACCGTGGTACCGTCGTCGCCGGTTTCGGAAATATCGGTTTCGAAGGTCGACTGCCCGTCGTCGGGTTTCTGGGCAGGTTTCGCGTCGCCGTCCTGTTTGTCCGGCTGTTGCTGTTGACGTGTCATTTTGCGCTCCTTGTCGCAACGGGGAATGTTGCGCACCTAGCAGTGAGCAAGGCGCGGGCCACGCGCATGCGGATCCCGACCCGAGCGGTACGGCCCCATTCGTTGTCGCCGAAAATTGACGCCGCTGGGCCAGGGACTGCTGCCGGCGATTACGTCCATCGTGGAGGTCGGGTCGCGCCTGCTCCTTTCCGGCCACGCGGCGATCACCGCGGCCCGCCGCCATCGCGCGGGCTATTGCGCCCCCGTCGTCCGCATCCGCTTCGTATTCGGCAACGGCGCGTGCTGCATCGGCCCCTTGACGAGTTCGCTCATCCCGTCGCGGATCCAGCAGTTGGCCGGCTCGTGATGAAAGCGCGGATGCCAGTGCAGATAAAGCTCGTACGTGGGGGCGGCAGTCAGATCGCGATGCTGGCAGGGCTGCGGCATCGCTTCTAGCGTACGAACGGCGCGCACCGGCCTGCGCGCGTGCCGATCCGGACAGTCTCGTCACGACGATCCGTGAACGAATCGCCGTGTACGACATCACGCCGGAGCCACGCTTTACGCGTCTTTCAGCCAGGGCATTTCCACGGGCGACACGACCAGTTGCCGGAATTCGCGTTTCAGATCGAAGATGAATCCGACCAGAATCATCGAGTCGGCGTAAGGAATCGGAAAGACTTGCGGATTTTCCGGCGTACGCAGCGGGCGCTCCGGCGTGTCCGCCGTCGCCGCGGCGTTTTCGCGAACGCTTTCCAGGTCGTCTGCCATGGCCGGGCCACCGGCTTTCAGCACGCGGCTACGCAGGTCGCTGAAGGGTTCGATGCGCGCGGCGTCTTCGTGGTACTCGGGCACTTCATAAACGAACCAGGACATTGTCGTCTCCCATGAGAAGGGGCGCTATTCTAACGCTACGCGAGGATCCACCGAAAATGGAGGCCGCCCACTTCTCCACGCATGTCTACGCGCCCTGCGAAGTCATCGCATCTCAGGCGGATCGCGGCAATGTCACGCTTCGGATAAAGCCTGATGCGCCGCGCGAACAACCGCGTCTACCGTAATGTCGAACTTGTCGTACACATCCTTGATTTTCCCGGACTCGCCAAAGCCGTGCATTCCGACGAACCGGCCTTGCGGACCGATGTACCGCTCCCATCCCAGTTCGACCGCTGCCTCGACCGCGACTCTCGCGGGAGAAGTGCCGAGCACGGCCCGTTGATAGTCGCGTGGCTGTTCCTCGAAGAGCAGGCGGCACGGCATCGATACAACGGCTGTCGGCACTCCTTCCTGTTGCAGGATGTCGCGCGCCTGGACGGCGAGGTCGACTTCCGAACCTGTCGCGAGCAGCGTGAGTTGGCGCGGCCCGCCATCGGCCTCCCGCAAGATATAGGCGCCCCGCGCCGACTTGTTTTCGTTTCCAGGCTCGTTGCGCAGGAGCGGCACCGGCTGGCGCGACAATGCGAGCAGTGCGGCCCGGCGGGGCTGTTCGAGAATCAGTTCCCAACACTCTGCCGTTTCGACCGGATCGGCCGGCCGGTAGACGGCGAGTTGGGGAATGGCCCGAAGGGCGGCAAGGTGTTCGACGGGTTGATGAGTCGGGCCATCTTCTCCGAGACCGATGGAATCGTGCGTCATCACGAAGATGGATCGCACCCGCATCATCGCGCTCAACCGGATCGCCGGACGGCAGTAGTCCGAAAAACACAGGAAGGTGCCACCGTACGGAATGAGGCCTCCATGAAGCGCGATGCCGTTCATGGCCGCGGCCATGCCGTGTTCGCGCACGCCGTAGTGGAGGTATGAACCTTTGAACCGGCCGGGCTCGATCGCGATCTGGTTCTTCGTCCTCGTATTGTTGGACTGCGTCAGATCCGCGGAGCCGCCCAGCAATTCCGGAATCGCGTCGACGAGATGATCGAGCACCGCACCGCTGGCCTTGCGGGTGGCCATTGCACTGCCACTGGCAATAAATGCCTGCCGTGCCGCCGCGATCGCCGCCTGCCAGTTATCCGGGAGCTTTCCGGCATTGCGCCGGTCGAATTCGGTGCGTAGCGCCTGCGGCGCCCGGCGGACACGCTCGTCCCACGCGAGTCTCGTCTTGCGGCCGCGCGCGCCGATCTCCCGCCATGCTTTCAGCAAGTCATCCGGGATTTCAAACGGCGGCGAATGCCAATCGAGGGCTTGGCGTGCGCCCGCGATTTCATCCTCGCCCGGCGCATCGCTATGGGCTTTCTCGGTTCCAGCCTTCGTCGGAAAGCCGAACCCGATGATCGTCTTGCATGCGATCAGGGTCGGCCGGTCAGGCGTTGCGCGGGCGGTCGCGATAGCGTTCCGGATCGCATCCGTGTCGTGACCGTCGATTTCCAGGACGTGCCATCCCGCCGAGTGAAAGCGCTCGATCTCGTTGTCCGAGACCGCGAGCCGGGTGGCGCCGTCGATGGAAATCGAATTGTTGTCCCAAAACGCGATCAGTCTGCCCAACCGTAGGTGGCCGGCCAACGAAATGGCCTCGTGGCTGATGCCTTCCATCAGGCAACCGTCACCGAGAAATACGTATGTGTAGTGATCGACGAGATCGTCGCCGAAGTGCGCATTCATCACGCGCTCGGCCAACGCCATGCCGACGGATTCCGCGATGCCTTGTCCGAGGGGACCGGTAGTCAGTTCGATTCCGTCGGCGTGCGAGTACTCCGGGTGACCCGGCGTCTTGCTGCCGACTTGCCGGAACCGCTTCAGCTCGTCAATGGTCATGTCGGCATAGCCGGTGAGATAGAGAAGGCTGTAGAGCAGCATCGACGCGTGTCCGTTGGAAAGGATCAACCGGTCGCGATCGATCCAGTGGGGCGCCGATGCATCGAATTGCATGAACTCCTTGAACAGGACCGTCGCGACGTCAGCCAGCCCCATTGGCGCACCAGGATGGCCGCTGTTGGCTTTCTGTACTGCGTCCATGGTGAGGAAGCGGATACAGTTCGCCAGCGCGCGAAGATGGGGGTCTCGTGGGGACGGTATTGCTTTTGCAGCCGTCCCGGAGTTTGCGGTGGGATCGCTCATCGGTTCTCCTGTCTTGGTCGGGAAAGACGAGGCTGCGGTGCAATATGCATACCTTCTCGACGGGGATGGGGTCTCTGGCTGGTTTGGGATTCGACCCTTTTAAATTGATAAACAGCATTATGTAAAATGAAATCCTAACTTTGATATACGAGCTGTATCTGGCCTTGGAGGACATCGACCATACCCGGACAAAGGCCAAGTCGCCGCAAACCAACGGGATCGTCGAACGGCTGCACAAGACCATGCTCAACGAGTTCTATCGCATCGTCTTCCGAAAGAAGATCTACGATTCGATCGCCATGTTGCAGACAGACCTTGATGCGTGGCTCGACCAGTACAACAATGAACGAGAGCATCAGGGGCGCTGGTGTTACGGCAAGACGCCGATGCGCACTTTCCTCGATTCGCTCGATCTCGCTAAGGAGAAACTCATCCCCCATTGATGACTCATGCCCTGTCGGTCCGACTACCTGTCAGATCGAGTCCCGGCTAATACAGATTTTGCACGAAAAGGACGATTACCCCGACAAAGTGTCGGCCGCCACTTCGAGCGCACCAACGAGCCTCTCGAGCTGTTCGGGTGCGCCGGCCAGCACGGGGCGCACTTGATCGCGCGCCTTGCTTTCCCGATATGCTTCAAGCCATCGCTCAAGCAGCTTGCGCTCGTCGCGGGACAGAGTGTCAAGCAGCCCAGTCGGGACAGGTTCATCGACACGAAACGTACCGATGACGCATTCGCGCGCCCGCGCCCTGATGGAAGGCCGCTTCGGCGGCACGGCCCGAAGCAACTTGATGAGGCGCCCTTGTTCTCGAATGAGCATCGTTCGTCTCTGATTCCATACGATCACACCAGAGCATAACAAAACAGGACGTCATGAGCGATTGAGCAACGGCCCATATCCTATCGCGTCATTGCCCGCCAAAGACGTCCTCACTGAGCTGAAACGCGCCGGCGCGCCGCACATCTGGTTGAATAGCTCACCTCCCGACCGCTTCATGTCGCCGCTTGCGGCGAGTCCTTTCGGTTGTCGTGATACTGATGAAATAACACCGAGCACACCAGTGGCCACGTCGAATCGTATTCGGTGTGGCGAGCCATCGATGTCCTCGGGCACATTCCCACTCAAGTCTGGTTGCGCTATTCACATAGGTCGCTGAGACACACTTCCCACCGCGCTCAAGCGCAATGCTTTTCATCAGCTCGAGCCCGAGCCTGGACCCGTCGCGGCTGCACACTGGGCACCAATGCCCGCGAACAACAGCCCCAGGAGCGGCCTCCCAGCGATGCCCGTGTTCGCACTCCCATTTCAGGCGCGTCGCCGCGTTTCGGTATGTTTCGGACAAGCACCGCCCGCCGAGTTCCCTCGCCCACAGGCGCATGCGCTCGATCCCAAAGCGCATTGCCTCACGCTGACACTCCGGGCACCAAGCGCCACGAAAGATTCTCGCGCCTTGCGTCTCCCACTCGTGGTCTGCACCACATCGGAACCTATAGTAGGCCTTGCTGCCCTCGTAGACCTTCGAGAGACAGACTCCACCATGGCTCCTCGCTCGTTCACGCAACCTTGCCAGGCCGTCCTTGTGACGATATGCGTGTACCTTCTCTCGGTCCGCGCAAATGCGGCACCAGGCGCCCCGCACGATCTCACTACCGGAAGTCTCCCATTCATGTCCTGCAGCACACCGGAAACGATAGCGCTCTGTCAGTTTCGTGTAGCCGGTCGACAAACACTTGCCGCCTCTCGCGTTTGCAGCCCCTCGCATGCGCGTCATCCCGTCCGGATCGGCCATGCGTTTCGAATGTTGCGCCCTCGCGCAGAGCACGCACCAAGAGCCCTTTCGCAGATTCTCGGCGGTCTTCTCGAAAACGTGCCCTGCCCTACATACAAACTGGAGTGGTGTGCCGCGGCCCGCATACTGCTCCGAAAGACAGCGGCCGCCGGCCTGCCGCGCGAGTTGATGGATCTGACGAAGCACCCCGTCAACGCGACATGCCGGGCACTGGACCATCGTGTAGAACAGATAGGAGCCGCATCGGCTGGATTCGTGTCCGTTGCGACATCGAAATCGATATTGCGCGTGCCAACCTTTCCATTCTGATTCCAGCAACTTCAGTCCGTATGGACGAAGTGCCTCTCGCATTCGCTTCAACTGATCGAGTGACAACGTTGCTGCTCCGCTAAATTCCTATCGGGGCCTACCCCAGCATAGAGGCCGAGAAGTCGACCACCTCAACGTTTGATTTTCACACGTTACTCTCGTGAAATCGCGGCCACCCGTGCCATGCCCTGGTCAATCAACGAAAGTCGCGAAATCCTACTTATCAGATTGCGAAATGACCTCTCCGAACTCGAACCCTTTTAACTTATTCTGCTCCACAAGCTCCCTAAAACGCTCGGATACAAATAAAGTAGCAGGGCTTTCTTTTAGGCGAAATATATCAACCCCTTCGACGCGACCCTTCAGAAGAAATATTTTATTAAAAACCGTCGCCTGAGGGTAGACTTTGAATTTTGACGCATCCATATCGACAGCATTCTCTACCACCCGGGTTACATGAAATCCGAACATGCCTTTTATCGGGGCCTCGACCTGCAATATCTCCCCGCTGTCACGAAGTACCGGCGCCAATACATCAAGCGCCCTCTGACTAAACACGAGAAACGGAGATAGCATCGTATGAACGCCGCTGGTCTTTTTTCTGCGCGAAGTGCCCCACGTAAGCTTAACGGGGTCATAATCTTGACCAAACCCTCGTCCGCATAGAGCGGTTGCTCGCATAGCTACGCTCTTGTCATATGCGATTTCACCGTCATCATCGACTTGGACGAGCGGCTGAAATTCTTCATCCTGCCTCAGATCATAGACGTCACTCACGCATTACCCCGCATCCAAATGATAGAGCCAAGATAAATAGCGGCCTACGGTGCCTCGCCCCAAGGGTCATAGGAATAGCTTTCATCGATCGGCAAAAATTCAATACCTTTCAATGCACATCGCTCCACCTCCGATTTAAACTCCTGGCTACATACCAGCTCCATTGTTTCGGTACATCTAAAAAGATTGCTAGCGCAATCGTCGCGCGGAATGAAATTTTTGATCCAACTATACATCGGAGTCCCTGGAAACAACTTATTCTCGGCAACCTCTTTTGTTTCAAGATCCCGGTCCTCGGAATAGTTCGACCTTTGTCGATCAAGCAGAGACTCATGATCTGCCGGCAAGAAAATTGAATACACTTTATTACCCGCCGGCTTTCCATTCGCAACGATGCTAATGGGGATTGCCCTATACCTAACCCCCAATTTTTCACATGCAACCAAAAACTCCTTTGACACGTAATTCGTTTGCGCTCCGTAGAAATCGAAATCAATCGAAACCGATGAATCTGATAGCGTGAAAATATACTCATGCTTTACATCCACTCCAAACGGATCAGCCACATACATCGGCCACTCCCATTCATCACGGTTCAATTCCCCCGACAGGTATGGAGGGCAGCCCGAGTCTCCAGCGCGATATTTAACAACGAAGAAACGTGCATTCATCAAAGTAACCTTCCCGTTATTGCATCAACCAAATATTTACCGGACTCCAATCCTTCTCTCGCCATATTTTGAATGCGCCCGACCCCGAGCACAAGTTGCGTATCACTGAGACGGCCCGCCAGGAATTGTTGGTTAAGCTTCGTTAGCTCAGTTTCAATGGCCGCAGTGTATTGCCCGTGGTTCGACCAGTGTCCAGGAAGCTCAAGCGTTTGGGCGAGCTTGGAGCTTCCGGGCAGGAATATGCCATTAGACGCACCATCACCGTCGAATCCCATCCCGCGCAACCGGCTGAACATGGCTGCAAAGTCAGGGTGCTTCATCAGTTCTTCAGGAATCAGGTGGTGGTTCGCCATACCATCATGCGGGCGAGCCCCCATATTTTCCCCGAGCTTTGTGGAACACCACCCCATCGGATCAATTCGGGTCAATGGGTTTGATGCGTACGCGTACAAATTGTCGCCGCCTACCAACCCAATCGGATCCTGATTGATAAACCGTCCCACGTCCGGATCATAGAACCGGAACGTGTTGTAGTGTAGTCCCGTACTTTCGTCGGCATACTGACCGGCATAGCGTAGCGGCTGATCCGTCCGCGCGGTTGTGAGCTGCCCCCGGCTCGGCTCGACTTTGCCCCACGCCGTGTATTGCCCCGCCCACGCCAGTTCGCCTGCCTCGTCGGTGAGCTCTTGCGGCGCCCCTGCCAGATCCGTATGGAAGTGATAGATCCTCGACGCGCGCTTCGCCGTATCGATCGCGGCCGCGGCCAGGGCCTCCGCGATCACCGCATCGACGCGGGCCGCTGGCGAGTACGGATCATCAGGACTGTACACATAGCTGCTCACGCCAGTCTCGCGCACCTCCTGCGCGAGGCGCAAGCCTTCCCATACGAACCGTTTCGTTTCGCTGCGCAGTTTCACGCCACGCACGTCGAAAGTGTTATCGGTCTTCGAAATACGCCGGCCCAGCGAATCGTAATGGAAGCGCGTTTCGACCGCGCCACGCGCGTCCTGCGTGCGCACCGCGATCAGCCGATCCTGCCCATCGTAAGTGAAGCGCTGCTGCTGGTTGGCTCCGCGAAGCTTCGTCGCCAGATTGCCGAACGGATCGTATTCGAAGCGGATGTCCTGCCACATCCGCAGACGGTTGCCTTCAACGTATCCGCGACTCTTGCCATGTACGTCGTCGAGCATATTGCCTGCGGCATCCCAAGCAAATTCCTCGAGCTGCCGATCCATGGTGTTCACACGACGCGTCAGCTGCCCAGCTGGATCGTAGCTGTACTGCGTGCTGCCACGCAGGCTGTCGCTGGTCTCGATCAATTCGCCCGCCGCGTCGTAGCCGTAGTTACGCCATAACTGTCCGCGTCCGCGACCGAGTGCGTCCGGTTGGAAGCCAGCGGACTGCCAGACTTTTCGGCCAAGCGGATCGTAGGCAAAACGCTGGGCCAGACGCCCCTGCGTTCTCGCGATCTCGCGATGCAAGTCGTCACGCTCGAAATCGCTCACCACCTGATCACCGCAGCGGATCTGGTGAACGTGGCCGGAGCCATAACGTAGCATCTTTAGAGTCTGATCGTTGGGTAGCGCAAGCGATATCACGTTGCCGAGTTCATCAAGCTCATACCCGACGTCGCCATTCGCACCATGCTCGGCGACAAGACGACCGGCCTTGTCGTATTCGAAACGCACCACGTCCGGCGTGATGCCGAGTGCTTTACCCGCGGCCGTCGGTGTACGCTCGACCTTCACAAGTTGATCGTTCTTGTTACGCTCGTAACGTGTAACGTCAGTCGGCGTATGCTGGACCTTCAGGTTACCCATCCGGTCGCGCTCAAAGCGAATAGTGCGAATCGGGCGATTCGCACTAGCGCCATTGACCGGCGCCCCTACGATATCGAGCGTGTGCAATTCGCCAGCGTCCCCATACCCGTACCGCCGTTGCACGCCGTCGGGTCGCGTCTCGGTCAAGAGTCGGCCGCCAGCGCTATAGGTGAACGCGTAGCGTGCGTGGTCCTGCTGGAGTTCGCGAAGGCGCCCCGCCGCGTCATAGTGATAGCGGGTCCGCCGCCCTGCAGGATCGATCGCTTCGACAAGTTGACCGCGGGCATTGCGTAGCGACTGCTGTATCCGCCCTCCGAGGCCGACATGCCGCACGACGAGCCCAGCCGCGTCGTATTCGAAAGTCTCCGTGCTGCCGTCGGGATACGTGATGCGACGTGGCTCGCCGGTCGGACGTACGTCATATGCGACGCGCTGCCCCAGAGCGTTCTCCCGTGCAAGCGGCAGTCCAAACGCGTCGAAACTGCTGCGCGTGGTTTTACCGGAGCAGTCTGTATAGGCAATCAATTCTCCGAGACGATTCCACTCAAGCGTCTTGCGTCCACCGCGCGCGTCGATATGTGCGATCGGCAACGCGGTCAGTCCCTTCGGATACTCGTAGCGATTCTCATGGCCAAGGGGATCCTTGGTCGACAGCAACCGGCCTTGTGGATCGTATTCCGCGCGCCAAGCGCCGCCATCGGCCCCGACAACTTCCACGGGCCGCATGCTGTTGCCGTCGTAACGAGTGCGTGTCGTGCGGCCAAGCGGATCAGTCTCGGCAACGATCCGGCCTGCGTCGTCGTACTCGAACTCGGCCGTGCGCTCACCCGGTAGCATCAGCATCACGGGCATGCCGGCGTCGTTGTATTTGATTCGGTAAAAGCCGCCGTCGAGATCGGTGTACTCGACAATCTGAAACTGTGCGTCGAAGCGCCAGTGCGCGGTGCGACCATCGGCGTGCCGGACGCGCGTCTGCCGGCCGTCTACGTCGTATTCGAACGACCAGTCCTCACCTTCACTGGTGCTTGTCGCGACAACCCGCGGCTGCCCTTCGATCGTCGACCAGACGTAACTCGACGTGAAACCCAGTGCGTTGACGTGGCTCGCCATCAGGCCGTTGGTATATGCGAACCGCCGCACGACCGCCCCATTTGCGTCCGTCACCGACGCCAGTTGGCCGTTCTCATCGTATCCGTAAGCGACGGCCAGCCGGCGCTCATTGCCATGAACGAGCGTGACCGCGCTAAGCCGTCCGTGTTCCTGCTCGTAATCGAGCACGGCATTCAATCCGCCGCACGTCAGAATCTCGGTGACGCGGCCGCGGCTATCGCGCTCGAACTGGCACCACTGTCCCGCCTGATCCTCGATGCGGCGCACCCAAGCAATGCGGCCGGAGTCCGGCTCATATCGGCCGAAGTCGTAATACGTCTCGCCAATGTCATGCAGGATGTAGCGGCCGTCGGGCGTACAGGTCAGATACCGTTGCTCGGCCTCGCTGAATGCGGCTTGCCCGGCACGCAGCAACGGAAATCCGCTCTCGCGCCCTTGCGCGTCGGTGTACCAAAGGCGTCCGTCGCGAGCGTGCAAACGAAGCTCCCACGGGGCGACCCAGCCGCGCCCGAGCGTCCCCGCATAGTCGATGCTGCTCGAATAAAACCGCTTGATCGCAACCGGCATCGGGCTCGGGATCACGAAGTCCGTTTCCGATTCGGCCAACAGGATCTTTCTTCCGGTCGTGATGTCGACTGGGTTGCCGAACATCCCGCCGAGCGCCTTGTTGATCGCGGGCCCGGCAACGTACCGCCCGAACGCCTCACCGAGCACGTACCCGCCGATGAACTTCGCAGCGCAAGGAAGGACCGCGCGCGACAGCCCACCAGCCTGCTTCAACAACCCACCTAAGCCGCCGACCAGCCCCGCCAGCACGAACGCCCATTCCGTCGTTGTTCGCAGCCAAGGCGGCACTTCGTCGTCGACCGGCAGGTAAGTCTGCGTGCCGCCGTGAAAGAAGGTGTCGGGCGAACCGCCGGAGATCGTCGCGCCGCACTTGATCTTGTCGTCCTTCCGCGCCGCTGGCCGCCCGTTGATGAAGATGTTCGTCGATCCTTGCGCGACAAGCGGAATGGGATTGTGCTTGCTGCAAGCCACGCCGCTCAGCGTCGCATAGGCCGCCGAGAGCGAGTTGACGTAGACGTCCGGCGAACCTGTAATGATGTTGCCGGATTGCGAGCTGAACATCTTCCCGATCGACTCCCCTATTGATAGGAGAGCCTGCGCTCCGATACCGGCCATCATGCCGGCCAGCAACGCCACGCCGAATCCGCATGTGAATGTGGCGAAGGCAACCGCGGCGATCAGGGCAATGCCCAGCACGGCGCCGACCAGAAAGCCCGCGAGCGCGCTGGTGTGATCGATCGGGTCAGTGACTCGTGCGGCTTCGTACACGATGATTGTCCTTTGCTGTTGTTATGCCGACTCTTGTTCTGCCGGGCGGTAACCGTCGAGCCAGTTGCGCCACAATGCGTCGAGCGCTTCGCCGAAGCTCTTCGCGCTCGACGCGGTAAAGATCAGCACGCGTCCTGGGGCAACGATGAATGCGCCTTGCCGTTGAAAAACGGTCTTGGGACCGTTCCGATAGGCAGCGTCGATGCGCTCCCCAGGCATTCCATCGGTTTCAGGCCCAAGCCGTTCAGCCTGACGCGAAAGCACCCGGTGTCCCTGCAACCTCGATTTGAGCAGCGCGATCTGCCGATCGATATACGGCGCAAGGGTCTCTCCGTCCTTGAGCCAGTCGCGTGCGACACTGAGGTTCGGTTGCGCAGCCGTATCGGCCGGCACGAAGAGGTTCGTCGTGCGATCCTCGAAACCGTCCGGCAGAACGATGCTGCCTTCGTGAATCCGGATACGGTTTTCGGAATCCGTCATGCTAGTTCTCTCGTGATGTGTAGTTGTTCGAATAGGTCGAAATGGGCGCGCACACGCGCCGACGCTCATTTTCCCTGCAACGCGACGATGCTTTCCCGGCGCAAGCGCAAACTGCCCGCGAGCAATACGATATGCGCGACGAGCCACACGTAAAACGCGACGCCGTAGCCGGATATCGGCGTCGCGTCTGCTTCGTTGAAGTACCACTTTGTCGTGAACAATGAACAGAGCGCACACGCGAGCCCAGCGGCCGAAAGCTGACTCGCGCGGTTATATCGGCTCCGGGCGAGCTGGACAGCCGCAACGACGTAGAGCGGATTGGCGAGCCATGCCGGATTGAGCATGAACAGTCCCCACCAGCCCTGAGCGAGAACCGACAGCCCGCTGAGCGACGCTTCTTTCTCGAAATGCATCGCCGGCATCGTCAGCGAGAGAGCGTACAGCGCCCCGGATACGCCGAGGACCACCTCTCGCCTGACACGCGGCGTCGAATCAAGAACGTTCGTCATCTCCCGAATCCATTGCACGACACTTCAACGGTCGCGCATGCGTTCAATCTGTCTGGCCGGCAGGTGTCACGACCTTCTCGCCGCGTGCGCGCATCGCTGAGCGTTGCGCCTTCGGATCGAGCGGCGGCCAGGGCGCGCCGGCCGTAACGATCTTGCGACGAATCTCTTCGATACGCGTACGCGCCGGCGAGTCCGCAGACGTATGGTTCTTCAACTCGTTCTGCAGCACCCATCCGTACGACACGCCGAGCTGGCTGGCAATCTTCGGATCCGCGCCGTGCGCGAGCAGGTAATCGACGACATCCCACTGCTGAATCATCGTCGCCTCGAAGAGTGCCGTCTTTCCGAGCGAATCACGAGCATTCACGTTCGCCTTGTGCTCAACCAGCAGCTTCAGCTGGGGCAGCAGCCGGTTCTCTGCAACTGCAAAAATCATCGGCGTGTCGCCGTTGTATTGCCAGTTGGGATCGAGCCCGCTGTTCAACAACACGCGCAGGAGGTTGGGCGTATCGGCCCGCAATGCGACGTCGACTACCGATCCGCCGCTGGCACCGACCGGCGCCTTGGGATCTGCGCCGTTCTTCACGAGCACCGAAATGATCTGGTAGCGCGGATTAGACGCGTCGTTCTTGACCGGAACGATTTCCTGAACTGCATACGACAGCAGCGTCGTATTCTTCGCGCCCGGCGCATTCAGATCGGTCTTGGGCGCGAGCTGCTGAACGCGGGTGAGATCGCCGTCATGAATGGCCTGAGCCAACGTGAGTTGCTGCCCCGAAAAGAAATCTTCCGGTGCGTAACGCTTGAAGCCAGTCATGTTCGTCCCTTGGGCTTGAGTGGGCCACCACAGCGGCGAGGACACTCCAACGAGTGCGGCAATCGCGCCGGCGGTTATCGCTTTCTTGTATCGCATCAGTGAGATGAATTCAGTTGGGAGAGCAGGTCGAGCTGATCCTTCGCGACCTGCTGGTTGATCCCGTTCGTCACGTCACCCATCAGGTGACGGCCGACCGTGGTCACGCTCTCACCATCGAGCGTGACGGGGCTACCGACAGCCTTGGGCATCAGTGCCGCCGTACCGTCGCTGATCGGCCCGAGTCGGCCTTCCTGCAGGCCGGTCAGGATATCGCCGTCGACGCGATAGGCCGTGATGTTGGCCGGCTGGGCTGTTCCGCCGTATTGCGCGACCGTCTCCGGATTGAGGCCTGCAGCATTGAAGGTCACAGCCGAACCGCCGCTGGCCTCGGCTGCAGCGGACGCCAGGCCACCGCCGAGCGAATGCCCGGTGAAATCGACGCCGGCCGACGCGCCCGTGGTCTCGATGTTCTTGCCGATCGTGACCGCATTGCGGTAGTACGGCGCATCGGCGCCGAGCCCTTGCGCCATGTTGTTGCTCATGTCTTCGCCGAAGAGCTGCTGGGTACCCTTGAACGCGATCGTCGGCTTCATGCTGTCGCCGAAGACATTCGGATCCGGGATATACATCTGCGACCCGAAGTTGCTACCGCTTTTCTCGAAATCGCTCGGCTTGAGCCCGAAAGCCTTCAACGCTTCCGGATCGTTGGTCGCCATCTTCCACCCGGTCGGCGGCGGATCGTTCGGGTGATACACGTGATCTGCAAGCTTCGCCAGTTGCTGCGCCTTCAGCGAGCTCGCCAGCTTGGCCGCCGCCGCGCGCGTCGCCGGATCGGGGCTCGCCAGCCCCTTCGCGATCGTCGCCTGCTCTGCTGCCCACTCAAGCGCGAGCGCCTGTTCCGCGGATTGCGCACTGCCGCGATTCAGATGGATGACCGGCCCGTCGAGATAGATGCCGTTCGCGTTGATGACGATCGTTGACGGACCGAAGGTCAGCTTGATGCTGTCCGGCGTCATCGTCACGACGCCATCGCCGACACGATGCTCGATGCCGTCGCTCGCCTGGTGGCTTTGCATGCCGGGCCCGGCCTTGCTCGCGATGGCCTTCGTATTGATCACGTTCGCCGTGGTGTCGCGCGTCAGCGCGATGGTTTCCTTCAATCCGCCCTGCGCGATCTGCTTCGTCTCGCTGCCCTTGAGCAGCGACACCGTCCGGCCGCCGGCTTCGACCGTGTGCGTTTCCGAATCCTTGATGACCGTGTTCATATCCTTCTGCGCGTGCAGAAAGACTTCTTGCGCGCCGTTCACGTCGGAGAATCGCAATTCGTTTGAGCCTGCGCCCTTGTGGGTCTGGCTCTTGATCCCCATCGTCTGTCCGGCAGCACCGTGATAAGGGTTACCCTGCTGGCCGTTGTAGACGCGGCCCACAATGACCGGATTGTCGGGGTCCCCTTGATTAAACGCGACCAAGACCTCCTGATTGATCCGTGGGATGGCGGCCGCCCCCCACCCGTCGCCCGCCCACGGTTGGGACACGCGGATCCACATCGAATCCGAGCCGTCCGACTTGCCGCGGCGATCCCACAGGAAGTGCACCTTCACGGCACTGCCGTTCGTGTGAATTTCTTCGCCCTTTGGGCCGACCACGATTGCCGACTGCGTGCCGTGAATGACGGGCTTGGGCGTATTTCTGGGTGAACGATACGGAAACTTCTTCGGGAGCAGAGAAAATGTATTGCGGTACGGCAGCTTTGCGTTGTGTTCCGTGTAATCGTTCACGGCCTCGTGACGAACATGCAGGATGGCGTATTCCTGATTGTTGGCCATGACTGGATGGTTCATCACCGTCACGCTGCCTGCAGTGGTCATCCGCCACGCATAGCCGCTGCCCGTATACCGATGCGCGCTTGCTTCTTCTGCTTGCATCGCAATGCGAGCGTAACGGTCGCCGTCATCGCCGTGATCGAACAACGACTGGTGTTCGAAACGCTCCGTTGTCTCGAGCCCCGCATGCCGGAGATTCTCCGGCTCGGCCTGCACCAGCATCAGCGGCGACGACGGGTTCTGGTGATTGAAGTCACGAAAGGCGATCTTGCCGACGCCGAAGCGCCGACCTTCATGCAACTGGTCGATGCCGTTGTCTTCACTCGCCGCAGTGGCGGCATACGGCAAATTGGCCAGCCCGTCGATCGGACGGAAAACGAAATTCGTATCGCCAATGACAAGGAAGTGCTTTTCCTTTTCGTAGCGGTGCGTCCAGATCAGGCCTTCCTGCTCCATCAGCCGCGCGCAGAAGTTGTAATACGACTCCTGATACATCACGATATATTCGAGCGGCTTTTGCGCAATCCGGATGTCGAATTCGAAATCGGTGAACCCGTGATCCTGGAAAATCTCGGTGAGGATATCCTGCGCGGTCTTGTTCTGGAAAATCCGGCAGTCGGTCGAGCGCGTCAGAAACCAGAACCACGGCGCCACCGTCATTTGATATTGCGTCACCTTGCCCGGGTTGCCCGCCCGATCGAACGACGTGACGTAGCCGTCGAAGTAACGGATGCTGTCGGCCCCGCCTGACGACACGATGCGCTCAAGCGTGGATTGCCGTGCGCTCTGGTCGAATCGGATCTTGATCGGTTGCCCGATCAATTGATCGGGCACCAGATCATGCTGGTGTGACAGCAAATCCAGGTGGATCTCCGGCAATCGATTGACGTGTTCGTCGATAACCGCGGTGCTGACCAGCAGCACGTCCGGACCGAGCGGCGAGTCGATGGTCACGTATCGATTTAGCTGAGTCAGTCGAGCAACGCCACCGGCCGCATTGTTGAGCGCGTCCGCAATCGCGGCCGGCGTCTTGTTCATCAGCGAGAAACCGGTCTGCGCGAGCTGGACGGCGCGTTGCACGGTGTCGATATGACTTGCGACGCCGGCGAGCGGGCCAATCTGGCCTGCTACCGTGGACGCAACCGGCCCGGCAAGGCCGCCGAGCGCACTCAGCGAGCCGAATAGATTCCCGCCGGAACCAGCCGGAATACCGCCATTCGGGGCGAAACTCATTTGAATTCCCTTTATTTTCGTCTCAGGTTCTGTCCCCAATTTGATCGCCAACTTGAGGCCTCGCTACTGTAGGACAAAACGTTTGCCAGCGAAAGATACCTGAAATTCCTTTGCAATTTCCCTGCTGATACCCTTTCCACCCGCCAATCAAATAAGTGGTTGGGTGCCGGCGCAGGGTTCGCCGCGTCGCAATACCGCACCGGTCTCCGCCGAGACCAAGACGATTTGCACGAAGCTGGTGACAGGAGCGTACGGGGAAAATAGTCGATCCATTACGCGTCCCAATCCGGCGAGACTGAACTGGACGAAACGCTGCTCGTCGATCACGAGCCGGATCTCCAATCCTTGGACAAACGCTGAAGCCGGCTTGCCCGGCAACCAGCGCCGCACCCGCTCAGTCGACAGGGATACGAGCGCGTCGAAACGCCGCCCGGCGTCGGGGGCAAACTTGCCGAAGCGGGTGCACAGCTGCTTGAATCCATTGAGGCCTTCGGCGTTCAGCCGCACTGCCTGCGGAACCAGCCACGACAGCAATTCCCACAGCTCGCCGCGGCGAAGCATCGGCGCGGGACTTGCGCTGGGCTGCGCCAATAGCTCGATTTCGTCGCCGGAGTCCCCGTCACGCACGGCCAACTGGCGTTCGCGTATGTCCGCCAGGTTGCCATTTGTGCAAGACAGCACGATGTCGAGTTGGCGCTGAGCGGCCGGATCAACGGGCTCGCCGCGAGCATTCACAAGTGCGAGTTCCAAGCCACGCAACCCGTCTGCGCGCGCTCCAGTTGCCTGTCCGCGCAGCGCTTCCTGTCCCGGCTTGGCGGGCTCGGACGGCTGCCTCGGCGCGCGCCGGGCTTCGTCGCGCAAAACAACCCAATACAGGCCTGGCGCTGCGTCAAACGCGTGCTGCAGAGATTCGAAAGGCGGCAAAATCGCGGTGCCCCGGGCGGTCGTTATGCGAACCTGATCAACTGACCACACCTCGCTCGTGGCTGCGGTCTTGAGCGAAAACGGTTTCAGCGGATAGTACGCTTGCCCGGCCTTCGTTTCGATCGGCTCCGCATTGCTCGAGAACAAGTTGACTACTGGTGTGCAAAAAAGCCGGAGATTGTCGGTCGACGCCGCGCCCAACCGTCGAGCGCGACGTGAGTCCGGATGGATGCCGGCAAGGGCCAAATGCAAAGTGATCCGGCGCGCGCCAACCGCCAACCGTTTCAACCGCGCCAAATTCAGATCGAGGTTGTCAAATCGAGCGGGAAACGCGCCGTACTCCATCAGCAGATGAAACGGAGCAATCGTGTTGTCGCGAGGGGGCGGAAGCAGCGCGTCGGCATCGTCGAAACCTGCGGCCGTCAGCGGCATGTCCATCCGACGCCAGCGCCCGTTGCCGTCCAATTCAACAAAGGCACGCGTGGCGTGCAACAGCACGCCGTCGGCGAGCGCGGCCACCACCTCCCTCTCCCCCGCCAAGTGCAGCCGCAGCATGTCCGGAGCATCCGAGAACTGGGTTGACGGCGATGTGAGCTCAAGGGTGAAAGACAAAATCCCCGTCGTGTCGGGCGGCAGTGTGGTTTGCATCGGCGCGACGGTCGACGTCGCGTAACGTACACCGGAGACCGTCAACGGCACCAACGTGACGTCGGCGGCGGTGCGGAACACCTGACGGCTATTCGGCGCCACCAGTTGCGTGCCGCGTGGAACAAGCCGCGGCTCGGCTTGCTTGCTGGCTCGATCCACGTGGAATTGGGCCATTGCACAAGACGGAAACGGCCGCAGGAACGCTCCGTGGATTGAGTCAATCAACGCGTGAGTAAACTCCGGCACCTCATCTTCGAGTCGGATGTCGTGCCGAGCGCACATCAACGCGAACGATTGCAGCAGCCGTTCGACATGTGGATCATCCGAGTGCTCACCGGACATTGCAAGGCGAGCTGCGATTTTGGGGTAAAGCTCGGCAAATGCGCGCGTCGAGCGGCGCAGCAGACCCAACTCACGCTCAAAATGCGGTAGAAGATCCTCGGGTTCGATGGCCATACGCTTTTCAGACGGTCACACCGATCTGTCAATCGGTACCGTGCTCATAGGTTGACGCGGCGATTCTAACCGGGCGCCGCGCACGCTTATCTCGAATTTATCGAGTCGGGGGCGAACAAATCAGAATGCTCGAAATACGCAAGCCATGAGGACCGCCAATTTTATGAAGCGCGGGTCGCCACTATGGCCCTCGTGACAGCCCTCTGGGCTTCGGGAGGTCCGGTTGCCCATCGCCAAGCGAGCAAAAACGGTGGGCACGCACTCGAAACTTGTCGGCGTCGCAGCAGAGCACGTTCGTTCGTCGTGACCGTTTAACGATTGTTTACCGATTGCCAGCCCTGCGCTCAATATCGCTCGTTCGCAGGCACCGATCGCGAACGCTTTCCTCGTCGACCCAACTCCCAGTGGGGCCAAACGATCTTTGTAACGAGTACGTGCCCGTTCCTCGCCCCCAGCGGCCGGCGCCATCGGCAACCACTCAGTATGCAGGAATGCGCCGGCCCGCCCGGGAAATGGTGTTCGCTTGCAGAACGAAGTCGGCAGTAGCAAAGGTCATCGAGCGTCTTGATGGCGAGGAGCCTGGCCATGCGCATCAGTGTTTGCCGCGAACGCCCTGCGCGATTTGATATGCTTCTTGTGGAGGGAGGACCGAATCCCAACGCCCCATCTTGATGCCAATATTAGCGATGGCCGCTCCGGTCAATTCGGTTAGCTCACGAAGTCTGTCACGAGCATCATCGGCTTCGTTGATTTTTTCATCTAGCTGACGGGTTTTTGCCTCGACACCTAGTCCCTTCAATGATTCGAAACGATCGATCGTTGCTGCAAAGAGCAATACTAAGCCAGCAGTGCGGGACGTCGCCGCACCAGCGACGTTAGTCTCGATAGCGGAGAGAGTGCCAACGTAGAGGTTCGCGGCTCCGGCGACAAAGAGGCCCACATTAGTCAGCGTGTATAGCCCCCGTTTCGGCCAAGTCAGCCATCGCGATTGAACATCTTGGGTCATATTTCCGACCTCTATCAGACGTGTGCAGCACGTTCGAGCACTTCGCGCGCGGCGCGCCCTAATACCTCTTCCGACCATTGATTCACGCTCTTCCCTGCAACGGCCGCCGCGACGCCTACGGCCGCGTGTGTCTCAGGATTGAGTCGCAGCATCAGCTTTCCAGACGCAGGCTTTTGCGGCGATCGCCCCATGCGTGCGCATTCTTCGAGATAGTGGTCGACGGCCGCATGAAAATCCTGCGTCAGCTCGGCGACCGTCTCACCGTGAAAACTGATCTTGTCGTCGACGCCGAGCACGTGCCCGACAAAAATATTGTCGCGGCCGTCGAAATCGACGCGAGCGTAATAGCCCTTGTACGTCATTGCGTTGGTCATGGCTTTATCCCCTATTCGTTGACCCAGTCGCGCGCCTCCTCCACCTGATAGCGCTTTGCCTCGTGGATGCGGGCGATGCAGGTATCGGCGCCCCCCGTTCAGCTTGAAGGCGATGCGCGACCCGGCGCTTGCGTGAATGCTGCCGCCCAGCGCGACAACCAAAGCTTCGATATCCGCGCACACGATGCCGCCGAAGGTTGGCTTCGTATAGATCTCGGTCAGCGTGCGAGCGCGTTTGGTTTTCATGGGTGGGTGATATCAGAAATTGATATCACCAAACGGGTGAATGATAGCAAAATGTGCTATCTGCTCCCCCCGACGCGATAGCAGGCCATTGGCGCCGCTGGCCGTTGGGGCGGTCTCGGGTATTCCTGCGAGGCCGCAAGCCCGGCAGGGGGCGGACGTCGGCCGGCCGGCCGGGCCGGGTTAGGGGCCGGGGCAGGTGCACGAGCCTCCGACCCCGGGGCCCGGAAATCGCAGTCCCCTCCCCGCCGGCCTCTCTCTAAATAGGTCGTTTTTGATGCACCGACGGCCAACCGCGCAAACCCCACCGGCGCGGGGTTCCGGGTACTTCATCTGATCACACCCTGCCTCGCCCGAATATCACAAAGTTTCGACGTTATCCACCGCAGTGGGCCGCCTCCGATATTCCCGCCGCACCCGACATAATCATTTAAAATTCCTCACCAAATACCGACTTGATTAACGGCAGCGAAATGAAAAATCAATAATAAAGAAAATATCTTGTAATTATAAAAACGACCTCCTAGCATCCCCCTGCTGTTCGCGACATGTCTTGTTTAAAAGTCATCACTTGATGCATTCCTCGAACAAACCCATTCATAACCTGGGGAATTACATGAAGAAACTGTCTCGACTGCTGCCCATCACCGCGATTACCATCGCGAGTCTCAGCGCTTTTGCCCAGGCCGGCGACCCGCCGGCCGCGGTCGACAAGGCGCTGCAACTGATCCAGCAGAACCCGGCCGCCTTCAGTGTGGCTACCGGCGGCACGGCACGCACGTTGAAGTTCGCGGGGCCGCAAGCAACCGCACCGACCGATGGCGATCAGTTCCAGGTACGTGACGTGATCGTCGATCCCGACGGCACCGAGCACGTGCGCTTCGACCGGTTCCATGCGGGCCTGCCCGTGATAGGCGGCGACGTGGTGGTCCACTCGAGCAAGGGGCAACTGAAGCAGGCCAGCGTGACCCAGCTCGCACCGATCAATCTCGCCGGCACGATCGGCAAGGTCGGGAACCGCGCCGTGGTGCGCAACGCACCCGACGTAGGCGCGACGCGGGCCAGGCACATCGCGGCCGCGCGCTTCAACTCGGACGTGCGCCGCGTCGACGACCCGGAACTCGTCGTGTTCGCACGCGACGTCACGCCGACGCTGGCCTATGCGGTACGCGTCTACGGCAAGGCGACCGACACGCACGGCGACGCCGTGCTGTACTACGTCGATGCACGCACCGGCACCGTGCTCGACGCACAGGACCCGATCAAGACCGCCGCCGCGACCGGCACCGGACGCTCGCTGTACTACGGCAACCTGACGCTCACGACGGACCAGACCGGCACGAACGCGTACCGGATGCTCGACCCGGGCCGCGGCGGCGGTTCCGTCTACGATGGCCGCGGGCTGAGCTCGGACGAAGTCGAACAGGCGACCGACCTGCCGATCTTCACGAGCAGCACGAACGTGTGGGGCAACAATACGACCACCGACCGGCAGACCGTCGCGGCAGACATCGACTACGGGCTCGCGTTGACTTGGGACTACTACAAGACCACGCACAACCGCAACGGCATCTTCAACGACGGCCGCGGCGTGAAAAGCTACGCCCACGTGGTGTTCAATACCGGCAGCGGCACGACCGGCGCGAACGCGGCATGGCTGTCGTCGCGCGTGATGGCATACGGCGACGGCGAGCCGGGCACGCGCCTGCCGAAACCCGTGGTGTCGGTCGACGTTGCCGGGCACGAAATGAGCCACGGCGTGACCGAGGCCACCGCCAACCTGAACTATTCGGGCGACGCGGGCGGCCTGAACGAGGCGACGTCCGACATCTTCGGCACGCTCGTGAAGTTCTACGCGAACAATCCGAACGATCCCGGCAACTACGTGATCGGGGCGCGCGTGGTGAGCGGCGGCCTGCGGAAGATGTACAAGCAGGATCTCGACGGCCGGTCGTACAGTTGCTATCCGTCCGGCGGCTTCTCGTGGTCGAATCCGCGCCACGATCCGCATTTCACGTCGGGTGTCGGCAACCGCTTCTTCTACTTGCTGTCGGAAGGGCCGACGGTGCCGTCCACCGACACCGGCCTGTCGAGGACACAACTGGTCTGCAACGGCGACACGACCTTCAGCGGGTTGGGCCGCGACAAGGCCGGCAAGATCTGGTACCGGACGCTGACCGTGTACCTGAACGCCAACTCGAGCTACCCGAACGCGCGGCGTGCGTCGATCCAGGCGGCGAATGACCTGTACGGCGTGAACTCGGCCGAAAGCGCGACGGTCGCGCGCGCGTGGAGCGCGGTCGGGGTGAACTGACGGCGTGCGGGTGAACGCGTCGATCGCCGGACGGCGCGTGGCGGGCCTTGCTTCGGAGCAAAGCCATTCGGTCATCGTCACGCGGCGCTCGAGTGAATGACGGGAACATGCCAACCGGCCGCCTATACGCACAGGCGGCCGGTGGCGCCGCGGGTTTCGCATCATCCCGCCGCGACCAGCGGATTGAACGACGTGTCCCACAACGGCGCGACATGGGCCGGCCCGTCCAGCACGCCGATGCGGGCAAACACGTCCGCGACCTGCTGGTGCTGGGCGACCACGTCGGGCGTCACCGGCAGCAGCGCGTAGTCCTCGCTGCGCTGGTCGAACATCGTGACGAGATCGGCAACCGGCACGCGCGTCTCGCGATTCTGCGCGATGGCGTAGTCGCGGAAATGCCCGTTCGCCCACGCATACGCACGCCGGAACCGCAGCAGCAGATCGCCGGTTGCCGCGCGGCGGCGCGCGTCGTCGAGCGTGCGCGGATTCGCGTACACCGGAAAATTGCCCGACAGATAGCCCTTCCCCGTTTTCAGCACGCGGGCGCCGTAGCGATTGCGCGCGAGCTGGCCGTTGTAGCCATAGATCGCCCACGCGTCGATGTCGCCGCGATCGTACGCGGACAGCCCGTCGGTCGGAGACAGATTGATCGGCCGGATATCGTCGAAGGTCAGGCCGGCTTCGGCCAGTTGTCGATACAGGAAATAGTGCGAGGTCGTCGCGCGCACGTAGCCGACGCGCTTGCCCTTCAGATCGGCGATGCCACGAATCGGCGTGTCCTTGCGCGCGAGCGTGACCTGGTTGTTCAGGTCTTCGCGCACACGCGAGATGAATCTCACATTGGCTTTCTGGCGCGCGGCGAACACGGCGGGAATTTCGCTACCCGAACCGATATCGAGCGCGTCCGCGTTGAGCGCCTCGATATGCAGCACGCCGTTGTTCAGCTCGCGCCACTCGATCCGGTACGGCGTGTCGCCGAGCCCGGCTGCCTGCAGCAGCGCGCGCCAGCCGCCCTTGTAGGTCGCGACGCGCAACGTCGTGCCGGCCAGATCGGCGTCGGCGGCCGGCGCGGCGAACGCGGCCAATGGATGCGCCGCCACTGCGGCGCCGGCAAGCAGCAGGCGGCGACGTACTGCCGACATTGACGACATCGGATGCTCCTGTCGATCGGATGGAATAGGATGGAAAGCGAAACCGCCGCGTCAATGCAGCGCCGGAAAGCCGTGGCGCTCGGCCAGCAGTTCGAGGATGCGGCGCGCGTCGGTGACGAAGCGCACGTCGCCGAGCGTCTGCGCATCGTCCGGCGCGGGCCGGTCGCGGCCCAGCACGAGCACCGGCAGACCCTGGTGCGCGTCGTCGAGCGCGTCGATCACCGCAGGCCGCGGCCGCTCGAAGCCGACGCGCTTCACGTCGAGGCGCGCCGCGAGATCGGGCGCGCTCGCCAGCAGCCCCTCGATCGGCAGTCCATGCGGACAGACGAAGCGCTGGCCCGGATGCTTCGGATCGGCAAAGCCCGGTTCCAGCAGAAACAGTACATCGCGACTCATGTCAAACGGCTCCTTTGTCGTTGATCGGCCCAATCGGCAAGCGCGCATGCCGAGCGCCTTGCCGCTCACGAGGCATGCTGGCCCGCGGCCGGATGCCAGACTCTACCGTTGCGCCCCGCACGGCCCTACCAACGTTTTGCGAAATCGATATGCGAACGCGCATAGCGCATCGGCCGCTCGCCGCCTAGCGGTCGTTGCGTAAACGCATCGCCGTGCACAGGACGGGTATTGCGCACATCGAATGATTTCATCGATCGATATGACCGCATACGTGCATTTCCGGCGAGCGACGTTCGCGGTCGGCGCGATGCGTTCGCCGCAGCAGGCGCGCCGGACGCGATCGCGGCGCACCTGCCGGGCCGACGGCAGCGCACATTACAAATCGGCCGCGCAGCGAATTACAAACCACGGATCGGCCGTTCATCGGCGCGTCCATCGTCAATAGCATCGTGATCCTCACAAACGTACTGATAAAAACAGAGGATGGTCATGATCAAAAAAACGGTGGTACTGGGTTTGGTTTCGATCGGTTCGGTCGGCGCGCATGCGCAGAGTTCGGTGACGTTGTACGGCGTGGTCGATGCCGGCATCGCGTATACGAACAACCAGGGCGGCGCGAGCAACATCCAGCAGACGAGCGGCAAGCTGAGCGGCAGCCGCTGGGGCCTGAAAGGCGCGGAAGATCTCGGCGGCGGCGTGCAGGCGGTGTTCACGCTCGAAAGCGGGTTCCGCCCGAGCGACGGCGGACTCGGCCAGGGCGGCCGCCTGTTCGGCCGCTCAGCGTACGTGGGCCTCGGCAAGAAAGGCCTCGGCACGCTGACGTTCGGCCGTCAGTACGAGCCGATCACCGATCTCGTCGCGCCGTACTCGGGGCCGGGTTTCTGATCGCCGGCCACGCACGTGGGCGACAACGACAACCTGAACCAGAGCTTCCGGCTGAACAACGCGGTGAAGTTCCGCAGCGACACGATCGCCGGCTTCACGGCCGACCTGCTCTATGCGTTCAGCAACCAGGCCAATGGCGGCGCGGGCACCGGATTCTCGAACAACAACGCGTGGGGTGCATCGGCGAACTACGTGAACGGGCCGCTGTCGATCGGCGGCGGCTATGTGCGGTTCAATCATCCGAATGCGACGTCGAACACGAGCGGCGCGGTGGGCGGTGCGACCTCGACCACCGGCAACGACTACAGCGGCGCGTTCTTCTACGGGCTGAACGGCGGCGTACTGAAGCAGCAGATCGGCGCGGTGGGCGCGAATTACGCGCTTGGCCGCGCGACGCTCGGCTTCGCGTGGAGCCACACGCAGCTCGACTATCTCGACGGCTCGTCGCGCAAGTTCAACAACTACGACGTGAACGCGCGCTACCAGCTCACGCCGGCGGCCACGCTGATCGGTGTCTATACGTTTACCGACGGGCGCGCGAGCGGTCTGCCGGGCACGAGCGGCCAGACGCTGAAACCGCGCTGGCACCAGTTCACGCTCGGGTTCGACTATGCGCTGTCGAAGCGCACCGATATCTACGTGTCGGGCATTTACCAGCTCGCGGCCGGCGATGCGAGCACCTCGACCTCGGGCGGTTATCGCAAGATCGCGGCGATCTCGAACATCGGCAGCGCATCGTCGACGAACCGTCAGCTTGCGTTCGTCAGCGGGCTGCGCGTGAAGTTCTGACGGCATGCGCATCGCGCGCGGCGCAATCGTCACGATAAGCAAAGCGGGAATCGTTGTTTGCCGCGCCGCGCCCGGTTGCAGAAAATGATCGTTTCTCAGCGCGCGGCCCCCGCGCGCGACACGCGTTCGACCATGACCGATTCCCGTTTCCCTCCCCGTGCGCCGCGCGCCGGCCGACGCGCGGCGCTGCGTCAGCTCGCCGGCGGCTGGGCGGCCGCGATGCTGCCTGCCGGCGGCGCGCTCGCGAGCCCGCCCCTCGACGTGCCGCCGTGGACGCGCGCGCCCGGCGCGCCGCTGCTGTCGCCACCGTACGGTATGCCTGGGCAGCACGAGCGCGACGTGATCCGTCGCAGCGCCCGCCCCCCTGCGCTACCCGGTTCCGGCTCGTCGATGACGCCGCTCGCCGACCTGTTCGGCGACATCACGCCGAACGGGCTCGTCTACGAGCGTCATCACGCGGGCGTGCCGGACATCGATGCGCAACGCCATCGCGTCGTCGTGCACGGCCTCGTGCGCGAGCCGCGCGTCTTCACGCTCGACGACCTGCTGCGCTTCCCGTCCGAATCGCGGATCCACTTCCTCGAATGCTCGGGCAACACCGGCAGCGAATGGAACGGCCCGAGCGGGCTGCCCGTTCAGTTCACGCACGGGTTGCTGTCGTGCTGCGAATGGAGCGGCGTCCGGCTGTCGACGCTGCTCGACGAAACGGGCATCGATCCCGACGCACGCTGGCTGCTCGCCGAAGGCGCGGACGGCGCGGCGATGACGCGCAGCCTGCCGCTCGACCGGATCCTCGAGCGCGCGCTGGTCGTCTATGCGCAGAACGGCGAACGGCTGCGCCCGGAGAACGGCTACCCGGTGCGGCTGATCGTGCCGGGATTCGAAGGCAACACGAACATCAAGTGGCTGCGACGGCTGAAGCTGGTGCGTGCGCCGGAGATGACGCGCGAGGAAACGTCGAAATACACGAACCTGCTGCCCGACGGCTGCGCGCGGCAGTTCGTGTTCGAGATGGACGCGAAGTCGGTGATCACGCGGCCGTCGGCCGGCCATCGGCTCGCCGCGCACGGCTATTACACGATCGGCGGCTACGCGTGGTCGGGCCGCGGCCGGATTCGCGCCGTCGACGTGTCGACCGATGGCGGCCGCACGTGGCGCCCCGCGCGGCTCGCCGGCGACGTACGCGACCGCGCGCTGACGCGCTTCGAGGCCGACTGGGTGTGGCGCGGCGAGCCGGCCGACCTGCAAAGCCGCGCGACCGACGAGACCGGCTACGTGCAGCCGACCCGCGACGCGCTCGTCGCCGCGCGCGGCCTGAACTCGCAGTACCACTACAACGGCATCCAGAACTGGCGTGTCGACACGGACGGCGAGGTGCGCAATGCGTAAGCCGCTCGCTTGCCTGCTGGCGGCCTGCATGATGACGTCGGGCGCGTTCGGCGCCGGCTTGGGCCTCGGGCAGCCAGTCGATCGCGCGGCGTTCGCCGCGTGGGACATCGACGTCGCGCCGGACGGCAGCGGCCTGCCGCCCGGCGCGGGCACGGTCGTACGCGGCGGCCATGTGTTCGCCGACAAATGCGCGATGTGTCACGGCGCCGGCGGCGAAGGCGGCGTCGGCGATGCACTCGTCGGCGGCATCGGCTCGCTCGCGAGCGCGAAGCCCAGAAAGACGGTCGGCAGCTACTGGCCCTACGCGACGACGCTGTTCGACTACATTCGCCGGGCGATGCCGTACAACGCGCCGCAATCGCTGAGCGCGGACGACGTCTATGCGGTCACCGCGTATGTTCTCCACCTGAACGGCATCGTGCCCGGCGACGCCCGGCTCGACGCGCGCACGCTGCCGCGCGTGCGGATGCCGAACCGCGACGGCTTCGTGCCCGATCCGAGGCCGGGCAAGCTATGACGCGTCCCGCACCGCTCGTCGCCGCATCGAGCCGCGCACCCGCGTGCGTCGCGCCGCACCTTTCAGCAAGGACCCTGTGATGAGCGACTCCTCCGTCACCGCCCCGCTCGCGCCGTCGCCGTTCGTCGACGTGCATTCGCCGGCGGATTTCCCCGACAGCCCCGTGTCGCGCACGCTCGCGCAGCCGTTGATGCTCGGGCTGTTCCTGCCGATCCAGGCCGGCGGATGGAGCGCATCGACGCTGCCGCGCTCGACCGACTGGACGTTCGACTACAACGCCGATCTCGTGGCGCGCGCCGAAGCGCTCGGCTTCGATCTCGTGTTCGCGCTGTCGCAGTGGCTGCCGAAAGGCGGCTACGGCGGCGTGTTCGACGGTCAGGCGCTCGACTCGTTCATGACGCTCGCCGCGCTGACCGCGCGCACCGAGCGGATCATCCTCGTCGCGACGAGCCACGTGCTCTACGGGCCGTGGCATCCGCTCCATTTCGCGAAGTTCACCGCGACGCTCGACCACATCTCGCGTGGACGCTGGGGCATCAACGTGGTGACCGGCCACCGCGCGATCGAGCACGAGATGTTCGGCTGGAACCGGATCGAACACGACCGGCGCTACGAGATGGCCGCGGAATTCCTCGACGCGGTCCAGCAGTTGTGGGCGCAACCGGATAATTTCAGCTACGCGCCGGAACTGTCGAGCTGGCGGCTGGGCGGCGCATTCGTGACGCCGAAGCCGCGCTATGGCCGCCCGCTGCTGATCAACGCGACGGGCTCCGACGCGGGCATCGCGTTCGCCGCACGCTATTCGGACATCGTGTTCGTCACGAGCCCGGCCGGCCCCGACGCCGAACGCGCGATCGACGCGCTGCCCGCGCACACCGCTCGCGTGAAGGCGGCCGCCGCCGCGCGCGGCCGCGCGATCCGCACGCTGCTCAATCCGCTCGTGATCTGCCGCGAGACGGCGGCCGAAGCGCGCGCGTACCGCGACGCGATCGTCGCGCATGCGGACGAAGGAAGCTTCCACCGCTTCGACAGCGACGCGCACGCGTGGCGCGGCGGTTTCGAGCTGCGTGCGCAGGCCGCCGCACGCGCGATCGGCGGCAACATCTCGATCACCGGCTCGCCCGACGAAGTCGCCGATACCATCGTGCGGCTGCACCGCGCGGGCATCGACGGTATCCAGTTGAGTTTCTACGACTTCAAGCCCGATCTCGACTTCTTCGGCGAGCGCGTGCTGCCGCTGCTGCGCGAAGCCGGCTTGCGGCGTTGAAGCCGGATTTGGAACGCGGCGTGCCGGCACCGCCATAGCCGGCGGCTGCCGTCGTCAGAACACGCGCCCTTCGGTCAGGTGCGTCGTCACGCCGTTCAATTCGTAATCGCCGACCACGCGTGCCTTGTGCAGCAGCGGGTTGTGGCTGAAGATCGTGCGCAGGTTGCGCCAGTGGCGATCGAAGTTGTGCGTGCGCGCCGTCGCCGACGCGCCGCCCACTTCGAACAGCCGCTCGGCCGCATGCAGCGCGAGCTTGCTGACGATCAGTTGCGTGCGGGCAGTGGCGAGCGCGCTGTCGAGCACGACCGCATCCGCATCGGCTGCGCCCGCTTCGATCGCGTCGGCGGAGCGGTCGAGCGCGCGCGCGTTTTCTCGCACGAGCGCATCGATCGCGTGGCTGTGCGCGGACAGCTCGCCGACGATCTGCTGGACGAAATGATCGTCGCGCGCGGTCGGCGCGGGGCTGTGCAGCGCGGGACGGCCGTGCGCGAGCACATAGCGGCGCGCGTCGGCCACCACGTTGCGCACGATGCCCGCGCCCGTCGCGACGAGATGAAGTTGCCGCAGCGCGCCGCAATGACGGCCGACGAGCGTCGATCCGTCGCGCGGAGCCACTTCGTCCGCGAACACCTGCACGTCGTTCAGCAGCAGGCTGCCGCTCGCGGTCATGCGCTGGCCCATGCCGTCCCAATCGTCGAGCACCTGCAGGCCGTCGCGCGCCACGGGAATGATCACCGCGAGCGCGTCGCCCTGCTCGTTCTCCACGTTGATGCGCGCGAAATCGGCGAACGCGGTGCCCGTCGAATAGTATTTGCGGCCCGTCACGCGATGGTGATCGCCGTCGCGGCGCAGCACGGTCGTGTTCTCGCCCGGGCGCGACGTGCCGCGCTCGGTCGACGCGCCGCCGAAGATCGCACCGGCCAGCACGCGCTCGAGCTGCACGTCGTTGAATGCGGTGCGAGGCGACAGCCGCAGCGTCTCGGTCTGGTCGTAGTGGATGCGCAGCGCGTGCGCGAGATTCGAATCGGCGGCCGCCAGCGTCGCGATCGTATCGAACAGGTCGACCAGCGTGCCGCCCAGGCCGCCGCGCGCGACCGGAATCCGCAGCGCGCCCAGCGCCGAGCGCCGGAAGATCGCGAAGCCTTCGAACGGCAACTCGCGACGCGCCTCGCGCTGTGCGGCATCGTGCCCGATCGCGGTCGCGAGATCGGGCAGCGCGGCAAGCGCGTCGCGCAATGCTTCACGCGGATCGACGGCGTCACGGGCAGTCATTCGGCAGGTCCTTGTTTGGGAGATGGGGAGCGTCGCGGCAATGCGCGACACGGCGTCCGTTACACGCGTCCGTTACACGGCGTCTGTTACACGCGTCCGCAAAGTATAGAGACGCGCCACTGCGCGTGAAAAACCGATTTCAGCTTACGTTATGCCCGCGCCGGGATTGATCGCGAACGGACGCGTCAGTGCTGAATGCCCCACCGCCGCACGGTCGCGCGTTCGAGCGTATCGAATACGAGGTTCTCGACCAGCAGCCCGATCACGATGACGGCCGCAAGCCCCGCGAACACGCGGTCCGTATACAGCTCGTTGCGGTTCTGGAAGATGTACCAGCCGAGCCCGCCCTGCCCCGCGCTCGCGCCGAACACGAGCTCGGCCGCGATCAGCGTGCGCCACGCGAATGCCCAGCCGACGCGCAGCCCCGACAGGATCGACGGCAGCGCGGCCGGCACGAGGATCAGCGCGATCTGGCGCAGGCCCGTGAGCCCGTAATTGCGCCCGGCCATTTTCAGCGTGGCGGGCACGCCGGCGAAGCCGGTATACATGCTGAGCGCGAGCGGCCACAGCACCGCGTGCACGAGCACGAACAGCAGACTGCCGGTGCCGAGCCCGAACCACAGAAGCGCGATCGGCAGCAACGCGATGGACGGCAGCGGATTGAACATCGACGTGAGCATCGTCAGCAGATCGCGGCCGATGCGCGTGGATACCGCGAGCGACGTCAGCGCGAACGCGAGCAGGACGCCCAGCGCATAGCCGCGCAGCAGCACGGACATCGAGATGCCGGTCTTGACCAGCAGTTCGCCCGACTCGATGCCTTGCACGAACGCGGCCAGCGTCGCGCCGAAGGTGGGGACGAGCAGATCGTTCGCGACGATGCGCGCGACGATCTCCCATGCGGCGATCAACACGAGCGCGATGACGCCGCGGCGAAACCACGCGGCGCCGGCGACGCGGCGCAGCAACGGCGCCGGCGCCGCACGCTCGGCATCGGGCGGCGTGTCGAGCGTGCGCGTATATTCGGCGCGCACGGGCGGCAGCGGCGGCAGGACCGGATCGATCGTACTCATGATGCGGCGTCCTCCGTCGTGGGTGCCTGGGATGTGTCGGTGTCGAACAGCAGGCGGTGGATCCGCGCGACGTTGTCGCGGAAGTCGCCGGTGTCGACGTTCGCGAGCGAATGTTCGTGACTGTTGAGCTCCGCGCGCACGCGGCCCGGATGCGGCGACAGCAGCAGAATCCGGTTGCCCACCACGAGCGCCTCCTCGATCGAGTGCGTGACGAACAGCAGCGTGAAGCGGAATTCGTCCCACAGCCGCAGCAGTTCCTCCTGCATCTTGCGGCGCGTGAGCGCGTCGAGCGCGGCGAACGGTTCGTCCATCAGCAGCACGCGCGGCTGCATCGCCAGCGCCCGCGCGATCGCGACGCGCTGTTTCATGCCGCCCGACAGCGTATGCGGATACGCATCGGAAAACGTGCTCAGCCCGACCTTGTCGAGATAGTGCAGCGCGCGCTCGCGTGCCTCGGCGCGCGACAGCTTCGCGGCGGCGCGCAACGGAAACGCGACGTTCTCGACGACCGTCTTCCACGGCGGCAACTGGTCGAATTCCTGGAACACGACGATGCGGTCGGGGCCCGGCCCGCGCACGGGCCGGCCGTCGAGCGCGATCGAACCCGACACGGGCTCGATGAAGCCGGCGATCGCCTTCAGCAGCGTCGACTTCCCGCATCCCGACGGGCCGAGCAGCACGAAGCGGTCGCTGCCGTATACGTCGAAGCTCACCTGATGCGTCGCGCGAACGATCCGCGTGCCGCTGCGGTATTCGAGGCTGACCTGGTCGATCGCCAGCAGGCGTTCGCTGTGCGTGCCGGCCGGTGCGGCGCTCGCGGCCGGGCGATCGCCGGCACGTGTATCGGGCACGGCGGACGCGGCCGGCGACACGCCGCCACGTGCCGCATACGGCGGCAACCAGGTTCGGGGAGAAGTGGCGTTCACGATCGAATCTCTTGCGGGGAAAACATCAACATACGGCCGGGCACCGTGCGGACCAACCATCGATTGCGCATATCGAAACCGCGCCGACGCATAAGCGTCGATCGCGGCGCCGCTGCATCGGCGCCGTTCAACTGCCGCCGGCCGTCGCGGGATCGTCGAAGAAGTAGTCGCGCCACGACTTCGGCTCGTTGCGGATCGCCCCGGTGCGATGCATGAACTGCGCGAGCGGCAGCGTGTTCTGCGGCGCGGTCTTGAACTGCACCTGCGGATTGCGCAGGATCTTCAGCAGCAGCGCGCGATCGATCTTCGACCCGTTCACGCGAATGTAGGTATCGGCAGCGCGCTCGGGGTCGGCCGCGATCTGCCGTGCGGCGTCGGCCAGCGCGGCGACGAACGCGCGATACGTCTTCGGGTTGTCGTCGCGGAATTTCTCGGTCGCGTACAGCACCGTCGCGGAGCTCGGGCCACCGAGCACGTCATACGAATTCAGCACGATGTGCGCGTTCGGGTTGCCGGCGAGCTCCTGCTCCTGGAACGGCGGATTGCCGAAGTGGCCGGTGATCACGTTGCTGTTCGCGAGAATCGCGGCCGTCGCGTCGGGATGCGGAATCGCCTGCGTGAGCGCGTCGAGCTTGTCGAACTGCTTGTCGCCCCACTGCTTCGCCGCTGCGTACTGCAGCACGCGCGACTGCACCGACACGCCAACCGCCGGCACCGCGATGCGGTCCTTCGCGCTCAGATCGGCGATCGTCTTCACGTTCGGGTTGCTGCTCACGAGGTAGTACGGGAAATTGCCGAGCGACGCGACACCCTTCACGTTCTGCCGGCCGCGCGTGCGATCCCACACGGTCAGGAGCGGGCCGACGCCCGCGCCCGCGACATCCACCGCGCCGGACAGCAGCGCGTCGTTCACGGCCGCGCCGCCCGACAGCCGCACCCAGTCGACCTTGATGTCGAGGCCGGCCTTGCGCCCTTCCTTCTCGATCAGTTGCTGGTCGCGCGCGACGTTCAGCATCAGGTAGACGACGCCGAACTGCTCGGCGATACGGATGCGGCCCTCCGCGTGCGCGGCTTGCGGGATCACCGCACCCGCGAAGGCGAGCGCGGCGGTGAGCGTGGCCGCCAGCGCGCGGCGCGCCGGCAAGAACGAAAACGACATCGGAACTCCGGTCAGGAAGGGACGAAAATGAAGGACGCGGCGCGCGGCTCAGAAAGGCGCGTCGCCTTCGATCGTCGTGCGGTACAGCTTGCGGCGCAGGTGGTCGGGCGTGCCGGCGGCCAGATGCATCAGCGAACGGTTGTCCCAGAACACCAGATCGTGGTCGCGCCACGCGTGCCGATACAGGTGCTCGGCGCGCACGCTGTGCGCGAACAATTCGTCGAGCAGCGCACGGCTTTCGTCGTCGGGCAGCCCGACGATGCGCGTCGTGAAATGCTCGCTGACGAACAGCGCCTTGCGGCCGGTTTCCGGATGCGTGCGCACGACGGGATGAACGACTGCCGCGACCTGCGCGATCTGTTCGGGCGACAGGTTGGGACGCCACGGGCTGCGCGCCTGCAGCTCCGCATAGCGCGCGAGATACGTATGCTCGGCGCGCCGCCCTTCGACCGCGCGGCGCAAGTGGGCCGGCAGCGTGTCCCACGCGAGGTGCATGTTCGCGAACAGCGTGTCGCCGCCTTCCGCCGGCAATTCCTGCGCGTGCAGCAGCGAGCCGAGGCTCGGCTTTTCCTTGTACGACAGGTCGGAGTGCCAGAAATGGCCGGCGTCGCCGAGCCCGACCGGTTTGCCGTTCTCGACGATGTTCGACACGATCAGCACTTCCGGGTGGCCGGCCAGCGCGAACTGGTGCAGCACGTGAATCTGCAGCGGCCCGAAGCGGCGGCTGAATGCGATGTGCTCGTCCGGCGTGATGCGCTGGTCGCGAAACACCAGCACGTGGTGATCGAGATGCGCACGATGGATGCGCGCGAAATCGTCGGCGTGGAGCGGTTGCGACAGGTCGACGCCGATCACCTCGGCGCCGAGCGGCGCGTCGAACGGCACGATGTCGAAATGCTGCGCCGCGCCGTCCGGCCGCAAGGCGGGATGCCCGGCGGAAAGCGTTGCGGCGTCGCGGATGGCGGTAGTCGTCACGGCACGGCCCCTGATTCGGTCAAAACGCGAATCTACGAGGCCGCGCCAACGTGCGTCAACGAAGCGATTCGGATACGTTTATCTGCTGCGGTGATAAAGATCGCTGCTCGCGCATACGGCGCCGATCGGGGGGTCGTGCAACCGGTGCCGATGACCGGAGACTCCGCCCGGGTTCATCTCGGCGTCGGCCTGCACCGCGAGCCGCGCTACAGCGGCCGCGGCCGACTGCCCGAATCGTCCGGCGCGTCGTGCTCGTCGGGCCACGGCTTGCCGGCCGGATCGCGCACCTCGGTCTGGCGCGGATCGTCGGGCACGACTTTGCGCGCCTCGTCCTCCGGAATCGTGTCGAGTTCGCCGCCACCGGGCGCATGGCCGCGGCGCGCGGTCGATTCGCCATCGGGCGCCGGCTTGCGCCGGTCCGACGCGTCGGTCGTCTCGCGTGCCGCATCGGGCGACGCGGTGTGCTGTCGTTGGGTGTCCTGCGTCATGACGTTCTCCCTGTCCGGATGCTGACTGCGCCGCACCACGCGACGGCGGGCGGTGCGGCAGCCTGCAACGCTTCCAGCAAGCGACATGCCGTTATCGGGCCGCCTCGCCGCACGGCCAGCGGGTGAATCCGCTGAAGAAATTACAAGCGACGCATCATCCGATGCAGGAGCGGCAATCCGCGTGGCACGCGCGATGCTCGATAGCGACATGCCGGCTGCGCGCCGGTGCCCTGTCGACACCGAGGAGGACGATCATGATCCCGACGCACGCGACAAACGCGACACCGAACGACGACGATATGACCGACACGCCGGACATTCCGCCACCGGAGCGCGACGACCGTCACGACGACCTGCCCGACTTGCCGGACCCGACCGAAGTGGGCGAGGACGGTTAGCACGCGTGTCGCCGCGGCGCGCGTTGCCGGTCTGCGCGTCGCGCGAAGCGAAGTGCGCGGCCCGCATCACCTTACTGCTTGTTGCCCGGTTCGCGCGTTCGCTCGCCGTACGTGTCGTTGCCGCAATGCGGGCACTTCGGGATCGGGTGCCCGCCTGCACGTGCGTCGACCGGTTGCATTTCTCGCATCGAAAGTCCCCGGTCTTTTCCGCCTTTTCGCCTGCATGCGCCGTCATCGTCGTCCTCCTTCCGGCTCTGCCTTACCCGCGCTTCACCGCGTACGCCGCCTTTCATGCGCGACCTCGCTGGTCGGCACCGCATCGACGTCCTGCAGCGGGTCGCCCGGAATGCGGCGCTTCGCGGACTGATCGACCGGCGAATCGGCCGTCTGCCCGACGCGCCCGTCCGCGCTGCCGCCCTCGGCATCGAGCTGCTGCTCGGCGCGCTGCCAGTATTCGTCGGCCCGGCCGTCCGGCGCGCCATCCGCCTGCCACAGCCGATACGCACGCTCGCGGACCTGCGTTTCCCTGTCTTCGTTCATGTCGTTCTCCGTGTCTGTCATGGCACTTCACCGATCCGGGCGCGCCGGCGCCGACACCGCGCCGAGCGTCGACGACATCGCGCCGTCCGCGGCCGTCGCCAGATCGCCCAGCGCGACGATGCCGACCAGCCGCTTCTGCCGGTCGACCACCGGCACGCGGCGAATCTGCGCATCTTCCATCTTATTTTGCACCACTGAAATGTCGTCGTCCTCATAACACCAGTTCGCGGGTCCGCTGACGACGCCCTCGATCGACTCGTTCGGCGGCACGCCCATCGACACCGCGCGCACGACGATGTCGCGATCCGTCAGCATCCCGATCAGCCGCGTGCCATCGCAAACGGGCAGCGCGCCGACGTTCAACTCGCTCATCAGCCGGGCCGCCTCGCGCAGGCTCTGCGTCGGGCCGATGGTCGCGGCGTCGCGTGTCATCACCTCCGATACACATGTCATGTTTCGCTCCTGGGTAAGCCGCCCACGGCGGCCTGCTGCACGAGCATCGCGCGTTCCAGCGGCCGCGCGCGTCAGTTCTCCGTCGAGCAACGGACCGACGTCAGGCCCGCGGATTCGACGATCCGCATCAACTGCTTCAGCATCACGTCGGCGCTGGCCGCTTCGCGCCACTGCACGAACAGTTCTTCCTCGCGCACCGTGCGTGCAGCCGTTTCGCAAAAGCTTTTCGTCCGGCACGTGAATCCCGCCCCGCACAATTTCGCGATCAGTTGTTCGCGCGCAACCGAGCCCGGCGGATATTCGATCGTGACCAGCGCGGTCCGGACGCGCCGCAAACGCTGCTCGACCAGCCGCAGCGGCCAGACGACGAGCAAGGCGAGCACCAGCCCGAGCGCGCCGAGTGACAACTGGCCGCCGCCGACGCACAGCCCGATGATGGTGACGAACCACAGCGTCGCGGCCGTGGTGACGCCGGATACGAGGCCATCGCGATGAAGGATCGCGCCGCCGCCGATGAAGCCCATTCCGGTCAGGATGCCGAGCGGCAGCCGCATCAGATCGAGCACCGAAAACGCCCCCTCCGGCTTGCCCGCCTGCAGCAGCAGCGCATTGACCTGCAGCATCGACAGGCATGCGGCGAGACAGACGAGGATCGTCGTTCGCAGCCCGGCCGTCTTGCCGGATTCGCTGCGATCGAGGCCGATCAGCCCGCCCGCGACGAGCGCCAGCGCGATCCTGACGAGAACGTCGTGCCACTGCAGTACGACCGGCATCGGTTCCATGCGCGCCTCCCGTGCAAATCGTCATGTGGCGGGGCGCGAACGCCGCCGCCGACGCCTGCCCGGCGCAAGGACCGGGCCTGCTTTTCGGGTGCGGCGGCGCCTGTAGTACGTCGGACGGAATTGTAGAAAGGGCGTGCGGCGCGCACCGTGCCACGGTGGTGAAGGTGTTCGGCGCTCGTCCGCGGAATGATCGTGCGTCGCCACGCCGGCCGCGGACCGCGACGAACCGACCGCCGCCCGCGAACATCCGCCGGGCGCTTTCCCTGGCGTGGCTGGGCGGACGCACATGCAAAGGCGCCCGGCGCCCGCGCTCCGTATCCGATCAGATACGCGGACGGCTCTCAACGGCCGTTTCCGGACAATCTGTTCCCGATCGGGTACGAAATGCTGTCCCCCTGCCTCGGAAGCATCTGTTCGTTCCCGTACGAATACGAATCAGCGCCGGATCTGCCGAGTTATGCGATACTGTTCCCGCTCAGATACGAAGCACGGAGAACGTCATGTCGGAGTCCCGGTCCGTCGACACGATCGGCGCGCTCGCCCACCTCATTCGCTCCGCGCGGATCCAGCAGGGGTTCACGCGGGACGAACTCGCCAACGCGACCGGCCTGTCGCCGAAATTCATCAGTCAGGTGGAAGCCGGCAAGCCGACCGCGCAAATCGGCAAGGTCATGCTGCTGCTGGCCGAGCTCGGCGTGCACCTGTACGCCGAGTCGTCGGTCGAGATATCCGAAGCCGCTGCGCTGAAGGCCGCGCAACGCCGCAGGAGCAGCCATGGCGGCTAGAACGCTGATCGCGTCCGCCAACGGCGTGCGCATGGGCATGCTGACCGACGACAAAGGCATCTGGTCGTTCGCGTACGACCCGCAATGGCTCGCGTCACCCGCCGCGTATCCGCTGTCGCCGGCGTTCCCGCTGCGCGCGGGCGTGTTCACCGACACGTCGACCGATCGCCCGGTCCAGTGGTTCTTCGACAACCTGCTGCCCGAGGAAGGCATGCGCACATCGCTCGCGCGCGAGGCGAAGGTCGATGCGGCCGACGCGTGGGGCTTGCTCGCGTACTTCGGCCGCGAATCGGCCGGCGCGCTGACGCTGCTGGCCGATGGCGAACGCGAAGCGCCCGGCGGCCTGCAGCCGCTGCCGCTCGACGAGCTCGAACGGCGCATCCAGGCGATGCCCGAGCGCGCGCTGACGGCGACGGCACCCAAGCGCATGTCGGCGGCCGGCGCGCAGCAGAAGCTGCTGCTGGTGCTGCGCGGCGACGCGCCCGACTACGCGCTGTTCGAGCCGGTCGGCAGCGAACCGTCGATGCACCTGCTCAAACCCGACATGCGTGCGGCCGGCTATCCGCATTCGGCGATCAACGAGTTCTTCTGCATGCGGCTCGCGAAGAAGATGGGGCTCGACGTACCGGACGTGCATTTCCTGCGCGCGCCGTCCGCGTGCTACGTAATCGACCGGTTCGACCGCGACGTCGCGTCCGAACCGGCCGGGCGCGTGCATACGATCGACGCGATGCAGTTGCTCAACTACGACCGCGGTTTCAAATATCAGCGGGCGAACGCACAGGAACTGGCCCGCGCGATCGAGCGCACCAGCACGAGAGCGCTCACGCGCCTGTCGGTGTTCCGCTGGACCGTGTTCAACGTGGTGGTCGGCAATGCCGACGCGCACCTGAAGAACCTGTCGTTCTTCGTCGACGCGCGCGGCTATCGGCTCGCGCCGTTCTACGACATCGTCAGCACGGTCGTGTATCACACGCCGACGCACCGGCCCGACCATCGCGGCGATCACTGGCCGCACTGCGAGCTGACGATGCCGCTCGGACATGCGACGCGGTTCGCCGATATCGACATGGACGCACTGGTCGTGTTCGGCCAGGCGCTCGGTCTCAGGGAGAAAGCGGCCGCCAGCGAACTGCGGCGCTTTCTTGAACCGCTCGATCGTCTCGTCGAGCAGGCGCTCGATGAAGTGCGGCACATCGCGCGTCCGGACGCCGGGGAAATGCGATTGCTGAATTCGATCGTCGCGATGCCGATCGCGGAGATGGGGCGCGCGCTGCGGTAGACGTGCGGATAGGCTGCCGCGCGCGGATGGCGTGCCGCCGCCGGACACCCGCGCGGCGCGCGGCCCGGCGAATACCTGGGCGTCAGCGCCGAACGGCAAAGGCATCGACGCCCGTCGCGGCCGCGGACCACGCCCACAGCCGCGCCGCTTCCTCCGGATCGATCGCATGCGGCCGCACGCCTGATTCCTCGTTGCCGCGCGTCACTGTCGCGACGTCGCAATCCTCGCAATAAACACCGCCGAGATCGGCAACGCGCGGCGACGTCGCCGCCCATACCTGGGTTGCCGCACCCTGCTCAGGTGTCTTGAAAGTCGGATCGATCGGCACGCCGTGCTCGTCCACCCAACCTTGCGCCATCATTTCCTCGCGCGTCAGATGGCGCTGCAGCGGCGTCGCGATCTTGCCGGGATGCAGCGAATATGCGCGAACGCCGAATGGCGCACCGAGCACGTCGAGCTGCACCGCGAACAAGGCGTTGGCGGTTTTCGACTGGCCGTACGCCAGCCATTTGTCGTAACCGCGCGTGAACGCGATATCGTCCCAACGGATCGGCGACAGCCGGTGCCCGAGCGACGACACCGCGACCACACGTGCGCCGTCGCCGTGCGCGAGCGCAGGCCATAGGCGGTTGACGAGCACGTAGTGACCGAGGTGATTGACGGCCATCTGCGCTTCCCGACCGTCGCCGACGCGGGTCTCGGGGCAGGCCATGATGCCCGCGCTGTTGATGACGATATGTACGTTGCGCCGCGCGTCGACAAACCGGGCCGCGAATGCATCCACGCTCGCGGGGTCCGCGAGATCGAGCGTCGCGATCTCCACGCCGGCGATGCCGCGCGTCGCCTCGCGCGCGGCCGCGACGCTCCGTGCGCCGACGACGACGCGCGCGCCGGCTTGCGCCAGTGCACGCGTGGTTGCGAGCCCGAGACCCGAATGGCCGCCCGTGACGATCGCGGTCTTGCCGCGCAGGTCGAGACCGGCCAGGACGTCGCTCGCCGTCGATGCAGCGTCGAATCCGGAATAAAGGGGGTGCTGCCTGCTCGTCATTGAAAGCTCCAGGAACGGCGTGCGAAGCACGCGGCCGCCCATCGGCCGCGTCACTGCATGAGCCCATTCTCCGGCCGCGCATCCGGACTGTGAATGCAATAGAATCCGGTTTTTCGTCGAGATCGTCCGGGATTGCGCGTGGACCCGCTATCGGAAGTGCTGTCGCTGCTGGAAACGCGCGACTCGTTTTTCACTGGCCTGCGGGCCGGTGGCCCATGGGCCATCGACCTGCCCCCGCCCGACGGGATCAAATTCAACGCAGTGGTCGAAGGCAGTTGCTGGCTGACCGTCGACGGTGCGGGGCCACCCGTCCGGCTGCGCACGGGCGACTGCTTCCTGCTCGCCGCGCCGCGGGCATTTTCGCTGGCGAGCGATCCGTCGGTCGCGCCGGTGCCCGCCGCCGACGTGTACCGACATGTCGACCGCGGTATCGCGCACTATGGCGAACCGGCCGATTGCTTTCTGATCGGCGGCCGCTTCGCCTACGAAGAACGGATGCCGCTGCTGCTCGGCAGCCTGCCGCCCGTGGTGATCGTGAGCGGCGATTCCGAACCGGCGGCGGTACTGCGCTGGTCGCTGCAGCAACTCGCACGGGAGTTCGTCGCGGCGTCGCCGGGCGGCTCGCTGATGGTTCGGCATCTCGGACACATGATGCTCGTGCAGATCCTGCGGCGCTATGTGGACGCCGGCGCGAACGGCGACGTCGGGTGGCTGGCCGGATTCGCGGATCCGCGGGTGAGCGCGGCGCTGGCCGAGATTCACGCGGCGCCCGAGCGACGCTGGACCGTCGACGCGCTGGCGGCCTGCTGCCATGTGTCGCGTTCGACGTTCGCGCTGCATTTCAAGCGGCGGCTCGGGTTCGGCCCGCTCGAATACGTGTTGCGGTGGCGGATACAGCTGGCGATGCGCGAACTGCGCCACTCCACGGCGTCGATCTCGGCGATCGCGCAGCGGCTCGGCTACGACTCGGATAGCGCGTTCGGCCATGCGTTCAAACGCATCGTGGGCTGCTCGCCGCGTGCCTATCGTCATGACGTGACGAAGGAATCGGGCAACTAGCGTCGTTACGGCCCTCCTCGGGCACGCGGTGGTGCGAATACGTCAACGCCCAGAACTTGCATCGCGACCATCGGGATAAGTATTCTTATCAATATACCTGCATTTCATTTAAAAACTCGGCCGGCCGATACTGCGCCTGCCCACTCCCCGTTGGTATGCCGCAATTCGCCGCCGATATGCTGAGGCAGTCTCCGCAAGTTGAAGATCCGGCCGACTGTTTAAGCGCCTGATATGCAGCCGACCGGTACGATCGAACACCCACGCCGCATCGAAAACAGCCCGCCGCGTCCGGCGCACGCCCCGTATCCGCTGGCGGTCCGCTGCGCATGTCCTACACGACTGTAGAACAGGCACGGTGCCGTCTCGATAGGTTTGCGCCTGGTTGGATTGCCGCGGGAAGACTCCCGCTCGGCTCCAGTTGATCCCGAGTGCGTTCTCATCAAAACTGGGCCGTCAGCTGAAACCCGAGCGTCACGCGGGCCGTCGGAAAGCCGGACGGCTTGTACACCGGCGTGCCGGCGAACAGGTCGTAACCATAACCGCCGAAGCGTGTCGCGACGCTGCCCTTGACGCCGATCACGGCGCCGGCCAGTTGCGTGCCGACCAGCGCGACCGGCTGCGGTCCCCACACGCGCCCGTAGTCGAGGCCCGCGTAAGCCGCGAGCCCCGTCTGCCCGATCGGCGCCTGCAGCTCGTTGCGCCAGTAGAAGCCGCGTGCCGCGGCCAGCATCGTCTCGCCGTCGAAACCACGTACGGTGTAGCGGCTGCCGATCGTCAGGTCGTCGATGTAGTACAGCGTGTTGCCCGTGTACTGGCCGTGAAATGTCGTGACGTACCGAAACGGCTGCTGCGCGATCGCGAACGGCACCGACAGGTTCGCGTCGAGCACCGCCATCTTGTAGCGATAGGTCGGTCCGCCGTCGGCCGCCAGGCTGTCGTCCTGCGCGCCGAATGCGCCAATCCCCTGCCGGTACGCGAGCGTGCCGTCGAACTGCGCGTTGCCGAAATAGTGGCGATCGGTCAGGCCGAGTTCGATGAACGTGTTGTTGCGGCGCTGCTGCGGGATTTCGGTGTCTTCGATGAAACTCTGGCCGAAGCGGCGCGAGAGCCGGACCTGCGCGCCGAACACGTCGTTCTGGCTGCGCGACAGCACGCGGTTCAGCTTGAAATCGACGGTCTTCGAGTTGCCGCTTGCGACGAACGTCTGGTTCACGCCGGCGATCTGCTGGTAGTACGTGTTCGTGTAAGCCGAGAGCGTCGCGGTCCAGTAGCCCCACGGGATCGAATAAAACCCGTTCCAGCCGTGCGAGCCAAGCCGCTTGTCGCCTAGCTCGAGATCTTGGCTCACACCGATGTTGAAGATGTCGTTCAGGCCCAGTGGATTGTCGATACCGAGCGACAGGTTGCCTTGCAGCCGGCCGGTCGCGCGCGTGCCCGAGTTGTCGATCGACGCGACGACGGTCCAGGGTTTGCCGCGCTTCACGTCGAGCACGACGTCGCTCTCGCCCGGCACGTCGGCGGGGACGATCTGCATCGACACGTCCTGGCTCGACACGCGCTTCATCTGCTCGAGACCCTGTTCGAGGTCGCGCAGGTTTAGCAGTTCGCCGTCGCCGGTCGGGAAGGCGGTTCTCCAGGTACCGCGCAGTTTCTCGTCAGCGAAACGCACATGGCGGATCACACCGGGGATCAGCGACAACTTGAGGGTGCCGGTCGACAGATCCTGTTCAGGCAGCAGCACGCGCGTCGTGACGTACCCGCGCGCCAGGATCGCTTGCGACAGGCCCTTGACGAGCACGTCGAGGCCTTGTTTGCCGATGCACTGGCCGGCGTAGTGCGCAAGCCATTCGCGCGCGAACGCGAAGCGGTCCATCGGCAATGCCGACGCGCCTCGCGCTTTCACGGACGCGGGCAGTGCGTCGGGCACGTCGAGTGTGAATCGTTCGATGCGGAAGCACGGTGTTTCAACGGGGAGGGCCGGATACGCCTCGGCGCGCGGCACGTCGGACCGAACCGACGGCGCTTGCAATGCCGCATTACGTTGCTCAGCTTCCCGTTGCTGCTGCGCTTGTCGCTCCTGTTCGGCGTTCGCACGTGCGGCCGCCGCGCGGTCTTCCGGCGTCGGAGCCTGCTGCGCATAGACAGCGAACGAAGCGACCGTCAACGACAGCATGACAAGCTCTCTAGCAATTCTCATTTATTTTTTCCGTGGCGTCGCGACTGTCTCGCGAGAATGTCTTTCAACACAAAATTAAACGGCAAACGGCCCCACATGAGTGAAATCGAAACGGCCAGATCACCAAATGTTCGCCGGGCAGCGCTGTCGAAAAATACATCCTCGATCGTTATGAAAGAGCGTGAAAATAATCGGCGGGCCGCCCCCCGCCAAAGCGAACATCATTTGAACCAGGGGCCAAATTTTCTTGGAGAATCACTTATGAAGCCAGATTTGCGGAATTGTGACGGAAATCGCTTTGCGAAAAAAATAAACAACCCAATGAAAATGGGTAGGCCAATGAAAAATATTGAGATATTTTCACTTACCCCCATAATTTTCTGCGCACCCAATATCACCAAGAATGCATAAAACCCTGCTGCTGCAACAGATGCTCCTCCGACAACAAAAAATATTTGAACGGTTGCATACAAACGCATCCAATTCACTTTTTGCCTCCCGATCCTTGAATATCATTTATGACCGTCATACCTTTTGAGCCAACCCCAAAAAGCAACATTCCTTGCGTCGTACCATATGGCATCTCTTTGCCTACAAATGGAATCAACGTCTTATTGTTAATTTTTGGAACCATCACTCCGAAAATTGAATTAGGACGATTCAGCCCATCGGCGACCCCCATTTTCAGCGGGACTGGGGCGTAAACAGCTGCAAGAGATGCGGCCAGACTCAGCCCATCATATACAATTGGCCCCCAATATCCCGAAAATGTCTGGTTAAACTGATCGCGCAGCGCGTTTGTTCCAGGCTGACTAATCCCATTATATCGATTATACAGACCATCGGCACCTTCAGCGATTTCGCTTGTGCCAAATGCAATCATTGGAACACCAGCGGCGCATCCAAGGCCAGTCGTACAGAATCCCACCCCGGTTTTTGTCGTAAAGCTGCCGAGAGCCACTTTGACCGCGTCCTTTGCGACTCCAACCGGATCGTTCTTGATGGCGTCGCCGCCTTTCTGCAGAGCAGTATATTCAAAGAGACCAGAGCTCTTCTGTTGATTCACCCAGTCGAGTTCGTTTGTGAGCGATGCCGCCTCTACTTCACTCACAAAATTCTTGTTTCGCTCGTCGCTACCTGCCGCATACTCTGCCCAGCATTTGACGGCGTAACAGGCAGCACGCGTGAGGCGTTTCTCTTCATCCTTATCACCGTTTGCCTTGTCGTGGATCGCCTTCGTCTCGTCCGGATGCAACTGCCGGTTGAACCGGTCAACGTTGTATCCGGAGAACGCCCCCGCTTCACCACCCACGGCCGCACCAGCTCCGGTCGCAAGCGCGTTCGCCACAATATTGCCCAGCGCCTGATTCATATTGGCGTTGCCGGTCGGATCGCTGCCGGCGATCGCGCTGCTCAGTTCGTTCAACTTGCCCGATGCAATCGACGCGATCGCCGCACCAGCTGCGCCACCTACTGCGTTGCCGCCAGCCAACCCCGTTACCAGCGCCGCACCGGCACCTTGCATCAGCGCGCGATTCGCTCCACCTTCCTTCCACGCGTCGACTCCCGCCTGGTCACCGTTCGCGGCGGCGTCTTTCATCATCTTGTCCGCGTAATCCCCAATCC